>CAMDMY010000108.1 GCA_945902775.1 Chryseobacterium gleum | reverse complement strand
AATGACTCCAACCGGTGAAGTTTTAAAGTTTCAGGAAAAACCAAAAGGAGATGGTAAGTGGATTAATGGGGGGTTCTTCGTTTTAAATCCAGCAGTTTTCGATTACCTTCCTGAAGAATCCGACAAAATTATGTGGGAAGAGGCTCCTTTAGAAAATCTAACAAAAGCAGGACAATTATCGGCATTCAAGCATTTTGGATTTTGGAAATGTATGGATGCTTTAAGAGATAAAATAGAATTAGAAGAAATGTGGAAAACGCGCAAAGCAGAATGGAAAATATGGGAATAGAAACTAAAAATATATTGATATTAGGTAATTTAGGTTATGTTGGACCTGAATTAACAAAATTATTGAGAGCCAATTATCCAGGATATACTTTAACAGGGTATGATTGTGGATTTTTCTCTAAATTTTATACAACTGATTTATTTGCACCTGATAATTTGTTAGATGTGCAAATTTATGGAGATGTACGTAAGGCAGAAAATTTAGATCTAAGTAAATACGAATCTATTATTGCTTTAGCAGCGATATCTAATGATCCAATAGGTAATAAATTTGAGGCTTTAACAATTGATGTAAATTGTGATAGCTTAGTGAAAATAGCAGAAAGAGCAAAAAAGCAAGGTGTAAAATCATTTGTATTCGCTTCTAGTTGTAGTGTTTATGGATTTGCCGAAGAAGGCGATAGAACAGAAATATCAGAAGTTAACCCTTTGACAGCTTATGCTAAATCTAAGGTTAAGGCTGAGGTTGAGTTAAAGAAAATTTCAACTTCAGATTTTAGAGTAACTTGTCTTCGTTTTGCAACGGCTTGTGGTATAAGTGATCGCTTACGATTAGATTTGGTTTTAAATGATTTCGTTGCTTGTGCCATAGCAAATAAGCACATTGAAATATTGAGTGATGGACGTCCATGGAGACCATTGATTAATGTTCGAGATATGGGAAGAGCAATCGATTGGGCTATTCATAGAGACTCAGAAGATTCCTTTGTATTAGTAAACGCAGGAAGTAATGAATGGAATTACCAAGTGAGAGAATTAGCTGAGGCAGTGAAAGAAATATTTCCAACGATTACTATTTCAATCAATGAAAATGCAGCACCTGACAAACGTTCATACCGAGTTAATTTTGATGAATTTAAACGAATAGCACCTAATCATCAGCCAATACATTCGTTGAAACAAACAATTTTAGAATTAAAAGAAGGTTTAGAAAAAATTTCCTTCGAAGACAAAAACTTTAGAAATTCTAATCTAATCCGTTTAAATGTTGTTAATCAGTTGATTGAACAAGGAAAAGTAGATAAAGATTTATATGTAATAAGGTAAAGATTGAGATTAAGGTAAAGATAGGTTAAGGAAAAGGTAAAGTTAGGTTTAGATTGAGTAAGTAACCTCAGTCTCAACCTCAACCTCAACCTCAACCTCAACCTTAGCCTCAACCTCAACCTCAATCTTAATTAAAATGATTTTTACAGAAACAGAATTAAAAGGTGCTTTCATTATTGATATGACACCCATACAAGATGAAAGGGGATTTTTTGGACGTACATTTTGCGAAAAAGAATTTGCAGAAGCAGGTTTAGAAACGAAATATGTTCAAGCGAATGCGTCAAGAAGTAAGGACCAATATACTTTGCGTGGAATGCATTATCAAACCAATGGACATGAAGAAATAAAAGTCATTCGTTGTGTAAGAGGTAAAATTCAAGATGTAATTATTGATTTACGTCCTGATTCACCAACGTATTGCAAACATATAAAAGTGGAATTATCAGAAGATAATAAACGAATGTTATATGTACCAAGAGGATTCGCCCATGGATTTTTATCATTAGTTCCTGATTGTGAAGTAGCATATATGGTTTCGGCAGCTTATTCACCACAAAATGAACGAGCAGTTAGATGGGATGATCCATTGTTCAAAATCGAATGGGCAGCTGAACCCAAGGTAGTTTCAGACAAAGATTCAAAACATTCCAATTACAAAAAATAGAATGTGAGGGGTAATCATTATACACAAATATTTTTTATTGATTGAAAAATGATTGCGAAGCTGGTTAGAATTGTCTTTCTAAAGAAGTAGCTGTAAATTTCTTCGTAATTGCGTTTCGCTTTTTCTGCGAAAATAAGCATGAAGAAGAGTATTTACGTGCGGTTTTACGAAAAGTAATGTAGTAAAAACTTCCTTAGAAAGATCTTGATTTTTGCTTACTTTTCATCAAGGAAAAGTGAGAGAAATAGTGATTCGAAGTTATAAGTAACTGTATTATTGTGAATTAAAATGATATGTAAAAAGATTAGCTTCGGAAGGGGATTAAGGAAGAGGAAAACATTAGTTCTTAAAAAATAGCGAAATGAATATACTTATTACAGGAGGTTCAGGCTACATTGGTAGTTATTTAGTTAAATTATTAATTGAACAAGGTCACACAGTGGATATCATTGCACGATCTGAAAATGAATTCATAAGAACATTTTCTGATAAAATTGGCGTATATTATGCTGATATCACTAAACCTTTTGATTTTGAAATAAAAAATATTCAATACGATATTTTTATTCATTTAGGAGCTGCAAATGATATTGATTCGTCAGATCCTAGTTACGCTATCAATGCATCAGTTTTAGGGACACGCTATGCATTAGATTTTTGCGTGAAAAACAATATTAAAAAGGCAATATATTATTCTACTTTTCAGGTATATGGCTATGTTGATGGAGAAATGAATGAAAATTCAGCATTACTACCAACAAATGATTACGGTATTACACATCAATTCGCAGAACAATATTTTGAAATGTATCAACGTACGAAAGGAATTGATTATATAAATATAAGACCTACAAATATTTTCGGTTCACCTATGTTTAGAAGTACGGATCGTTGGAGTTTAGTACCATCGTGTTTTTGTAAAGAAGCAATAGACAAAGGAGAAATCAATTTATTAAGCTCTGGATTACAAAAGAGAGATTTTATAGACGTCAACGATTTAGCAGTAGCAAGCGCTATTTATTGCTCGAATTTTGAAAGCTACAAAAACAAAACAGTTAACGTTTCATCCGGAGTAAATTATACGATTATTGAGATTGCTAGAACAGTGGCTGAAGAATACAATGAGATTTTTCATAAAGAATGTAAAATCAATATTCATTCAGAACACCCTCTAAATGAAAACGTTTTTTATCTTTGTAGAGATGAGGTTTCTAAAATCGGTCATGATTTTGGAGGTAAAGAACGTATGAAAAAAGAAATAAAAGAGATTTTTAATATACTTAAATAAGAAAATGGATCCAATAAAACAATTTGAACAAGAGAGAGCTGAAGCAATCGAAGCAATGGGTAATGACAAAGAATTAAGACAAAAATCGCTTGATTGGATGTTGCATGCTGATAAATATAAATATACTTACAACTATAGTTGGATGGGGAGACCTATCATTAAATATCCGAATGATATTTTGATTTTACAAGAAATGATTTGGAGATTAAAACCTGATTATATTGTAGAAACAGGTATAGCTCATGGAGGAAGTATTATTTTTTCTGCATCTATGTTAGAATTATTAGGGCATGGTGAAGTTATTGCTGTTGATATCGATATTCGTCATCACAACAGAGAAGAAATCGAAAAGCACCCAATGGCGAAAAGAATTACAATGATTGAAGGATCAAGTATCGATCCTGAAATTGTAAATTCAATCAAAGAAAAAGTAAAAGGGAAAAAAGTATTGGTTTGTTTGGATTCAAATCACACGCATGAACATGTGTTAGAAGAATTAAGAATGTATTCTGACATGGTGAATTTAGGCTCTTACATCGTTTGTCCAGATACGTTTGTAGAATATTTCCCAAAAGGGTATTGTGCTGATCGTCCTTGGGATGTTGGAAATAATCCAATGACTGCTTTGATTGCCTTTTTGAAAGAAGATGATCGTTTCGAAATAGACAAAGACATCGATAATAAATTGATGATTACAGAAGGTTTTGATGGATATTTGAAAAGAATTAAATAATTGAATGAAAGTTTTAGGTTTACACAAAGATCCATGGCATAATACAGGTGCTTCAGTTATAACAGAAGAGAATGGAAAAGTTTCTTTTTCTAATTTAGCTGAAGAAAGAGTTGATAGGAAAAAAGATTCAAGACGATTTCCTTTGTTATCAACGATGGCTTGTATGAAAGAGTTGGGTGTCGAGAATTTTTCAGATTTTGACGCTGTTGTAATGGATTATATAATCGATAAAAATGATTATCGAAATGATAGTAACAAAATTGCTGCTTCACAATATAATTTTTTAAATGACATTGACCCAGCAAAAATTCATATTGTAAATCATCATCTTGCTCATGCTTATAGTGTATTTTATTCATCAAAATTTGAAAGATCAGCTATTTTAATTGTGGATGGTAGAGGATCTGATCGTGAGACTCAAAGTTTGTTTATTGCTGATAAAGAAAATGGAATTCGTTTAATAGAATCTACTGATGCAATAGGTATAGGATTGTTGTATGCTGCTGTTACAATTAAAATTGGATTTACAATATTACAGGAAGGTAAAACAATGGGATTAGCTCCTTATGGACAGCATGTAAATAAAAAGTTTTTAAATTTCCCTAAGAATAATTACAAAGGTGTTTGTACTGATTACAGCTCTATCTGTGTTGAAAATAGTTATGATATGACGATTGAACATACTCCTATTGAAACTTTTGAAGACAAAGCTAGAGTTGCGTTTGAGGTGCAAGAAGAATGTGAAAATGCAATGTTACATTTGGCACAATATGCTAAAGAAAAAACGGGGTTGGATAACTTATGTATTTCAGGTGGAGTTGCTTTAAATTCAGTAGCAAATTATAAGGTTTTACAATCAGGAATTTTTAAGGATGTATTTATAAATCCAGCAGCTTCGGATACTGGAATTTCTTTAGGCGCAGCTTTATATGGTTATCATACAATTTTAAATCAACCTAAAAATTACACTGAAATTAGTCCTTATTTAGGACCGACTTATGATGATTTTACGATTAGAAAAGCTATAAATAAGTTCAAAGGTTTTAAGTTAATAGATACTTGTGCGTTTGAGAAAGCTGCAGAGTTAATTGCGGATAATAAAATTTTAGGATTTTTCCATGGTCGATCTGAAATGGGACCAAGAGCTTTAGGGAATAGAAGTATCATTATGAGTCCTTTAAAGGCTGAAAATAAAGATATTTTAAATTCAAGAGTAAAGTTTAGAGAAGAATTTCGACCTTTTGCGCCTTCAATATTAAGAGAATACGCTGAAGAGTATTATGTGATTGACCGAGAAAGCCCCTACATGTTATTTGTGCCTTTAGTTCAAGAAGATAAAAAAGATGTTATCAAAGCAGTAACGCATGTGGATGGAACCGGACGATTACAAACTGTAACCAAAGAATTCAACGGTAAATATTATGATTTAATTGAAAGTTTCTATAAAGCAACAGGTGTACCCGTTTTATTGAATACTTCTTTTAACGTTGCAGGAGAACCAATTGTAGAATCTCCTGAAGATGCTTTAAAATGTTTCTTAAAAACGGACATTGATGCTTTATTAATTGAAGATTATTTGTTGGTTAAAGAATAAAATGCATAACAATTTACCATTAGTTAGTATTGGGTTACCAATTTATAATCGGCCGGAAGGGTTGATTCGGTCATTGGAATGCTTGGTAAATCAAACCTATCAGAATATTGAAATTGTAATAGCGGATAATTGTTCTACGAATCCTGAAGTAGAAAAAATAGCGCGTGAATATTTGGCAAAAGATGCGAGAATAACTTATTATCGTCATGATTCGAATAAAGGTTGGGGGTACAATACGAATTTTGTAATTGAAAAAGCAAAAGGAGATTATTTTATGCGTGCAACAGATGATGATTGGTGGGACATCACTTTTATTGAAAAAGTAATGGCTTTAATGTTAAAAAATCCAACAGCATCTTTAGGATTTTCTAATTTTATAGAGGTTGATGTAAATGGAGAAAAAAGTAAAATTCATTTAGCTGACCACTTACCTTTATTACAAGTCTTTACTAGTAATGATAAAACTAAAAATTTAAAAAATTACATCAATCAATTTGAAGGTTTTGGAAAATCTTGTTTGTATTTTTCTATTTTTAAGGTAAAATATTTAAGATCTGATTTTGTAAAAAAAGCTTTGGAAGATCAAATCTTAGCAGGAGATTTATTAATTAATTTTTATTGTTTATTAGAAGGGAATGTTGTTATCGTTCCAGAAGTTTTGATGAAGGCAAGCTTCGGAAATGAAAAATTGTATGAATTAAAGACAGTCGAAAATAAAGTAAGAGATTTTTTACTGTTTACTATTGATACAAAACAATATGCATCCATTAAAAATAAATGGAAAAAGTACTTTAGAGTGTATTTTCCACTTATTTCAAAGTCAAATTTATCTTTTAATTCTAAAATAATATTAAAAATTGCTGTCATAAGAAGAATTATACTCTTCAATTACGATTTAATTTGTTTAAATACAAATACACGATTTTTTAATATTTTCTACCGACTGAGACGAAAACATTATTTAGAATAATTCTTTTACAATTATGAACAACGAAAAATATATAAATCTTCCTATAGGGATTGAAAAAGAATTATTTTCTCATTTTAAAAAGGAGGATAAATTAAATATTTTTGATATTGGAAGTTGTGATGGTTTGGATTCTGTTAAATATGCAAGAATGTTTCCAGCTTCGACTATTTATGCTTTTGAACCTTTGTCAAAAAATGTTGAATTAATTTACTCAAATTTAACCACTTACTCTGTTTCTAATATACAAGTTGTTCCAGTTGCTTTGAGTGATAAAAAGGGACAAGAAAAATTTTATGTATCTTCTGGAAACCCTGAAGAATTGAAATCTTCGGATTGGGATTATGGGAATAAGTCTAGTTCACTTTTACCTCCAGATAAAACAACAGAAGTATTAGATTGGTTAAAATTTGACCAAGTTGAAACTGTTGAAACAAACACATTATTTGAATTTTGCCAAGAAAACAAGATAAGCTCAATTGATTATATTCACATGGATGTTCAAGGAGCTGAATTATTAGTCTTAAATGGTGCAAAAGAGTATATATCAAAAATTAAAATGATTTGGTTGGAAGTTGAAAACATTAGTTTATATAAAGATCAACCATTAAAAAAAGATGTAGAATCATTTATGATAAAACATGGATTCACGAAAATAAAAGATACTGTGCATCATATCGCAGGGGATCAATTATGGGTGAATTTAACTTATTTTCCAAAGAAAAAATTAACACATACGCTTTGGAAAATTTATTCAAAAATTTTAAGAAAATAATAGGCAGATGAAAACAGCAATAGTAACAGGAGCTTCGGGTTTAATAGGATCTCAAACAACTGAATTTTTTCATAATAAAGGATATAGAGTTATCGGAATTGATAACGATATGAGAGCATATTTCTTTGGAGAAGATTCTTCAACAAAAGACTCAAATGATTCATTATTGAATAAATTTGAAAATTATGTCTATTTCAACAATGACATTAGAGATTATGCAAGTTTGGAGAAAATATTTCAAGAATATGCAACGTCTATAGAAATTGTTGTTCATACCGCTGCTCAACCATCCCATGATTGGGCTGCAAAAGAACCATTAACTGATTTTTCTATAAATGCAATGGGTACAATGAACATGTTAGAATTAACACGTTTATTTGCTCCAAAAGCAACCTTTATTTTCACTTCTACGAATAAAGTATATGGAGATACTCCAAATTATTTGAAAGGAATCAAGGAAAATGAATTAAGATGGGAATGTTATGATGACCAAGCAAATTTGTTTGAAATCAATGAGGAAATGTCAATTGATAATTCAAAACATTCTGTATTTGGTGCTTCTAAAGTTGCTGCCGATGTTATGTGTCAAGAATACGGAAAGTATTTTGGGATGAATGTTGGTATTTTTAGAGGTGGTTGCTTAACTGGTCCTAACCATGCAGGTGCTGAATTACACGGGTTTTTATCTTATTTGGTGAAATGTATTTTAAACAATAAACCATATACAATTTTCGGATACAAAGGAAAACAAGTACGAGACAATATTCATTCATATGATTTAGTTAATATGTTTTGGAATTTTCATCAAAATCCAAGACAAGGTGAAGTTTACAATGCCGGAGGAGGAA
>CAMDMY010000107.1 GCA_945902775.1 Chryseobacterium gleum | reverse complement strand
CTTTAATTGCATTTTCCTCAAGACGTTTTAATTCTTCAAATGCCGATTGATATTCACCATTTTCAATAAAAGAAGTTACTTGAAGATAGTCTTTGGTATTTCGCACATACTTTTTACTGTCTGTAGGATACACTTGAATATCAAGACGTTGTTGAGCTGAAATAATTTGCAAAAAAGCGATGCAAAGAATAGTTAGAATAAATTTCATAGTTTGTTAATTTTATATAGAACAATCAAGTTCGTTTACAAGAAGTGTGCCTTGTAATTTATTTTTTTTCAGCTTTGTTTTTGTAGCCCAAATTTACACGATAAGCCGTTAAAGCAGGAATCCCTATAATAAATAAAAAGGCCATTAGGTAACCTTTAGGCAACAGATGAAATTCTTTGACACCTTTCAGTTCGTCTTTCGAGTATTCTAAACCAGAAACGAAATATAAACTCAACGGACGTTTTTCAGCCATTGTCACCAACCCTTGATTGTAGATGATTTCACCATCAAAAATATTGATAGGGAATAATAAGAATGTTAAGAATAAAAGGGTGAATAAAGTTAAAAATGTATTGAGAGGTTTACTGAAAAAGCGTTTCATAATGTACTAATTTTGATTCGAAGATACGGAAATTCTATAAATAGCGATAATATTTAACCTTAGAGGACACAGAGTTAGGGCACAAAGAAACACAGAGGTTTTTTTGTGGAAGAGTTAAATTATAGTATGTTTTTTTCAGTTTGCTATAACTGTCTTCCTATCATCTTATTAAGATATTTACCTATAATGTCAAATTATAAATTGTTTATCGCTTACTTTTAATTGGTGAAAATTAGCAATCCATAAAAAAATTCACAATACATCAGAAAGATTCCAAACTTGAATATGTTTAATTCCTTTATTGATAGGAAAGACTATATCATCTAAAGAGACAATAAATTTTTCATAATGATTTGGAATTGCTTCTAATGCGTCATATTCTCTTTTAATTGTTTGTTCATCGATCATTATATAGGCGGATTGTATGTATATAACTCGTTCTCCTTTTTGAGCTACAAAATCAACTTCTTTATTTGGGAGTACACCCACATAGATTTGATAACCATTTCGTCTTAATTCTAAGTAAATGATATTTTCTAATTGATATCCAAGACCATAAGAAAAACCTTTGAATAAATAATTTTTATATGCCTGATCATTGCAATAATACTTTACATTTCCTGCAATTGTATCTTTTCCTTTGATATTATATCGCTCAACTTTATGAATCATAAACGTATCTTCAATGTATCCTATATAAGTTGCGATAGTATCGTAGGTTGTCTTTCTTCCTTTACTTTTAAAGTAGTTAGTAATATTGTTTATTGAGATTAAATTGGAAGAAGTATTCACAAGATAAATAAATATATCATCCAAAAGTTTGGGTTCTTTGATGGAATGTCTTTGTATAACATCTCTCAATAATACGGTGTCTTTGACCGTTGAAATATACCTTATTTTTGTTTCTTCATCAGGTAAAATAAATAATTCCGGTAAACCTCCGCTGTTCAAAAAATGAATATATGAAGTTTTGTTTTTTTCTTGTTTGCTAAAATCGGCATATTCATCAAAGCTAAAAGGTAATACTTCAAAATTAACGTATCTTCCTGAAAGTAAGGTAGATAATTCCCCTGATAACATTTTTGAATTGGAACCACTAATAAATAATTCATAATTTGAAACGAAGTCTTGCGAGTAAGAATTTACCAATTTTTCCCATTGATAAATATTCTGAATTTCGTCTATAAACAAATAAATTTTACCATTTGGCTTCACTTTATTTTCATAGTATTTAATCAATGCGTCTAAATCTTTATAATCTTCAATTTCATCAAATTCGATGAATTCTTTATTGAGGTAAAATATATTTTTAGGGGAAACACCACTTTGAATGATATGAAAAGCAATTTGTCTTAATAGATAACTTTTACCTGTTCTTCTTTGCCCAACAATTACTTTTATTAATGAATTCCCAATGTATTTAATGATTTTATTCAAATAGAAATCACGACTATATCCAAATTTTGCAACATTAGTTGAATCATTATTCGTTTCAATATCCCAAAAATTAAATTTCGCTAATTTTTTAAATTTTTCTTCCATGAACTAAAATTTTCAATAAATATACATTTTTTTCTTACAAATAAGAAAATTTTGTATTTTTTGAATGATTTTTCTTCTTAAGGCGAAAAATTTATTAGTATCAAATTATAAATCTTCTTAAGTATAAATTCAATCAAAATTAAGTCTTTTATCTTTAAGTATTTTATCTTTAAGACGAATTAAACTATCTTTGTTTATTACACATCAAAAAGAATATGAGCGCACGCAACAACGAACTTTTTATATACAATAGTCTAACCGGCCAAAAAGAAAAATTTGAACCAATTCATCCGAATAGAGTAGGGATGTATGTGTGTGGTCCAACGTTGTACAGTGAACCTCACATGGGTAACATGCGAACATTCATCAATTTTGATTTGATTTATCGTTTCTTACTGAAATTAGGGTTTCAAGTGAAATACGTGCGTAATATTACTGATGCAGGACATATAACAAACAGTGCTGGAGATGAAGTAGATAGTATTGGAAAAGCAGCACGTTTAGAGCAAGTTCAATCGTTGGAAATTGTTTATAAATACAACGTGAAATTTCAAGAATTACAACGAATTTATAATATGTTACCTCCTAGTATTGAGCCAACTGCAACAGGACATATTCAAGAGCAAATTGAGATTATTGAGCAGATAATAGAAAATGGATTTGCATATGTTGTAAATGGTTCTGTTTATTTTGATGTGAAATCGTATAGTCAAAAATTCGAATACGGTATTTTAAGCGGTCGAAAAGTAGACGAATTAGCGGAAGAAACAAGAACCTTGAATGCACAAGATGAAAAACGTTTCTTTGCAGACTTTGCACTTTGGAAAAAAGCGAATCCTGAAGATATGCAAATTTGGCGTTCTCCTTGGGGAGATGGAAATCCAGGATGGCATATCGAATGTACTGCCATGAGTACAAAATATTTGGGCTCTCATTTTGATATTCACGGAGGAGGATTGGATTTAAAATTTCCACATCATGAAGATGAAATTGCTCAAAATTGTGGTTCATTGGGTTGTAATCCAGCTAACTATTGGATGCACGCTAATATGTTGAATGTCAACGGACAAAAGATGAGTAAATCACTAGGGAATTACTTTTTACCAAAAGAAATTGTTGAAGGAATAACAGACGTTTTTGAGAAATCATATACACCAAACGTTTTGCGTTTTTCAATGATGCAAGCGCATTATAGAAGCACGTTGGATTTTACAGCAGATTCTTTAAACGCAGGAGAAAAAGGATTTTCACGCTTAACAGAAGCTTTAGAAAAATTGGAGACTTTAAAAGTTTCTGATACTTCTTCATTGGATGTAAATGAACTAGTTGAAAGTTTCTATAAGTCCATGAACGATGATTTTAATGCGCCGATTTTGCTTTCTAAAATCTTTGATGCAGTTAAATACATCAACAATATCAACGATGGAAATGCAACAATTTCTAAATCAGATTTAGCACTTTTAACATTAGAAATGAACTCTTTCGTATCAGATGTATTAGGATTAACACTAGAAAAACAAAACAGTGACTCTAAATTAGCACCTGTAATGGATTTGGTTTTAGATATGCGAAAATCAGCGAGAGAAAACAAAGATTGGACAACTTCTGACAAAATCAGAGATGGTTTAGCAGCTGCTGGTATAGTTGTGAAAGACGGAAAAGAAGGAACTACTTGGAATTAAACTTTATTTCACATAGAGTGTCCCGACATTTTTCGAGATAGGAGGAAGATTTTATAATATGAAAACGGGGTGTAAATTAATTTTTACACCCCGTTTTAATTTTATTGCTTTAGTTTGATTAATACATAATCAGATTTATAAATTCACTCCTACAGTAAGTGAAAATGTACGCCCATTTCCTGGTAAAAGTCCTGGTCCTGGATATCCTGTAGCTCTTCGAGTTGCGTATTTTTCGTCGGTAATATTATTTATAGAACTTTTTAATGTAAATCTCGAATTAACCTTATAGCAAACAGATAAATCCATCACTTTGTACCCTGCAATTTTCCCAGTAGTACCAGCTGAATTTGGAGTTTCTGTATTCGCGGCATCAGTATATACATCTCCTACATTACTCACTTGTAAAGTCCCACTAAATCCTTTTAATAAATATGTCAATCCAAATCGATGAATGTATTTTGGAGCATTCTCAACCCTTTTATTTTCAATTGATTTTAGGGCATCTTGAGCAATACTTGGGTTATTCCATTTTGTATAAGTAGCATCAATTAACGAATTAGACATAAAAACAGAGATGTTCCCAATTTTAGAATTTTCAGTAAAGATTAAAATCGGATTGAATTCGATGTAAGATTCTATTCCCTTACTAATAGATGTTCCTATATTCGTTTTGAAAGTTCCTCCGTTTTGAGATAGAACTCCAATTCGATTTTCGTAGTTTAGGTAAAACACCCCAATATCAAAATTTAAATATTTTTTTATAGAACCTTTTAATCCTAAGTCAGCATTAAATCCACTTGCATCTTTTAGATTTGGATCAATGATTTCTGTTGTTGCAGAAGGAGTTAATTCTGAAAAAGTGACAGGTCGGTATCCTAACGAATAATTTGCATACAATGTTGTTGTTTTCGTCATCTTAAATTCACTCCCAATTCCGTAAAGTAAAATATTTCTCAGTTTTTTAGAAGCAGGTAATACACCTGAAACGGTTGTATTGATATAACCTTCACTTTTGTTTTCAATGTATTCATATCGAATACCTGGAATGATTTTTAATTTTGAACCAATTTGAAAAATGTTTTCAGCGAATAAAGCATAATTTACTGTTTCAAAAGTTAGAGAACGCCCATATTTTGGATTTGTTAGCGTTATATCAAATTCACTTCCGGTAGTTCCAACACCCAATTGATTTCGATCGGTATTTCCTTTATAGGCTCTAAAACCACCAACTAAAATCGATTCTTTATTGAACAATTTATATTTGAAAGAAGAGCGTAATTCAGCGCCATAGTTAATGTATTTATCACAATCCACTTGGCGAGGATTATATTGTGCTGTCGTAGGATTGATTGAATCTTTAATTACAACAGACTTAGTATACCCCACACTATTTCTTTCAGCAAATGTGTAGAAGGATTTAATTTGAATATTTATATTTTTTGTTATATCGTATTTAATGGTAGCTGATGCAACATTAAAAGGAGCGCTAAACCAATTTCGTTCTCTAAAAGATTGACGAGGATTATCTGAGAATTGAGCATCTGTTAGTCCACCAGCTTGTTGACTTTTATAACTCAATTTGGTATACTCTCCAGAAATAGTGATTTTTTTAGAAAGTTGATAGTTAGCTGAAAAATAGCCCGTATGCGTTTTGTAAAAACTATTGTCTCTCCAACCATCTGCATTTCTACTATGCAAAAAACCATAATAAGATAATTTTTTAATAGTACCTCCGATGGAATTAAAGCGATTAAATAATCCATATGAACCAAAGGTTTGCTGACTTTCAAAAGTAAAAGGTTTATTAGGGTCGCCTTTTTTTACTTGATAATTTATAAGTCCACCAAATTGAGGTCCAAACTGAAGAGAAGCGGCACCTCTAGTAACTTCAATTTTTGCTAATGCTTCCATTGGAGGTGTATAATATGTTTCAGGATAGCCAAATGCTTCAGAACTGATTTCATATCCGTTTTGTCTAACATTAAATTCCCACGATCTGTTAGGACTTAAGCCTCTAGCTGCAATTCCAGCTTGGATACCTGAGCCATCATTTTCCCAAATGCTAATTCCAGGAACTTTTGCAAATACTTGTCTAGTGTTGTTAGTAGATAGATCAGCATTGATTTTATCCATTAATAAAACATCTGTTTTTTTACCTGCATAAATAACATTTTCTTTTATCATTGGCATATTTTCTTTCCCATTGATAGATTGATTTTCTTTTATAATCACTTCTTGAAATTCGATTACTTTAGATGAATCAGGTACTTGAGCAACTAGATTAAAACTTTGTAAAAAGGCAACAATTAAAATTAATGTATATAAATTCTTCATTTCTTAAATTTTCTGTAAAACTATTATTAAGAATGAGTCTAAACAATACCGTAAAAAAGGTATTCATTAGAATTGTTATAATTAATGGATTTAAAGTTAAAAAATACGAAACAAAAAAGCTTAATTATCCTTCATTTCATGTTCAACCTCACTGTTTAATGAAGATTTTCTGAATATTTCATAATAAAAGCCTACAACAATAAAATCTTTTCCTGTTTCATCATTGATTTTGTAATCAAATTGATGCAGATAACCAATTTGAATGGTAGAGAATTTGGTTGGTTTATAATTGAAGTTAAATAACAATCTATTTCGTTCAAAATAAGGTTCACTATCTGTAAAAAACAACTCGTTACTTGCAATTAGTTGAAATGGCTTATAACCATCCTTTTTTTCTTTACCAAAAGGATAGAAAACACCTAACCTGTATCGAAATCTATTACGGTATCCATTGTTACTAAATCTACTCTCAAATCGATAGCGTTGTTCAATTTTTAATTTACCAATTGATTGTAAAAGAATAAGTTGTGGTGATAATCGAAATTCATTATTATTTTTAGGTAGCACAAAATTTCCACCTTCTTTAAAGGTTTGGTAGCTACCTGCTCCCAATGTTAATTTTACATTTTTAGCTAGGTTGTAATTAACGAATACTTTGTACTCATAGTAATGAAAATGAGTGTAGAATTTGAGAGATCGTAATTGTGTCTCCCCCATTAAATTCCATTTTTCATTCACAGTATACTTTATATTTACTATGTTCCAGCTGCCTAAATCTCTTTGTTGAGCAATTACAAGAGAAATATTAGTAAAGAGACAAAGAAGTGTAAAGTAAATTGTTTTCAAAACTAGATTGTATTTTCAGTAATAGAAATTGATTTTTGTAAAATCATAGAATTTGGAATTGTAATTATTTCCCCTTCTACTGTTTTTAAGTGTACAAAAAAATAGGTTAATTCTGTTATTTCTCCTTCAAAGGGATAATCTTTATCCAATACCTTAATGGTATCGCCTAATTTCAAAGGATGATTAAAAAAAAGGATGATACTAGAGGTAATATTTGATAATAACGACCATTGAGCAAAGAACGCAATTCCTAAAGCGGTTAAAACTGTACTCGCAAATGCTGCAATTTCTTTTTGTTTAAACCCCCAAATTCCAGCTAATAAAACAACTCCTGTAATCGATATAAACAATTGTAAAACTTTGACGATTATTTTTCTTCTATCTCTTTGTAATGGCGTGTTTTTTAGCGTGTTATTAATGATTATTTTCACAACAAAAAATAGTATTATATAAACAAATAATACTATGAATGATTCTAAAATTTGTACTCTTTGCAATTCCATAAATTAAAAGTAATCAATTTTTTTATCTATCCTTTTCAAATTTTAATCTTAATCCATTCGAATGATCAATGAAATTTCCTTCATCGTAGACAAGGTTCCCATTTACAAACGTCTTTTTTATTTTACTTTTGAAGATTTGATTTTCGAAAGGTGACCATTTGCATTTATAAAGTAATGAAGTTTTTGTAACCTCCCAAGGTTGGTTTAAATCAACTAGACCCAAATCAGCATAATAACCCTCCCTAATGTATCCTCGCTCTTTTATTCTGTATAACTTTAAATCAATTACATATTTTCCTAAAAGTTGTTCAAACAGAAAGTGTTACGAAAGCTTCGGAAGAGTTACATTTGACTCAACCAGCTGTTTCAATTCAGTTGAAAAATTTTCAAAATCAATTTGATATTCCCCTAACTGAAGTTGTTGGACGTAAAATTTACATCACTGATTTTGGAAAAGAAGTAGCATTAGCAGCTGAAAAAATTATCGGTGAAATCAATTTACTTAACTATAAGAAGTTAGCTTTTAAAGGAAAATTAACAGGTAAATTAAAAATTTCAATTGTCTCAACTGCCAAATATGTTATGCCTTATTTTTTAGCAGATTTTCTAAAATTATATCCTGGTATTGAACTTCAAATAGATGTAACTAACAAATCTGGAGTACTTGAAAGTTTAGAAAAAAACGAAGTTGATTTTGCATTATTTAGTGTACTTCCAGAAACGTTACAAACCAAT
>CAMDMY010000106.1 GCA_945902775.1 Chryseobacterium gleum | reverse complement strand
TCTCATTTTCAGTTAAGATAAAATCTATTAATTCATTTTGAAAAGGAATTAATAGATTTTTTTCTGACTTAACGACGTGTGTTAATATCCAAGATGCATATTCAGAAATCGGGTATTCTTCTTTATTGACAATCAATTTAATAATCCCTTCAACTAATTGAGGAGACTTTAAGATTTTGGAATTGTATAATTTTAAATCTCTATTTGAATGAAATTCTAGTATAAACTCTTTCGCTGTCATTTTAAGTGCAATAAAAAAACGCAACCTTAAAAGATTGCGTTTCAACTATATTTAATTGATATGTATTAAGCAATAACACCAATAACTTCTGCCATTTTAGCACCGATGTGAGCTGGAGAATCAACTACGTGAATTCCACATTCTCTCATGATACGTTTTTTCGCTTCTGCTGTATCATCATCTCCACCTACAATTGCACCTGCGTGACCCATTGTACGTCCTTTTGGAGCTGTTTCACCTGCAATGAATCCAACAACTGGTTTAGTACCATTGTCTTTAATCCAACGAGCAGCATTTGCTTCTAAATTTCCACCGATTTCACCAATCATAATGATACCTTCCGTTTCTGGATCATTCATTAATAATTGAACAGCTTCTAAAGTTGTAGTTCCAATAATTGGATCTCCACCAATACCAATCGCAGTAGTAATACCTAAACCAGCTTTCGCTAATTGGTCAGCTGCTTCATACGTTAAAGTACCTGATTTAGAAACTAAACCAATTTTACCTTTTTTGAATACAAAACCTGGCATAATTCCAACTTTTGCTTCTCCTGGAGTAATAACACCTGGGCAATTTGGTCCGATTAAACGAGCGTCAAATCCTTTTAAGTATTCTTTCGCTTTCACCATGTCAGCAACAGGAATACCTTCTGTAATACAAATGATTACTTTAATACCAGCACTTGCTGCTTCCATAATTGCATCAGCTGCAAAAGCAGGTGGCACAAAAATGATAGAAACGTTCGCTCCAGCTTTTTCAACTGCATCTGCAACTGTGTTAAATACTGGACGATCAAGATGTAATGTTCCACCTTTACCAGGAGTAACTCCACCTACCAAGTTTGTTCCGTATTCAATCATTTGACCAGCGTGAAAAGTTCCTTCACTTCCAGTAAATCCTTGAACGATAACTTTTGAATCTTTATTTACAAGTACACTCATTTTTGATAGTTTAGTCCTAAATCATTTCAGGAAAATTTAACGTTGCAAAGATAGTTTTTTGATTTGGGATAGGCAAACTATTAACAAAAGATTTCGTTACTTTTTCCATTTATCAAAATTGGTCGTTAATGTCAACATATTATTGAATCCTGCTTTTGAAAATACAGATAGACCATAATCAATTGAAAAACGTTTGAAATACAATCCTGTTCCTAAAGAAAAACCTGCTAAACCTGATCTTTGTAACAGTTTCATATCTTGACGTTTATGAATATCATACGCTAATCGGACATGCACACTTTTTGAAAGTAATATCTCTGTTTGTATAATAAAATGATGACCTAAACGTTCAATAAAACTTGTGTATTTTACAGGGATTGTATCGCCTGTTAATGCATCAACTGTTGGTTTTAAGTTAGGGTCAGTGTACGTAATATTCCATTTATTCAAATGATGCGCCACTAATGAAAATCGAAAAGGAGCATGTTTTAGTTTTTTTGATATACCAACTTGGAAATCGACAGGCAAAGGTGCGCGACTTTTATTCACATAACTATTCAATTGAACTCCTGCATTTTTAACTAAAGCAGTAACTAGAAGATTCGATTTATCTAAAGTATAAGATCCTGCTAAATCGATTGAAACACCAAAAGCATTATACGATTCTAATTGAGAATATATCAAATTAAAATTAGCCCCTATTGACAATTCAGGATTTAATTTCTTACCCAATCCCGCTCCAATGATGTATTCAGATGGTGTAAAAGTCCCAAGATTTGCCCCGCCTTCATCCGTTCGATTCATTTTACCATAATCTACATAGCGAAGATGTCCAGCTAAAGTAATAGTAGTATCCCAATTTCTTGCATAGGTCAACATTCCATAATTAATACCACCTGCTAACAAAGCCTGACTTAAACTACCAATATGATTCATTTTGGAATTATAAAGCGATGGATTGGAAACTCCTAAATTTACGTCCCCATCTTTCACTGTAATAAAGTCTGTACCAAGTGCATTTGATCGAGCATTAAAACCTAAATCCAAAACAGCAAAAGAAGATTGACCTCCTATTTGAGAATTCGCTTTTAAAAGCAATAAAGTAAAAAACAAACCTAGTATTTTCTTCATACAATTATTAATAACGACAAGATATCGTTTTTATTTTCTCTCTTAACCTTAATCTCAACCTTAATCTTAACCTCAACCTTAATCTTAACCTCAACCTTAATCTAATCCTAACATCAAACCCTCTTCCCTATCTCAATCACTTCCAAATCATGAATTCGATCTCCTGTTATTGAAAATCGAATTAACGTTTTTACTGAATGAAAGCCCTTAACTCCACAAGCTCCTGGATTCATACAAAGCATCTTTCTTGCAGGATCCATTTTAACTAATAAAATATGAGAATGACCACAAATAAACAATTTCGGATTTCCTTTATTTAATTCATCCAAAGCAGGTTTCGAATATTTTCCGGGTCTACCTCCAATATGGGTAATTAAAACTTCAACTTCCTCACACAAAAAACGATCAAATTCTGGAAATTCTCTTCGGATAGCATAATCATCGATGTTACCATAAACTCCTCGTAAAGGTTTAAATTTCCGAAGTTCATCGATTACTTCTAATGAACCAACATCTCCCGCATGCCAAATTTCATCCACTTCTTCAAAGTAAGTGAACACCTTTGGATCAAGGTAACTATGTGTATCAGAAAGTAATCCTATTCTTTTCATTTCCTAGTAAGCTCCAAACCAACGTCTTAAAAACCATTCTAACCCGAAAATAAGAACTAGCAATATGAACATTATTTTATAGTCAATAAGATCGTTAAACGAAGTTTCTCGATAACTCATTTCAACAATATCATTTCTATTTTCAATATCGTTTAGTAATTGTTGTGTATTTTTTAATTCATAAAATTTACCGTTTGAGTTTGTTGCAATTTGGTTTAAAAGTGAATGATCAGCTCGTGAATCTAAACTTTCTAATAGTACATCCTCTACAACAAAAAAACATGATTTAGAATAACTTTTTCCATTGTGATTACAAGATGCTGTCCATTCGTATTTACCTACTTTTAATTTCCCTAATGACAATTTATAGAAATTTCCGGTCACTCCAAATTCATGTTTTGAAATTTTATTTTTTTCGTTTTTTAATACAAAATCAATTTTAGGAGTTGTTATCAATTCTAAAGAAGCATTGTAAAATTCAGCTTTTATAAATACATCATCATCTTTGGTAAACGATTTTGGTGTTGTGATGTGCAAAGAAGATGAATTTTGTTTTACAACCAAGTATTGAGTTATTTTTTGAAGAAATTCAGTAAAGTTTTTTTGTTCATGCGTTCTTACAAATTCATTCATTTTCCATTTCCAAATACCTTCTCCTACCAAAACACCATATTTAGTGTTGTTATTTAATCCGAAAAATAGCAGTGGGTCATTTTTTTGAATCGTCCCAATTCGTTGATACAGAAGGATATCGTTAACTGAATTCAACTTGACATCTCCAAACTTTGTTTTTAATGGAGGGAAATAATTCAATGCCGCTTGTAATTCGGTTGAAATTTCAAATTGCTGAAATCCACTATTCAATTTAGCTTGAACTTCATCCGTTTGATTTCCTCCTGAAATACTCATTCCAATAGGTAAACTTTGAAGTACAGAATTAGGCGTATTTGGACCAACGCAATAAAATACTGGGATTTTAGCTTCTTCTATTTTCTGTTGAATAGATTTATCAAACTGAATACCAGGCTCATGCCAAATGACTAAATCTACTTTTCTCAAGTCACGATCCCAATCTTTTGTTAATTTGGAAACAACTTCTAAATTCTCATCCTTCTCAATTACACTTTTAATCGCTGATAAATCAGGATGAGGAGCTCCACCTAACACTAAAACTTTGCTTCTTGAATCAACAATTTCAATGTAAAAACTTCTCGAATTATTAATGTAATTGTATTCGTTTTGCGCTTTAGAAATCGAAACAGTATAGCGTTGGTGACCAATTTTTGTAGCGTCTAACAAAAACGAAACATGCTTATACTCATAAATTCCATTAGCAAAATTAACCGATTGAGAAGCGATTGTTTGCCCATTTGAAGAAATAGAAACCGTTGCATTACCCTTTCCTATTTTAATCGCTTCAATATCAACTTCAACCGGAAATTTATTCTTTAAAAAGGCAATTTCATTACTTGCAACATCCTTGATATATTGATCTTTTTTAGGGGTTGTATCACCCACTCCGATTGTAAAAATAGGTGTCAAATTTATTTTTTCTGCACTGTAAATCGGATTTGATCCAGTATTAAAATTACCATCTGAAAAATAAGCTATTCCACCAATATTTCTATTGTAATAATTTGATCTAATTACTTCAAATCCTTCTGATAAATTAGAAGTAGATTGTTTAAAATTAAACTCCCCGTTTTCAGTAACTTCCGAACCTGAAGTATAATTTACAAAATCAAATCGATCACCGTATTTTTCTTTTAATTGAGTATTGAAATTTTCAATAGTAGATTTCACTTTTGCGCTATCTTTGTAATTCCTCATAGAAGAAGAGTTATCTACAAGTGTTATAAAAATTGGTTTTTCAATTCTATAATCAACTGCTTCAAAAAGTAATCCAATTAATAAAACCCCAACAATAAACAAACCGAAGGCACGTAATCCTTTTAATGTAAATTGCCATAATTTCTTTAATTCGGTAACCCATTTCTCATTTTTATATAAATAAAATGAAAGAAATAAACTAACTCCCGCCCAAGGAATTAACCACCAAATTGAAATATCAGATATAAAACGCATAACTTTTACGAAGTTAATAAAATATCAGGAAATAGTGTTGATTATAAAATTTCAAAATAGTTAATTCTGTTGTGATTAACTATTTTTGAATTTAATAAAAAATTGAATATAATTTTTCAATAATCTATCTACTAAAAACAGTAATTCATACAACTAAAATATCAAATTTGTCGATTTTTTATATTATTTATATATTAAATATTTGGAAACAAAAGAAGTTGTTGTATATTTGTTTTGATTTAGGTGGTTAGGTTAGGTTGATTAAGGAAAAGAGAGAGGACGCCCGTTCTCTCTCTTTTTCATTTATATGAATTATTATTTTACCCATCCGTACATATGAACATCCTGAAAATTATCAATATTAATTAAAGGGCTAATTTCAGAAGACTTGACAGGGAAATCAAACATTTCAACATATTTCCAACCATTCTTTTTTGCCAGTAATTTATAAACCGAATTTTTAGGAAATAAACAAATTCCGGCAGTTTTACTTCTCTCCCAATATATAAGTTGCTCTTTTTGTAAAATGCAAAAATTAGATGTGTAGTTTACTGAATTTGGAAATGTATATGTAAGGTTCTTTTTAACACTTGCAATGAAATATTTCCTTCTAAGTTTTATCTTATCGTTAACAAGCCTTAGTAAATCTAAATTATTACTCTGAGAAGAACAACAAGGGAATCGATGATGAAAAAGTATGATTTCTTTTGTATTAGAATGAATTTTAAATGAAGTAAAAACACCTGTCTCTTTGTAAATTAATTTATATCCTTTTTTTGATTTATAATAAATTTCTGTTTTACAGTCTATAGGTTTTTTATTTATCGAATAATCCGTAAATAGTAGTTCATTTTCACCATCCTTATTTAAATCACATTCGTACCAAAATAATTTGTTTTTACTCCAATAATAAGAAAAATCTGCATTTAATTCGAAGGCTTTTGTAAACTCATGATCTAATTTATCTTTATTAAATAATTCTTCGATTTTTTTTTGTAACTCATAACTTTGTTTGAAGATTTGACTGAAATTTGTTTTACCATTATTCACATACAAATTGGATGGAATTGAAGTAATATTATTTTTTACTCCAAAACAACAACTTGAAAGAAATATAAAAAAGACAGCTAATTTTTTCATACAAAAAAAGGGGGACGAATCCCCCTTACTATTAAATTTTAAAAATTATTTCGATTTTGATTTTTTAGGTTTTTCAATAGAAACTTTTAATTCTTGTGCTCCTTCTTCCAAATCTAATAAAATCTTATCTCCTTCATTTAAGTTCGATTTTACAATCTCTTCAGCTAATGGATCTTCGATGAATTTTTGAATTGCTCTTTTTAATGGCCTAGCTCCAAATTTCTCATCATACCCTTTTTCGCAGATAAAATCTTTCGCTTTTTCGGTCATTTCGATTGAGTAACCTAAACTTGTTAATCGTCCGTACAATTTAGACAATTCTAAATCAATAATTTTGTGAATATCCTCACGTTTCAATGAATGGAAAATAATCATATCATCAACACGATTCAAGAATTCAGGTGAGAATGCTTTTCTCAATGCATTTTGAATAACTGACTTAGAATTCTCAACTACTTGATCTGCTTGAGATTTAGTGCCAAAACCAACACCTGTTCCAAATTCTGCTAATTGACGAGCTCCAATATTTGAAGTCATAATGATGATTGTGTTTTTGAAGTCAATTTTACGACCTAAACCATCTGTCATGTGACCATCATCTAAAACTTGAAGCAACAAGTTGAAAACATCTGGATGTGCTTTTTCTATCTCATCTAAAAGAACGATTGAATATGGCTTTCTTCTAACTTTTTCTGTTAATTGTCCACCTTCTTCATAACCAACGTATCCCGGAGGCGCTCCAACTAGACGAGAGATAGAGAATTTCTCCATAAATTCTGACATATCAATACGAATCAAAGAATCTTCTGAATCGAATAAATATTTTGCAAGAACTTTAGCCAATTGAGTTTTACCAACACCTGTAGGCCCTAGGAAAAAGAACGAACCAATTGGTTTGCTAGGATCTTTTAAACCAGCTCTACTTCTTTGAATCGCTTTTACAACTTTAGAAACTGCTTCATCCTGACCAATAACTTTACCCGTTAATTCTTCTGTCATTTTAGCTAATTTACCACTTTCTCCAGCAGTAATTTTAGTTACAGGAATTCCACACATCATAGAAACAACTTCCGCCACATTTTCCTCGGAAACTAATACACGATTAGCTTTAGATTCATCGTCCCATTTTTTATTTGCTACTTCTAATTGATCTTGAAGTTTACGTTCATTATCACGTAATTCAGCTGCTTTTTCGTATTGTTGAGATTTGATTACTTCGTTTTTCAAATCTTTTAATTCCTCAATGCTTTTTTCAATTTGAGTTATCTCAGAAGGAACATTGATATTTGTAATATGAACACGTGAACCTACTTCATCCAGAGCATCAATCGCTTTGTCTGGTAAATGTCTATCTGTAATATAACGTTCAGTCAATTTAACACAAGCCACGATTGCTTCTTGAGTATAAGTAACAGAGTGATGAGCTTCATATCTTTCTTTAATATTGTTCAAGATTTGAATTGTTTCCTCTTCTGTTGTAGGCTCGATAATTACTTTTTGAAAACGTCGAACTAAAGCTCCATCTTTTTCAATGTATTGACGGTACTCATCCAAAGTAGTAGCACCAATCGCTTGAAGTTCACCTCGCGCTAAAGCAGGTTTAAACATGTTGGCAGCGTCTAAAGAGCCACTTGCACCACCAGCGCCTATAATAGTATGAATTTCATCGATGAATAAAATGATATCAGGATTTTTTTCAATTTCCTGCATTACCGCTTTCATTCTTTCTTCAAATTGACCTCTGTATTTAGTACCAGCAACCAAAGAAGCTAAATCTAAAGAAACTACTCTTTTATTAAATAGTACTCTCGAAACTTTGCGTTGAACAATTCTTAAAGCTAAACCTTCAGCAACAGCACTCTTCCCTACCCCAGGTTCACCAATTAATATAGGATTATTTTTCTTTCTTCTCGAAAGTATCTGACTTACACGTTCAATTTCTTTATCTCTTCCAACAATTGGGTCAAGTTTACCCATCTCAGCCATTTTAGTCAAATCACGACCAAAATTATCTAAAACTGGAGTTTTAGATTTCGGGTCGCCTGATTTCTTTTGAGCCGCAAATGACTCGCTTTCCTCTTCTGATCCACCCGGGAATTCAGCTCTAGGTGTTGTTTTTTCGTCTCTCATAGTTTCTAATTCGTCTTTCACGTTATCGTAAATTACACCATACTTATTCAATATTCGGCACGCAACATTATCTTCAT
>CAMDMY010000105.1 GCA_945902775.1 Chryseobacterium gleum | reverse complement strand
GTTTAGCTTTACATCCAATTAAAGTTGTCCGTAAGGCTTTTGGATATGCTGATTACCCTGAAATATCTTTTCGTTTACCATTTCCAGCAGATACTTCTAGTTTTAAAGATGGTGCAGCAATAGAGTGTTTTTGTGAAGGGGAAGAATCTGTCAAAGGGATTGTTATGAATCTTGATGGTTCAAAAGGTGATTTTAGACTTTTTGCACCTGATTTTCCAGAATGGATAGAGGATGATGGAGTTGGAATAAAATTATCACCTGATCATCGAACAAATGACGTAATGAAAAAAGCGTTGAAAGGGTTAATTGAAATTCCTCAAAGTAAATTTTTATTCAATAAAATTCATTCGACAGAAAAATGGGAGAATCAAATTCATTTTTCAAAAGAAAAGTATGAGTTTCAAAATCAATCATTGAATGACAGTCAAAAAAATGCTGTTCAGGCGATGGTTGAAAATGAGAATGTTACGATTATTCATGGTCCGCCAGGAACAGGAAAGACGACAACTTTACTAGAAGGAATTCATCAACTTATTCTAAAAGGAGAAAAATTATTAGTTTCTGCCCCTACAAATACTGCTGTAGATAATATAGCGAGAGGATTAATAGATTTAAAAATTAATATTCTTAGAGTTGGTAATACAACGAAAGTAAATGATATTGTTTATCCTTTTACTACTGAGGGAAAAATGATTGATAGCAAACAGCAGAAAGAGATTAAGAAATTAAAAATTCGTTCTGAAGAGTTGCGTAAAATGGCAAATCAATACAAACGGAATTTCGGAAAAGAAGAGAGAGAACAACGAAATTTGTTATTGAAAGAAGTTAAAAATATTCGTAAAGAGATTCGAGATTTACGAAATTATTATGAAGGTCAATTGTTTGACCAAGCCAAAGTTATTTTAGGGACACCTATTGGGTTAAGTGATTTTGTTTCTTCAAATCAACATTTTGACACCATAGTAATTGATGAAGCAGGACAATGTTTAGAGCCATTGGCTTGGGTTTTATTTCCTCTAGCTGATAAATGGGTTTTAGCAGGTGATCACTTACAATTACCTCCATTGGTAATGTCAGATGAAGCGATAAAATTAGGATTTAATACTTCTATTTTAGAAACCTGTTTTAATTCAACATCAAACGTTTATTTTTTGAATGTTCAATATAGAATGAGACAATCAATTGCTGGTTTTTCTAGTCTGTATTTTTATAAGGATGAATTAAAAACTCCACTTCAACTTGAAAATACTGGACAGCATATTGCGTTTTTTGATACAGCAGGAGCAGGCTATGATGAAGAAAAAGGGGGAGATGGAACAAGTTTAATGAATCAAGGGGAATTAGAGGTCGTTCAAAAGATAATCGATTCAGAAAAGTTAGAATTGAAAGACATTGCTTTTATTTCCCCTTATTCAGGTCAGGTAGGATTAGCAAAATTTACTTTTCCTAAAGAATTATTAATTAGTACAATTGATAGTTTTCAAGGACAAGAAAAACATACGGTTATTATTTCTTTGGTTCGATCAAATTCAGAATCAAAAATTGGATTTTTATCTGATTATAGAAGGATGAATGTGGCATTAACTAGAGCAAAAGAAAGGTTATTTGTAATAGGAGATAGTTCAACAATTGGAAATGATCAATTTTACGCCCAATTTTTAGAGTACATTGAAAACAATAATGCCTACAGAAGTGTTTGGGAATTTGAATAAATTAAATAATATGAAGTTTAAATTTTGCATTTTTATAATATCTTTAATTTCAGTTAGTTGTGGAATTAGTGAAGCGGTTATAAATAGATCGACAACCTGGGCTCAAAAAGTTCAAAATACATCTTTACAAAATTTATATAAGGTAGATGATAACTTATTTCGTTCTGAACAACCTACTAAAATAGGAATGAAAGAGTTACAAGAATTAGGGGTTAAAACAATTTTGAATGTTAGAAATTTAAGAAATGACATTTGTGAGGCGAAGTCTACCGATTTGATCTTGAAAAGAAAACGAATAAATACTTGGACTATAAATTATGATGAGGTAGTTTCAGCATTAAAAATAATTCAAGAATCTCCTAAACCTGTTTTGATACATTGCAAACATGGTTCCGATAGAACAGGTTGTATTGTAGCAGCTTACCGAATATCATTTCAGAATTGGACAAAAGAAGACGCTATAAACGAATTTAAAAGTGGTGGTTATGGTTTTCACGAAGATGCTTTTAAGAATGTTTTACACCTGTTGGAATCAATTGATGAAAATAAGCTTAAAAACGATACGAAGTGAAATTTTAATTCGGGATATGATATACACCACCAATAACATTTTTTGAAGCTCCAGTAACTGAAGAAATACAATTTGTTTGTTTTTCAAGATACAATACTCCTAAAAAAGCAAATATTATCGATTCTTTAAATTCAATTACATCTTTATGTGGTAGAATAATTTCTCCTTTAAAATAGTGCTTTAGTCGTTCAATAAGATATGAGTTTTTAGCACCGCCACCAGTTATTAAAACAGATTTTAACGAATTTTGATTTAAAACAGATGCGATTTGATTAGCCTCGTGTTCTATAATTGTGGCTAAATTATTTTCAATTGAAGTTTCAAAATTAATTAATGGATAAAACTCACTTTCCATCCATTCAGTCCCGAGTGATTTAGGTGAAGTTTGAGAATAAAATGAAAGTTGATTTAACTCTTTTAATAATTTTTCTTGAACAATTCCCGATTTAGCTATTTCTCCGCCTTGGTCAAATTCCAAATTCAATTTTGCTGCCAATTTATTCAACGGTAAGTTAGCAGGACAAATATCAAACGCTGACATAGTGTTATTAACTTCAAAACTTATATTAGCTATTCCTCCTAGATTTAAAAAAGATTCAGCTAGGTTTTGAAATAATAGTAAATCACCAATAGGAACTAGAGGCGCTCCTTGTCCACCTGCAATAACATCTTTGGTTCTAAAGTCATTAATTACAGGAATGTTTGTCAAAAAAGACAGAGTATCACCACAACCTATTTGAGACGTAAATCCATTTTGTGGTTGATGAAAAGTTGTATGACCATGAGAAGCAATTGCACTTATGTTTTTTCTTTCAATATCGTTTTTAGAAATAAAATCATTCACCATTTCGGCAAATATTTTTCCAATTCTTTTGTCAAGCATCAGAAATTCAGGTACATTTAGAGAGGTGGCACTAGATAATGCATTGTGAAATTCAGTTGTATAGGGATAAGTTTTTGATTTTAATAATTTGAATTTCCATTTATTGTTTTCTTGTTCAAATAAAACGTGTGCTATATCAAGTCCATCCATAGATGTTCCTGACATTAATCCAATTATCTCTAATTTCTTCATGTGATAAAATTAATGAAATCGATGAGCATTTAAAAATTTATACGATTGAATAGATTTTAAAAATTAGAATTTTAGAAGGAAAATAGAATTTTGGGTTAATTTGGTTAATAAAATTCCACTTTTAGTTGATTACTAGCGATAGAATTAATCAATTTTACGTCAATTTTATAATTATTTAACCTTAAATTTGTTAAGATTTAAGAACATTAACATAAATAGGCTAAATATGAATTTTGAATTATCTGAAGAACAAATTGCGGTAAGAGATGCAGCAAGAGATTTTGCACAAAATGTATTAAAACCAGGAGTTATCGCTCGTGATAATGAGCAACGTTTTCCAGCTGAAGAAATCAAACAATTAGGTGAATTAGGTTTCATGGGTATGATGGTTAGTCCAGAATACGGTGGAAGTGGTATGGATACAATTTCGTATGTATTAGCAATGGAAGAAATTTCTAAAGTTGACGCATCTACATCTGTTTGTATGTCTGTAAATAACTCATTAGTATGTTGGGGATTAGAGAAATTTGGTACAGAAGAACAAAAACAAAAATATTTAGTTCCTTTAGCTACTGGAGAAAAAATTGGAGCTTTCTGTTTGTCAGAGCCTGAAGCGGGTTCAGATGCAACTTCGCAAAGTACTACTGCAATAGATATGGGTGATCACTACCTTTTAAATGGGACTAAAAACTGGATAACGAATGGTTCTTCAGCATCAGTTTATTTGGTAATTGCTCAAACTAATGTTGAAGCAAAACACAAAGGAATCAATGCTTTCATTATTGAAAGAGGAATGGAAGGATTTATTGTTGGTGCTAAAGAGGATAAGATGGGTATTAGAGGAAGTGATACTCATACTTTATTATTCAATGATGTAAAAGTTCCAAAAGAAAATAGAATCGGAGAAGATGGTTTTGGTTTCACGTTTGCTATGAAAGTACTTTCAGGAGGTAGAATTGGAATTGCAGCTCAGGCATTAGGAATTGCTGGAGGAGCTTATGAGTTAGCTTTAGCTTATTCTAAAGAACGTAAAGCTTTTGGTAAAGAAATACATCACCATCAAGCAATTGCTTTTAAATTAGCGGATATGGCTACTGAAATTGAAGCTGCTAAATTATTGGTTTATAAAGCTGCTACTGATAAAGATTTAGGTAGAAATTATGATCAGTCTGGAGCAATGGCGAAATTATATGCATCTAAAGTAGCTATGGAACAAACAGTTGAAGCTGTTCAAATTCACGGTGGATATGGATTTGTTAAAGAATACCATGTTGAAAGAATGATGAGAGATGCTAAAATAACTCAAATTTATGAAGGTACTTCTGAGATTCAAAAAGTGGTTATCTCTAGAAATATTTTGAAGGATTGATTTTTTATTGATTTTTTTTTTGTAGGTACAAGGCATGCCTTATACCTACAAAAAAAAATAATATTTATAAAATCAAAAAGGCTGTTTCAATTCGAAACAGCCTTTTTTGTTTATAAAAATTCTTCCAATTTTTCTAATCCAATTCCTCTTGATCCTTTTAAAAGAATCAAATATTCATTAAAGGAATTCGTTTTAAAATATTCTTGAGCGTTTGAAGTGTTTGTAAATTTAAGTTGATTTGAATTTATAGATTCAAATATCGGACCGACAGTTATAATATTAATATTTAATTGTTTTATTAAATCCAAAATAGTTTGATGTTCTTTTACAGATTCATCACCCAATTCAAGCATATCTCCAATAATAGCCAATTTTTTTGTTTGCTTGATTTGAGAAAAACTTTCCAATGCATTAGTCATACTTGAAGGGTTTGCATTGTAACAATCCAATATTAAAGTATTATGTTTAGTTTTTTTAATTTGAGATCTGTTATTGTCAGGAGTATATTCTGAAATAGCCTCGTTAATTTTATCTGGCTCAATATTGAATGTAATACCGAAAGAAATTGCAGCTAAAAAATTATAAAAATTGTATTTACCAACCATTTTTGTTGAAATTAAATCAGAAGTATAATTTTCTGTTTTCCATTTCATTTCAACAAAAGGGGAGAGATTGATTAACTCTCCTTCAATATCAGCATTGCTATTAGTACCATATTTTATTGTGTTTACATTAGGAGCATTTTTTATTAATACTTCATCATCACTATTTATAATGATTGTTCCTTTTTTTTTAAGGATGCTATCGTATAACTCTTTCTTAGTTTTTAGGACTCCTTCAAAGTTGATAAAACCTTCTAAATGTGCTTTTCCAATGTTGGTGATAATTCCGTAATTAGGTTCAGCTATATCACATAGTTCTTCTATATCCTTAAATTTGTTTGCTCCCATTTCGATAATTGCAATTTCATGTGAATTATTCAATCGAAGCAAAGTTAAAGGAACCCCTATATGATTATTTAGATTTCCAATTGTAGCTAAAACAGTGTATTTTTTTTGTAATACTGTATTTATTAATTCTTTTGTACTTGTTTTTCCATTACTACCCGTTATTCCTATAATTGGTATATTAAATTTATTTCTATGATGATTTGCTAATTTTTGAAGAAATTCTAAGCTATTATCAACAAGGTATATATTTTCTTTAGTTTTAAATTCAATTTCATCTACTATAACATACTTAGCGCCTCTTTCTAGTGCTTGTTCAGCAAACTTGTTTCCATTGAAATTATCACCCTTTAAACAGATAAAAAGTGAATCTTTTTCAATATTTCTAGTATCTGTTGCTATTACTGTTGAAGTGTAGAATAATTCAAATAAATTGTTCATTGTTTAATAAAGTTTATTCCAATAAAAAAACCATCTATTAGATGGTTTTTTTATAATTTTTAATTGCTATTATATTTAGCCCTTTCTTTCTTTTTCTTTTTTTCTTTTTTATAGTCATAAGCTTCAGAGCTTCCAACTCTATCCATACAACATCTAAAACCGATTGTACATGTAGATTTATCTTCATCTAAGAATCTTCTATTACCAGCTACTAACCAATATGCTCGGTCTTTCCATGATCCACCTTTATAAACTCTTGATTTATCAGAAACCAATGTAGTAGGCCAAGATGTTTTATCATTTGGTTTAACTTGTGCACCATCTAATCCATACTCTTCATATTTGTTTTGGTACATAATTAAGTTTGGATCTCTACTTGCTTGATTGATTTTATTTTTCATATCATCATTCTTGAAGTAGATTGAACTTTCAATATCACCATCTAAATAATCTACATAGTCATCACGACGGTAATTTAATCTACCAATATTTTCTTCTTCAGTAACATTACGGTATTTCATTTTACCTGGAGTATCTGTAATAAATTGAGTAAACCCTAAACGAAGCATAGAAATAATCTCAAATGCGTACTCATCACCATTTGGTCCAGTTCTTAAACGATCAACAAAAATACCATCAAATAATTCATCCTGAATTCTTGCAGTCGCTTCATTATCGTGCTTGTTATTTTTATCAAAGATAGCTTTGTCAATTACAGCATTAATTTCTGCTATTAATTTTAACTCAACTGAATCTTTTACATTTCCGTGTGAAATATAAAAAGGATCTGGAGCGTAACCACTTCTACTTGGATTTTTTGATTGATTACCTTTTGCTATTCCAACTGGAATTACTGTATCATTTGGATCATGTTTTGCAGCAGAAATACGTTGGAAACGAATACGCTCGAATTCATTTAGATATTCTTTCATACCATGAACATCGAAAGTTACGTTTGCAGATTTCATTTCAGCACTACCAGCATTGTTTAATAATTTAGTTTTAAATACATTTCCTCTAAATGGTCTGAATTCATCAAAGTCTTCTGATGACAATGGTCTATATACATCTAATACCCATTCAGAAACATTACCAGCCATGTGGTATAATCCATAATCATTTGGCCAATAAGATTCAACTGGAGCAGTAACATCAGCACCGTCATTTAAATGACCAGCAACCCCCATGTAATCTCCACGTCCTCTTACAAAGTTCGCTCTTATAGCACCTTGAAATTGTTGTTCGTCATTTCTTACCCAGTGACCATCCCAAGGATAGATTCTTCTTTCATTGATATTTTCTTGTCCTTCACCTAAGTTTCCTACAAGTCCATAAGCCGCAAATTCCCATTCAGCTTCAGTTGGGAGTCTGTATCGTGGTAAAAGAATACCATCTTCTTGACGTACGATACGATTACCTAATTTTTTACCTTGTCTATTATTTGGATTTAAATCTTGTAATCCAGGTAATTCTTTTTCGTGATATTGACCAGCTAAATATGCTTCAGTGTTGAAAGTGTTTTCATCTCTTTGTTCGATATTGAAATCTAATATACCTTCACGAATTAAGATGTATTCGTTCACACGGTCAGTTCTCCATTTACAGTAATCAGACGCTTGCAACCAAGAAACACCAACTACAGGATAGTCTCTGTAAGCAGGGTGACGTAAATAATACTCTACAAATTTCTCACTAAATCCTAAAGGAGTTCTCCAACAGTTTGTATCAGGTAAAACGTTTTTACCAACTACAGGATACGTTTCAAACGCTCTTGAAATCCAGTACATGTATTCACACCAGTGAAAGTTTGTGATTTCTGTTTGATCTACATAAAATGAAGAAACAGTTACCCTTGATGGACGGTTGTTCCAGTCGAACATAACATCCTGTTCAGCACGTCCCATAGTGAATGTACCACCTTCAACAAAAACAAGACCTGGTCCTGTTTCTTGATCAACGAATTCCATTTTTTCAAAACCTCCAGTCTTAGGATCGTTGTACGCAGTACCAGTTGTATTAGAAAATTCTTGACCACAAGAACTCAATAAACTGACACAAATCGCAATCGCTGAAAAAAGTTTAATGCTTTTCATATTATTCATGTATTTTGTTTTACTTTCAATTCGCAAATTTACTATATAAACGTAATCTATTTAAAAAGTTACATTTTTTTTTAAAATGATGGACAAGATATTGTTTTAAAAGTAACAGGTTAGATTTACAATTTAAATTTAAACCAAGTGAAACTTCG
>CAMDMY010000104.1 GCA_945902775.1 Chryseobacterium gleum | reverse complement strand
CGAATCGAATTGTTAAATCTCAATCAACTTCTTACCTTCGATGATGAAAGTTTAATTTGGAAAATAAACAAAGAGACTAAAAAATTAAAAAACGGAAATTTTCTAGAATTAGTAAACTATCACACACTGAAATCAATTGAAAATCCGTCTAGGTTAATGGCTATTTCTTCTGATAATTTTAAGGATTCATCTAATGAAGAATTTTCTGAAGCGCTCCAACAGTATAGAACTCTTTTTGAATTACTTGCTGATAATTTATTCAACGATGATACTTCACAAAATTACGGTAATACTGATCTTAATTATTTTGGAAAAACCGACGACTTATTGAAAATAAATGATTTTTATTCGAAAGAAAATTTCAACTATCAATTGTACTTCCACATCGAAAAATTGCATGCTCAAAATAAACGTTGGGATGCCTATGCTTTTTGGGTCGCAAAACGATTAAATGATGCATTTCACTCAAACGAAAAGTATTCAAAAGAGTTAATGAGTGCTTATCAATATTTCAAAAGAGAATTGGAAAACGAACCTTCTTCTACCCTATTTACTTTACTCTACTGCCAAAAATTATGTGAAAAAGCGGGACAATATGATTGGCAAAGTAACACGGAAGTCAAAACCTATTATTTAGATGCTCTTTCGTTAATTAATACTTCTTTAAAGAAATTCCCGTATCTAACGGAGGATTTTTTTCACTCTCATCCTGCACAAAAATATGCAAACCAACTTCTTGTATTGGAAGAGTATATCGAAAATGGAAAAAGTTTAAATGTCAGAATCAAAGGTGAAACGATATTAAATAAACCGTTCATTCTGAATGTTAAATCTCAAAATACTCCTTCTGTATTTCTAAAAGTATATCATTATGATAAAATCAAACCAGGATTCGAGAATGAAGGAACACACTTTTCAAAATATGAATTTAGTGAAGTCTATTCAAAAGAATTAAAATTATACGTAGATAGTTTCCATCAAGAACATACAAAAGATTTTTTAATCCCAAGATTCTCAAAAGCAGGTAATTATCTTTTTATAATAGCTCCAAATGAAACACCGATTGATTCTTTAAAAAGCAATACATTTAAGAGTTATGTGAACTATTTTACGCATCATTTTAGCAATATCGTAGTCAAAACGAAAGCGGAGGGAAAAGAATTTCAACTTTTAGTGACCAATAATCTAACGGGTAAACCGATTGAAAGTGCAAAAGTTACAATACGACCTGCCTACCATCCAGACACTTTCTACGGAACTGAAAGGAGTGAAATTAAAGAAACTTTTAAAACCAACAAACTAGGACTTGTTACTTTCAAATTAGAAAGTTCTTCCTATCAATATACTGTTCAAAAAGACGATGACAGTCTTACGAAGTCGATCTATTTTAGCAATACCGATTTTAAATTAGCCAACAGACCCGTAAACACCATTTACACCGATCGTGGAATCTATAGACCCGGACAAAAAGTATACGTAAAAGTGCTGGGATTTATCCAAAACAACGGTGCTGATTCATTAGAAACGCAAGGAAGATTAGGAGTCGCATTGAAAGATGGAAATGGAAAAATAATATGGAGCGATTACAATTTAAGGATAAATGAATACGGAAGTACTGAAACATCTTTTGTACTTCCTCGAGATGGCTTTTTATTAGGAGAATGTTCTATAACTGTTGACAATGGATATGGTTATGGTGAAAAATATCATTCTATTCGTATTGAAGAATACAAACGTCCAACATTTGAAGTAAAGTTCGATGAAATACAAGGAAATATCAAATTAGGAGAAACGCTTCATCTAACAGGAAAGGCAACTGCATTTTCAGGTTTTCCAATTGGAAATGCTTCTGTGCTTGTTAAAATTGATCAGCGCAATTATTTTCCAAGAGGTTGTTTCGTTCAGTACAACGACCAAAATTATTTCTTTGAAACGACCGTTAAAACGAATGAAAATGGAGAATTTCAATTAGATTTTATCCCTCAAGCAAAAAAGCAATCGTACGGAACTTCCTTTAGTATTGATGCAATTGTAACCGATATTACAGGTGAATCGCAATCCGTTTCTCGCTCCTTGTACGTGGGTAATAAAAGTTATTCTATCAGTGCAACTATCGATCGAAATTTAATTGATTCAGAAGAAAATAGTATTCCATTAAAAGTGGTGAATAGTGAAAATCAAGAAGTGAAAACGGCAAAAATTAATTACCGATTAATCAAAAAAAATAAAACCAAATGGCACTTTTTCCAAATTGATAAAGCTGAATTTAGTGATGTAAATAAAGTAGAATTTGAAAAGGCATTTCCATATACGCGCTATTTTGAAACCGAAATTGCAAAAAATGAAACACTGATTACTCAAGGAGAAATCAATTCAGGTGCTGATTTAAATTTGAATCAATTGCTTCTAAACAAAGCAGGGAATTATTCACTTATCCTTTCAACAACAGATGAAATCGGAGAAAAAACAGAACAGACATACGATTTTAATTGGATCAATCTTGCTACTAAAAAAGACCAACACAAAGCGGAAGTATGGGTCATCTCATCTACAAAATCTGCTAAAGTAGGAGACGAAATCGTTATTACTATCGGAAGTTCTTTCAAAAAACAACCGATCTTTCTTGAATTAGCAAACGAAGAAAATATTTTACTTCAAAAATGGACGGTTTTAAAAAATAGAAAAACGATTAAACATACAGTAACCAACGAAGATCTAAACGGTTTGGCTTTCATCTGTATGATGAGTAAAAATGGAGAATCGTATATGGAAAACATTTTTATTGATGTTCCAGATCATTCAAAAGAGTTAAATCTGAAGCTTGAAACAGTACGTGATTATCTGAAACCTGGCGAAAAAGAAAAATGGAACATCTTGATTAACAACGACAAAGGAACTGAACAAAAGGCAGAACTTTTAGTTGGTATGTACGATGCTTCTTTGGATAAATTTCAAGCGAATAGTTGGGAAAATGAATTCTTTGTGAGGTACCACAAACAAGAAAGATGGAATGTTTATGACAATTACTATCCTGCTTCTTCTAGTTACCTTTGGGCACCTAATTCGTATTATAATCCCTACCAACCTCAATTTTTGATTCAACCAAACTACAGAAGAATTGGTCAAGGCCGACATCCTGAAGTAATGTACAGCACGGTAGCTACGAAAATGGCGGATTCTAAAGACAAAAGTTTTTCACTAGATGAAGCGGAGGACTATGTAGAAGTAAAAATAGTTGAAGATACATCCAACTCATCAACTAATAACACACCTTCTTCTCCAAGAAGAAATTTCGATGAAACTGCATTTTTCTATCCTTCTGTGTATGCTGATCCTAAAGGAAATTACCGTTTCGAGTTTACTGTTCCAGATGCCCTTACGAAATGGCGTTTTATGGCGATGGCACATACAAAAGATTTCAAATCAGGGTATTATGAGCATTCATTCGAAGCCAAAAAAGAATTAATGATCGAACCGAATGAACCTCGTTTTTTAAGAGAAGGTGATCGTTTTGTGTTTTCTTCGAAAGTAGTTAATTTATCTGATAAAGAGCAAGTTATCACCACTCGACTAAAATTATTCAACCCATTGACCAATGAAGTAATTTCAAGTGCTTTCGGAGATTTCAAGGACCAAAAAGTAATCGTAAAATCAAATGGTTCAACTGAAGTGAGTTGGGAATTAACGATTCCTACTAATTTATATTCATTGATTGCCTACGAAATAAGTGCTTCGAACGAAAAATTCAGTGATATTGAACGAAAAGCCATTCCAATTCTTTCAAATAGAATGTTGGTAACTACCTCAAAATCATTCACTAAAACTACAGTTGGAGAAGAGACATTTACGTTGGATAAAATCAATCAATTATCGTTAACTGCTGAAAAAGTGGCTATTTCGTTGGAAATGCATACACAACCTGTGTGGACAATCTTAATGTCTTTACCGTATTTAATGGAATATCCGTATGAATGTTCTGAACAAACTTTTTCTCGTTATTATGCAAATAGTACAGCCCTATCGATACTGAATTCACATCCTGAATTTCAAGCGATTATAGAATCTTGGAAAACAACTGATCTATCTGCATTTCTTTCTGAATTAGAGAAAAATCCAGATTTAAAAAGCATCATTTTAAGTGAAACTCCGTGGGTAATGGATGCACAAAATGAAACCGCTCAACGTACTAAATTAGCTTTCTTATTCGATAAAAATAATTTAATGGCGAATATCGAAAATGCAAAACAAAAATTGATAGACCTACAAACCGCTGATGGTGGATGGGCTTGGTATGGCGGCAAAGAAGCGAACATTTACATTACACAATACATTGTTTCAGGATTAAGAGAATTACAAGATAGAGGGGAGCTTCAAGATCTAACGAGTAATCCTAACTTGATATCAATTCGAACATCCCTCGATGATGCCGATAATTATTTAGTAGACTATTATACAAAACTTTATAATAATCTAAAACCAGAAGAAATTAAAAATCACGTTGGACTTTCAGCACTTCACATTCAGTATTTGTATTCAACAGGAAGTTATGAATTCGATAAAAATGTGACGAATTATTACGAAGCTTGTTTAATACGTAACTGGACAAAATTCAATTTACAAACACAAGCCATTGCTGGTTTATACGCCCTAAAAGCTGGAAATAGTGAACTTGCTACTAAAATTAAAAAATCACTTTTACAAAGGTCTATTAATAAGCCTGATTTAGGAATGTATTGGAATGAAAACAAAGCAGGATACTATTGGAATGAAGCTCCGATTGAAACACAAGCTTATCTTATTAAATTCTTCGGAAACTTTTCTGAATTACAAAAAGAAGTACGTCAAATGCAATTGTGGTTAATGCAACAAAAACGCACCAACTCGTGGGAATCAACTCGTGCTACAACATTGGCTTGTATGTCTTTATTTATCAATTCGGGTATCAAAACAAATCAATTACAACAAGTGGTAAAAGTGAAATTTGCAGATGGAACGAATCTAGGTACATTGAAAAAAGAAAGTGCATCCAACTTTAAATTTACAGGAAAAGAAGCAACAAACGGTAAAGCGACAGTAACAGTTGAAACACAAACGGAATCACCTGTTTTCGGTTCAATTTACCTTCAATACACTGACTTAATTGATAAAGTTGAAAAATCTACTGGCGACATTCGTTTAGAGCGTCATTTTTATATCTCCAATAAAGGAGTTGAAGAAGAAATTTTACCATCTAGCATATTACCAATTGGAACGATTGTAAAAGTGAAACTAAAAGTCGTGAGCAACCAATCGATGGAATTTGTTCACTTGAAAGATGGAAAAGGTTCAGGATTTGAAGCGAGAGAAGCATTGTCAGCTTATCATTATAATTCTGTCGGTTATTACCAAGTAAATAAAGATGCATCCACAGAAATTTTCATTGATTACCTACCAAAAGGAACACATCAATTTGAATACGAAATAATTGCTTCAGGAAAAGGGACAATTAGTGTTGGCGCAGCAGAAGTAGAATGTATGTATGCCCCAAGTTTCAGAGCAAATAGCGGTGGGTTTAAATTTTTGGTGAAATAGGATTTTTTGAATTGATAATGGGGAATTGATAATTGATAATTAGGTGATTACATCAATATACATAGGATTGGGATTCATCCCAATTGAAATATGACGATTATAATCATGTGATGAATTTGATTTCAAATCCATTTTTATCAAACAAATATTAAAAAAAAATCGTTCACAAAATTGAAATAATTGAAAATCTATTTATTCAAATGCGGTGAATAAACTATTTATTTACCGCAAATTTGCGGCGAATAGAATGTAATCAATTTACAAAAAAGCCAAAATCAACTACCCTTCTTCGTTTTAGAAATCGTATAAACTCCCGTGAAAATTAGAAGCATATACCCAATTTTAGGGAGTGTTATGGTATTGGTGTAATCATCAGCAAATCCAATAGCACTCAATACAAATGCAAAAATAACAACCAAAACAGGTTGTAAATAAATGTACGAACTAGAAATAGCAGGTGTCAAATATTTCAATCCATACATTGTTAGTAGGTAGGTGAAAAAGGTTACTCCGACAATTACATAGATTACTTTGGCTGTAATTTCAGGTGTAAACGTATTGTACTTTGTAGCGAAAAATTCGGTTAATGTTGGAGGGTAAAGCATTATGAAAAATAATCCAAATGTAAACACATACGTAATTACGGTAAGCGGTTGATATTTAACCATTAATGGTTTTGCAATCACTAAATAAATCGCATAACTAAATGCATTGATAAATAGGAAAAAGTCGCCCAACATAGAATCTCCTTTCCCAGAACCTCCAGCCAATGTAAGTAAAACAGCTCCTGTTCCACCTAATAATATTCCTATCACTTTGAGTTTTGTAATACTTTCTTTCAGAATAATAAACGATAAAATCACCACCAAAATCGGGTTGACCGTCATTATAATTCCCGAATTAATAGAAGAAGATAAATTCAATCCATGAAAGAAAAACAATTGATTGATGGTAACACCAAACAAACCACAAATCGCTAATAAAACGTAATCTTTTTTATCAATTTTTTCACGTACAAAAAAGAAGGAAGTCAACCAAAAAAGCAAAGTAGCTCCTGCAGCACGAAAGAAAATAAATACACTTGGTGTAAGATGAACAGGCATAATTCCTTTAGCAACAATATGACTTGCACCATATAATACATTCACCATAAAAAGTGCTAAATGAGCCTTTATTGTTTTTGAAATTTGCATTTGATTTGAACAGATTTAAATTCTAAAAAATAGTAGGGCAAAGTTAAGGTTTTTAAATCGGTTTTAGGAGAAGTAGTTATTAAGGAGGTTTTAAGATAGTTGCATTAATCAAAAAAGATCAGGCAATTTTGAACTGAAATAAAAAATAATTTCACCCTTTCAGGCCTCTGATTCTAGAGTTGTGATTTATTCGATGGGCTTCACCCATCGTTGTTAGATGTAACCCTTTCAGGCTTTTGTTGAGTTTGTAATTTAGTTAAACATCTTAAATTAGATTTTAACGTTTTGATTATTTCAGAGGTTGGACTCATCCTTATATCCATTTAAACATTCACTTCCTTTTGCCCTGAATGGGCAACATCTATCAAAATAGGGTGTTAGCCCTATTTATATAAATACCTATAAAGTTCAGAGTCCTGAAAGGATGAAATTATAAATACTCAACAAAAAAAATTCAAATCCTCATTTTATTTGAAAAAAGAAAATAAAAAATATTTCCCAATTCGGGAACTTTTTATTACCTTTATCAAAAAGAGTAAAATTGAGAATCATTTCAAAAAAAATAATTCGTGAGTTTTGGGAAAAACACGCAGATAGCAAACAGCAATTACAATCGTGGTATCAGGAAAGTAGTAATGTAAAATGGAAAAATACAAATGATATCAAAAAAGTATACCCAAGCGCTAGTTTTTTAGCTGACAATCGAGTAGTTTTTAATATAAAAGGAAACACATACCGACTAATTGTTAGAATAAATTATGATTACCAAATGGTTTGGATTCGATTTATCGGAACTCACGCTGAATATGATAAAATTGACGCAAATAAAATTTAGAACAAATGACAATTAAACCAATAAAAACAAATAAAGATTATCAAAATGCACTTAAACGTCTTGAGGTAATTTTTGATGCGAAAAAAGGTTCGCCAGAAGGGGATGAACTTGAAATTTTAGGAATTTTACTTGAAAAATACGAAGACGAACACTTCCCTATTGGATTTCCAGATCCTATAGAAGCTATTAAATTCAGAATGGAACAATTGGGTTACAACCAAACAGATTTAGCTAAAATTGTTGGACTTAAAAGTCGAGTAAGCGAAATATTAAATAAGAAAAGGAAATTAACGCTTGAAATGATTCGACTTTTACATGAAAGTTTAAAAATACCGACAGAAGTTTTAATACAAGCTTATAAGTAATAGGTGGAAAATACTGAAAATAAACAAGTTATATTTAATATTTGTGAAGAATGTCAGGGTCGTGGTAAGAAAAGTCAACGACTCAAAAAGAAAGTTCGAATCAATTATCAATTAGAATGTGAACGATTTGAAAAAACGAACGGAGAAGGCATTCCTCCTATCCGACCGAAAGCCACTTTAATTTCTTGTTCAAATTGCAATGGTTCAGGTCTGGTTGAATCTACTACTCTACCTATCGTTGATGAAGAAAACTATCCCCACGTAGCAATTATCGGTGGAGGTATTGGTGGAGTTGCACTCGCAGTGGCTTGTTTTCACAGAGGAATTCCTTTTACACTTTTTGAACGCGACAATAGCTTCGATGCCCGGTCACAAGGCTACGGACTTACGTTACAACAAGCGAGTAAAGCAATGGAGGGTTTTGGTATTTTCTCTTTAAAAAACAAAGTCATTTCTACAAGACACGTTGTTCATACACC
>CAMDMY010000103.1 GCA_945902775.1 Chryseobacterium gleum | reverse complement strand
ATAAAAGATGTGTTTGAACCAAGTGTTATACCAGCAGCAATTGTGATGTTTTTTTCAGCGACTTGCTCTGGAATTATTTTTGTTTTAACACCTGATATTTCTAAATTTCTAAACATAGAAAACAAAGGATGGTTTTTTATTTTCTATGTGATGACGACGATGATTGTTCGATTATTTTTTAGTTCAATTTCAGATAAAATAGGTCGTAGAAAAACGTTAACAATTGGTATGGGATTCCTTATTGTCAGTATGTTATTAATTGGTTTTTCATACTCAAAATTAACGTACACTTTAGCTTCTATAATTTTTGGTATTGCTACTGGAATGACAAGTCCTACACTATTTGCTTGGACAGCCGATTTATCTCATAAAGATAGAAGAGGCGTTGGTTCTGGAACGATGTTTATTGCTTTGGAATTAGGAATTATGACAGGGTCACTTTCAACTTTATTAACTTATAACAATTCATTAGAGACAATTCCGCTGGCTTTTTCAGTTGGTTCAGGTTTAGCGCTTACTGCTTTCATTTATTTAATCTGGCATCAGAAAAAACGGATATCAAACACTTAACAAATTAATAATTGAGAATTGATAATAAATTATCAATTACAAAACTTATTCTTCTTTCATTGAATCGTCGAGCATTAGATCTTCAGGTTCTGCAACTCCATAATCTAAACGTTTCGCTTTTAAGAATCTTGGAATATAATACTTACTAGTATTAAAATTATCAATTACAACCCCTCTAGAAGTTGAAGCGTGAATAAATTTAATACCTTGTTCGTTGTGATCAATTACGAGTGCTACGTGTCCAACATTTCTAGCATTTGAATTTCTACCAGTAAAAAACATTAAATCACCCGCTCGAACTTCAGACAACATAACATTTTCTCCGAACTCGGCTAACCCATAACTTGAACGTGTCAAAGACATACCAAAATTCCCCATTACATAATAGATAAATCCTGAACAATCAAAACCTGAAGGGGACGTACCTCCATAATGATAAGGTGTTCCTAAAAAATTCTTAGCGTAAGTAATAATATTATCTACATGTTTTTCATTGCCTTGCGTCACACGAGAATCCATTGAAAGAAAATCAATAAATTCCTCTAACTCAGTAGAATCAAGATATTCCTGTGACTGAGCCTTGTTTGAAAATGAAATCAAACAACAAAAACTTATTAAAAAAAATATTTTCAATTTATTCCCTTGCATCGTGATTGCAAAATTATAACTATTTTCGGGATATTAACAATAATGTATTTTGATAGCAATTTCTGAAAAACAATTAACAAAGCTTTACTACACCATAGGTGAAGTAGCCGAGATGTTCAACGTAAACACTTCGTTGATAAGGTTTTGGGAGAAAGAATTTACAATCATTCAACCCAAAAAGAATAAAAAAGGGAATCGTCTTTTCACTCCAAAGGATATTCTAAATTTTAACAAGATTTATCATTTAGTTAAAGAACAAGGGTTTACATTAGAAGGAGCAAAAAATGCTTTAAAAAATGGAAATGTTACTATTCCTGCATCAGAAGTAAAAGAAATAATTACTGAATCATCGGCTTCAATCGATAAAGATGAAATTATTAAGAGTTTAGAAAATGTGAAAATAAAACTTCGTAAATTAAGAGGACTTTAATTTATACATCTACTTAAAATTTGCCTAATGGATGAGCAACATCTAAGCGATTGGTTCAATAAACGGAAAGAAAGAAGAAAGCAATTGAGTGCCTCAAGTTTGTTTGAAGGTATACATCAACACTCAATTTCTTCTTTAAGTACTGCTATTACCCTGCTTGAAAGCACCCGACTAGATGATAAAATCATTGCAAAAGAACTTATTTCTTTGTGTTTGCCTCATTCAGGAAATTCTATTCGTATAGGAATAACAGGTGTTCCAGGTGTAGGTAAAAGTACTTTTATTGAAGCTTTTGGTAAAATTCTGTTAAAGGAAGGTAAAAAAATAGCCGTATTAGCAATTGATCCAAGTAGTGAGTTTAGTGGAGGAAGTATCTTAGGTGATAAAACTCGAATGGAAGAATTGTCGCAACTTGAAAATGTTTTTATTCGTCCCTCGCCTGCTGGAAAAACCTTAGGGGGAGTTGCTCAAAAAACAAGAGAAAGTATTTTATTATGTGAAGCAGCCGGTTTTGATATCATTTTAATCGAAACTGTTGGAGTTGGTCAATCGGAAACGATGGTACATTCTATGGTTGATTTTTTCTTATTACTAATGCTCTCGGGTGCAGGAGATGAACTTCAAGGAATCAAAAGAGGAATAATGGAAATGGCTGATACGTTGGTTATTACAAAAGCAGATGGCGATAATCTTCAAAAAGCAAAATTAGCAAGTAGAGAATATCAAAATGCGTTACATTTATTTCCTCCGAATCCAAACGAATGGATTCCAAAATCGATGATTTGTAGTTCAACAACTGGTGAAAATATTCCTAAACTATTGGAAATCATTCATTCATTTGTAAATCAAACAAAAGTCAATGGTTCTTTTGATAAAAAAAGACATACACAAGACAAATTTTGGTTTCATGAAACTCTTAAAGAACTAATACTAAACCAATTCTTTAACGATACTAAAATTGGCGAGAAAATTGATACGCTTGAATCAAAAATAATTGAGGGAAAAATTTCTTCCTTCCAAGCAGCTGAAGAATTATTTAAACAATATTTAAACAATCAGAATGGAACAAGTATTTAAAATTGAAGGAGAATACATAGAATTAATTCAATTACTAAAAGCAATAGGCTTAGCAAATACAGGCGGACATGCAAAGATGATTGTGGATGAGGAAATGGTTGTTCGTAATGGTGAAGTTGAAACTCGAAAAAGAGCAAAACTAATTGCAGGAGATATAATCGAAATAACAGGGAATAAAATCATTTTAGAATAAAAAATTTAATTTATGAAATCAATCTTTTTTTTAGTTGCAACTTGCATTTCTACCTCAACATTTGCTGGCAGAATTAGAGATATCGACTTCTCAATAGATACAAGTAATTTTGGAAGAACAAATACTTTTGAAATAACAGTATTTTTAATTAAAAAAAGTGGTAAAAGAATCACAATGGCACCGAATCAGTTTTCATTGTATTGGGGGAAATTACAAGTCACAGGGCAACACATTCAATCCTTTAAACATGGGATTATTACTTTTGATCAAAACGCAATAAATAGTGAGAACAATAAAATTGTATTAGATATTTCATACAATGATCGTCAACATACTATGCAATCAAATATAGTTTTTCCATATGTAAAATCAATTAAAATCAGAAACAATACAATTCCTGTGAATCACCTTGTTTCAATTGATTATGATTTAATTTTTAGTAACGGTAAAAAAACTTCGCATGACAACAGTTTATTAAATGAATCAAATTTAATTTCCACATCTTCATCAGAAGTTACGATTTCAAATTCTCAATTTATGGTTCAATTAAACGAACCAGCTCAATTTGACTCGTTAAAAGTTGGATTTAAAAGCAAATTATCAGGTATCATTTTAGATGAAAAAATGGTGAAAATTGAATACCCTACTACATGTGCAATTTATGCTACTGGAACAGATGGTGCAAATGGTCAAAATGGAAAAGATGGTGCAAAATATTCTGAAAATGGCACTTCAGCTTCTAGCGGTCAAAATGGGGGTAATGGAAAAGATATTCGAATTTTCGCTAAAACTATGACTGTAAATAATAAGAAATACATCATTCTTCAATCATTTTCATCCAACGGAACACATCAAACTGAAGTAATTTGGTATGATGGAAGACCTATTTTAGTAAGTGCAAATGGAGGTCAAGGTGGAAATGGAGGTAATGGAGGTAATGGAATGAAAGGACTTATCGATAAAACTAAACAAATTAACTTTCCGAATGGTGGAAACGGTGGAAATGGAGGAAACGCAGGTTCTGGTGGAAATGCAGGAACAATTTATTTTGTCTTTAATTCATCATCTGAAGATTTAAAATCGTATTTCTCTACAACTACTCAAGGTGGTCAACCAGGTATGTATGGAAATGGAGGTAATGGAGCAAAAGGTGATTATTCTGATTTACTATTAGGAGGGAAAATTTTAACAACAAGAGATGGAAAACAAGGGAATTATGGGATGAAAGGTTCGTTCGGAAAGAACGGTTCAAGTTTATCTCCTCAAATTGTTTCAGATGCAGAATGGAATGCACAATATCTTAAAAATTTGAATGAAGGGTTTGTTAAATAGATTATTGATTCAAGATTGAATGACTTTAATAATTTTAGATTTTTAAGTTTTTATCTTGATGTCTTTTATCTTTTAGCCGAATAGTCTAATTCAAAAAAACACTATATTTGACGAGCATAATAATTACTATAACATGGCAATACCAAAAAAAGAATTAGAATTCAATCAGAATGATGATTTAATGCGTTTGAAAATCTCTACTTTAGAAAGAGAATTAGCTAAAATATACGAAGGTGGTGGTAAAAAAAGAATCGAAAAATTACACGAAAGTGGAAAATTAACAGCTCGTGAGAGAATCGATTTATTACTAGATCCAAATACAGAAAGATTTGAAGTAGGAGCTCTTGCAGGATATGGAATGTATGCTGAACATGGTGGTTGTCCAGGTGGAGGTGTTGTAGTTGTTATTGGATATGTTTCTGGTAAACAATGTATTGTAGTTGCGAATGATGCGACTGTAAAAGCCGGAGCATGGTTTCCAATCACAGCAAAAAAGAATTTAAGAGCACAAGAAATTGCAATGGAGAATAATCTACCAATCATCTATCTAGTTGATTCAGCGGGAGTTTATTTACCAATGCAGGATGAAATATTTCCAGATAAAGAACATTTCGGTAGAATTTTTAGAAACAATGCTGTAATGAATTCACAAGGAATCGTTCAAATCGCTGCAGTTATGGGAAGTTGTGTAGCCGGTGGAGCTTACCTTCCAATTATGTCAAGCGAATCTTTAATCGTAAATAAAACAGGAACTATCTTTTTAGCTGGTTCTTACCTAGTAAAAGCAGCAATTGGGGAAACGATTGATAATGAAACACTTGGTGGAGCTGTAACACATACAGAAATTTCAGGTGTATGTGACTACAAATCTGAAAATGATCAAGAATGTTTAAAAACAATTCGTTCATTAATGGACAAAATTGGTCATACAGAAAAAGCAGGTTTTGATAGAAAGACTGCCGTTATGCCTAAATTTGACTTGAAAAAAGTATATGGTATTTTACCATCAGAAAGAGCGAAACCTTATAGCATGCACGAATTAATCAATTGTATTGTTGATGATTCCGAAATTACTGAATACAAAGCTGATTATGGAAAATCAATCGTTTGTGCTTTTGCAAGAATCGATGGATGGAGTGTTGGAATTGTAGCAAATCAACGTGAGATTATTAAAAATGGAAAAGGTGAAATGCAGTTTGGAGGAGTAATTTATACCGACTCTGCTGATAAAGCGGCTCGTTTCATTATGAATTGTAATCAAAAAAATATTCCTCTGGTTTTCCTTCAAGATGTAACTGGTTTTATGGTTGGTTCAAAAAGTGAACATGCTGGAATCATTAAAGACGGAGCAAAATTAGTGAATGCAATGGCTAATTCAGTTGTACCTAAATTCACAGTTGTAGTTGGAAATTCATATGGTGCAGGAAACTATGCAATGTGCGGAAAAGCGTATGACCCTCGTTTAATTGTTGGTTGGCCAACTGCAGAAATTGCTGTAATGAGTGGAGCTGCTGCTGCAAAAGTGTTACTTCAGATTGAAGTAGCTTCATTAAAAGCAAAAGGAGAAGAAATCACACCAGAAAGAGAAGAAGAATTGTACAATCAAATCAAAAATAGATACGATGAGCAAACTTCTCCATACTACGCAGGAAGTAGATTATGGATAGACGCTATTATTAATCCAGCAGATACTAGAAAAATAATCTCATTGGGTATAGAAATGGCAAATCACAAAAAAGCTGAAAAACAATACAATGTTGGAGTTTTTCAAACTTGATTATAAAATTCTAATTAAAAAAAGATAATTTTAAACCATATAAGACAATGTTCTTATATGGTTTCGTTATATTTATACTCTTTGTTTTTCAAACTTAATTAAAGATTATGCATTTAAATTGGCAAATAAAACCTTATAGTGAATTAACGACTACTGAATTTCATGATATAATTGCTTTGAGATTAAAAGCTTTTGTTGTGGAACAAAATTGCTGTTATCAAGATTTAGATGGAAAAGATAAAAAATGCTACCATCTTTTGTGTCGTGACGGACAAGGTAAAGTAGTCGCTACAGCTAGAATTCTTCATCCTGGAACTTCTTATTCTGAAGTTTCAATTGGCCGCATTGTTGTGGAAAAATCTGTTAGAGGAAACAACATCGGTCATGAATTGATAGAAAAATGTATGCACTATGTGATAGAAGAATTTGGTGATGTTGCAATTCGTATTTCAGCACAAAAACACCTTGAAGATTATTATGGTAAACATCAATTTCATTCAACTGGAAATGAATATTTGGAAGATAATATTCCGCATGTTGAAATGTTATTTACTCCCAAAAATTAAGAAATGAAAAATAAATTTTTAATTGCTTCCACATTAACATTATCATTAGTAAGCTGTTCATCACTTAAAAATGAAACTACTTTAGAAACAAAGACAGTTCAAAAAAACACAACTGGACTAAAGTCAATCAACACTGCTTTAATGGATAAAGCTGTTCGTCCGCAAGACGACTTTTTCCAATATGCTGACGGAAGATGGGTAAAAGAAAATCCTGTACCTGCTTCTGAAGCAAGATGGGGAAGTTTCAATGAATTAGATCGGGCTAATAAATCTAAATTAAACGGACTTTTGACAGATGCGATGAATCATTCTGGAAAAAAAGGGAGTCAAAACCAATTATTAGGTGATTATTATGCTTCTTATATTTCAATGGATGTTAGAAATGAAAAAGGTATCACTCCTATTCAAGCCGAATTAGACAAAATAAAAAACATCAAATCAAGACAAGAAATTGTTTCAATTATTGCTGAATCACATAAGGTTGGTGTAGATATGTTTTTTAGTTTTGGAGTTGAACAAGATTTAAAAAATGTTTCAAAGCATATTTCGACAATTAGTCAGGATGGAATAGGTTTACCTAATTGCGAATATTATACCAAGCCGGATAAAGCAGCTATTTTAGAAGCATATAAAAATCACATTGTTTCTATTTTAAACTTATTAAAATACGATGAGAAAACAGCGAATTCAATGGCTAATTCAATCATCGAATTTGAAAAGAAACTTGCCAATTCGATGATGAAACCATCTGAATTAAGGGTTCCTGAAAACACATATAATCTTGTTTCAAAAACAGATTTAGAGAAAAAATTAGGGAAATTTGATTTTGAAAGTTATTTAAGTGGAATTGGAAGTAATAGTTTTGATTCTATCGTATTAGGACAACCAAAATTTATTGAAACAATCTCAACTATTTTTGAAAAAGAAGAAATTGAAAATTGGAAAAATTATTTATTATGGTCAACAATCAATCATTATGCAGGAAAATTAGGATCTGAATTTGTTGATTTAAATTTCAAATTTTACGCTGGTGTTTTGAGTGGTAAAAAAGAAATAAAACCATTAAATGAAAGAGCAATTGATGAAATGACAGCCATTCCAGTAGGTGAATTACTGGGGAAAGCCTTCGTTGAAAAATATTTTTCACAAAAAGCACAAGATAAAGTTAATTCAATGGTTGACAATCTTTTAATTGTTTTTAAAGATCGTATAAACAACCTTGATTGGATGTCTAAAGAAACAAAAGAACAGGCGACTATCAAATTAAACTCAATCGGACGAAAACTAGGTTTCCCCAGTAAATGGGAAGATTTCAGTATTCTAAATTTCTCAAAAGAAAATTATATTGAAAACACAAAAGAAATGAATCGATTTGCCTATAAAAAGAACCTAAGTGAATTGTATAAAAAAGTAGACAAAGAAAAATGGGAAATGCCTGCGCATAAAATCAATGCTTACTATCAACCATTATTAAATGAAATTGCTTTTCCAGCAGGTATTATGCAACCTCCTTTCTTTGATGAAAACTCTGAAGATGCTGTAAATTATGGTTCAATCGGAACAGTAATTGGACATGAATTCACACATGGTTTTGATGATATGGGTTCTAAATTTGGTGCTGATGGTTCTTTTAAAAATTGGTGGACAGATACAGACTTAAAATTATTTGAAGAAAGAACAGCTTTGTTAGGAGAAACGTTTGCTGGATTCTGTCCGATTGAAGGTCATTGCGTAAATCCTGACTTAACTATGGGAGAAAACATAGCTGACTTAGGAGGAATGACCCTTTCTTATTATGCTTATACATTGACCGATGAATTCAAATCTGGAAAGTTAGTTGATGGTTTCACACCCGCTCAACGTTTCTTTATTGCGTATGCT
>CAMDMY010000102.1 GCA_945902775.1 Chryseobacterium gleum | reverse complement strand
ACCAGTGGTAAAACCAACATTATGAATCGTTTTCGTTTGAGAAAAAACAATATTCGCTAAAAAAAGAAATATATAAACGACACGTTTCAAATGAAAACAAAATGAGTGAATAAAAAACTTACTTCAACAACAAAATTAACCTTAAATCCCTAAATTTAAACCAATCGTACCATATATCTCAATTTTGAAAAAGGAATAAAGTATATTTACACATATGAACACAACACGTTTTTTTTACTGGTGCGCCCAATTTGGGGGATGGTTTTTATACACAGCTCTTGTCGTATTATCTTCTTATGTTGACAATCCAAAAGAAGTTACAACATCACTCGTTTTAGATATTTCCATTTTTGTTTTATTTGCCATCACCTATACACACTTGATGCGCATACTTTTCATACGATGGGGATGGCTGGAATTAAAACTACCTCCATTATTACCTCGGATTTTAATCGCCTCACTTATTTGTTCAATATTAGTAGCTGTAAGTGCTAAAACAGTATCTTATATTACAAAAGTAGATATGGATGAGCCCTATAATCTATTAAGGTTTTTAATTACTGTCTTATCCATTTCAGTTCTGCTTCTTTTTTGGAATGCTCTCTATTTCACATATCACTTTTTTACAAAATCTAGAAAACAAGAATTCCACAACTTCACTTTGGAAGCTAGTAAGAATGAAATAGAACTTAAAAATTTAAGGACTCAATTAAATCCTCACTTTTTATTCAATTCATTGAACAGTATCAGAGCTTTAATTGAATTAGAACCTACTAAAGCAAAGAACTCTGTTACAGCACTTTCCAATCTTTTACGTAAATCATTGATGCTTGGTAAATTAAACCTAGTATCCATTGAAGAAGAGATTGAAATGGTTGCAAATTACCTCGATTTAGAAAAAATACGATTTGAAGAACGATTATTAATTAACTGGAATATTGATAATCAATTAAATAAACACTTAATACCACCATTTTCAATTCAAATGTTAGCTGAAAACGCTATTAAACATGGGATTTCAACTCTTATTGAAGGTGGAGAAATTGAAATTAAAACTGAAAAGAATCAAGAAAATTTAATCATTACAGTTATTAATTCAGGGACATTAAAAACCGAAGTTGACCTTGGAATTGGAATCGAAAACACACGAAGAAGGCTTGATTTACAATACAATGGATTGGCTTATTTTGAATTATTTGAGAAAGACAATAAAGTAATTTCATCCATCACTTTTAAACTTTAGATTATGACAACTTTAAAAACATTACTAATTGATGATGAACGTCTAGCTCGTGAAGAGTTAAAGTTATTATTAAATAAACACGATGAAATTGATGTCATAGATGAAGCGAAAAATGGCGAAGAAGGAATCTCAAAAATTAAAGAATTAAAACCTGATTTAATTTTTCTAGATATTTCAATGCCGGGAATCAACGGGTTTGAAATGTTGAAAAAATTGGATGAAATTCCAAAAGTAATTTTCGTTACAGCTTATGACGAATACGCAATAAAAGCGTTCGAAGTAAATGCGTTGGATTACATCCTAAAACCTGTCGATCCAATTAGATTAGGCGAAGCGATTCAAAAGTTAGCTAAAAAAGAAGATGAATTCGCTTCTCCTTTAGAATTAAATAATTCAAGAAAATCGCGACCGTTAACAATTAACGACAGTGTTTTCATCAAAGACGGTGAAAAAACGTGGTTCGTAGAATTGAGCAAAATCAGAATGTTTGAGTCCGACGGAAATTATGTTAAAGTATATTTCGACAACTTCAGACCGCTCGTTTTAAGGTCGTTAAACAGTTTCGAAGAACGTCTCGACCCTGACTACTTCTTCAGAGCCAATCGTAAATTCATCATCAACACCAAATGGATTAGTTCAATAGAAAATTGGTTCAACGGAGGATTAATGGTTGAGTTAAAAGAAGGTGAAAAAGTAGAAATTTCAAGAAGACAAGCTATTCGTTTTAAAGAGATTATGAGTTTATAACTAACAATTAAATTTAAACTTCTTACTTTTCCTTGATGAAGAGAAAGTACTACTTTCGAAGACAAGCGGTAGCGCCGGTAGTAAGCAAAAATCAAGAGCTTTCTAATGAATTTTTCTCTACATTCCATTTCGAGAAATCGCAGGTAAATACTTTCCTTCATGCTCCTTTTCGCAGAAAAAGCGAAACGCGATTACGGAAAAATTTACAGCTAATTCTGTAGAAAGCCCGAAATAAAATCAGCTTCGACTAAAATTCTCACAAACTTTAAATTATAAAACATTCATTTTTGATTAAATTCCGTTTATAACTCTGTGGAAATCTTGTCTCCCCCTATTTATTTCGAACTGAAATAATAACGAATTTCGTTATATGTTATTAAATAGAATATTTATCGCAATGTTCCTAATCGCTATGTCAATGGGATTAGGAAAATTAATCTTTTGGCACGACCTTACGATTTTCGAAAAAATGATGAGTTCATTGTTTGACGCCGCTAAAAATGGTTTCGAAATCTCCTTGTTTTTAACAGGTGCATTGTGTTTATGGATGGGCTTTATGAAAGTCGGAGAAGCTGGTGGTGCGATTCGAAAAATGACAAAGTTGGTATCTCCTTTGTTTTCTAAAATATTCCCTGAAGTCCCAAAAGACCACCCTGCTATCGGTTCAATGATGATGAATATTTCAGCAAATATGTTAGGACTAGATAATGCAGCAACTCCAATGGGATTAAAAGCAATGAAAGAATTGCAAACCTTGAATCCTGAACCGGAAAAAGCAACCAATGCACAAATAATGTTCTTGGTTTTAAATGCTTCAGGACTGACAATCATCCCTGTAAGTATTTTAGCGATGAGAGCTACGAATGGCTCTACAACTCCCGCTGAAGTGTTTTTACCAATTTTGATTGCAACTTTTTTCGCAACACTAGCCGCTTTGATATACGTTGGAATAAAGCAAAAAATCAACCTATTTAACAAGGTGATACTTTCATATGTAGGAACATTAACGATCTTAATCGTTAGTTTAGTTATCTATTTAAGTTACCATCCCGATATGGTTCAACCAATTTCTTCCGTAGCGAGTAACGTCACCTTATTTTCAATCATCACAATCTTCTTATTACTAGCTATTCGCTCAAAAGTAAATGTGTATGATACATTCATCGAAGGTGCAAAAGGAGGTTTTGAAACAGCAATTAACATCATACCTTACCTAGTTGCAATGCTTGCTGCCATTGCTGTTTTCAGAGAATGTGGTGCATTAAATGAAATTGTAAAAGCGATTAAATTTTCACTTGAATACATCGGTATTGTACATACTGAATTCGTTGAAGCCTTACCTGTAGCCTTTATGAAACCTTTTTCAGGAAGTGGAGCTAGAGCATTAATGGTAGAATCTTTTACAACTCACGGAGTAGATTCATTCGTAGGTAAATTAGCAGCGACTTTCCAAGGAAGTACCGAAACAACGTTCTATGTATTAGCTGTTTACTTCGGTTCAGTAAAAGTAAAAAATACACGATATGCCGCAATGGGTGGAATCATCGCTGACATTGTTGGTGCAGTTACAGCCATTCTAGTTGCTTACCTTTTTTACGAAATTAAATGAGTTTATTCGACCGATTCAAGAAGAAAAAGACGGAAGTTTCCAAACCACTTCCTGCAACCCCTTCTGTAGTTAAAAAAGTAGAATTAAAACGTATCGACTATCACCCGAAAATTTTGTTAGCTTGGTCGCAATCAATAAGCGGAAACAAAGATATTTCAGCTTGGTTAAATGAAAATGGATATCCTGAATTAGTAATTGCTGCCGCTGCTATCCGTTTAAAAGACGAAGCTCGAACTTGGTTGATGGATAATGGATTTGCACACATCATGGCAATGATTCACGCTTCCGAAGGAGATGTAAAAGCACAAAAATGGCTCTTGAAATACAAATTCGATTTACTTTACCACATCGCAATGGCCGTAGAACACGAAAATCAAAGCTGGCTTTGGCTAAAACAAAATGCTACACCCGACATTTTCATTCTTACACAAGAAATCAAAAAAGTAAAAGATAAAATCGAAGAAAATCACAATGATATTCATTCTTTTAGGAGGGACTAATTGGATGTTGGATGTTTGATGTTTGATTTTTAATTCAACTTCACCACCTCCCCTTTTTCAAACTTCACATCAACTGAAACATCTCCATTCAAACGTTGAAGTGTTTCTAATCTGATAGCTGTTTCTTGAGAAACTTGTCTTAAAGTAGAACTTTTCAATACTTTGAAATCAACTTTACCATTTCTAGATTTTCTGCTTTTTGATTCTAGGTATACTATATCTCCCTCAACTAAAATATCTTTTTGAGGTCCGAAATCATTATAGCTATATAATTGAGATAAACTCAATTCAAATTCTTGAGAAATTCTATAAAACGTATCTCCTTTTTTAACCTTGATGTATTTCACTTCATTTTCGTGCACTAAAACAGTACGTTCACTTTTTACCTCACTACGATGAAAAACAAAAAATGAATTCTTCACTTTTAAGTCAGGAGCGCCCAATTTATCTAATTCAGAGAGATTTAATTTTTCTATCAATTCAATTAATAATTCAGGGTATTTTGGATTAGTAGCATAACCGGCATCTTTCAATCCTTTTGCCCAACCTTGATAATCAGATAATTCCAACGAAAACAAAGAAGAATAACGGTTTTTATTTTTCAAGAACACACTATGATCAACATACGAATCTTCAGTGGTTGCATACACTCGGAAGCATTCATTTTCTTCGTCATCGTTCATGTACATTTTATCACCCGTCCAATCGTGACATTTGATTCCAAAATGATTATTGCCTTTTTTGGCTAATTCCGAATTCCCATTTCCGCTTTCTAAAATTCCTTGCGCCATCGTTATACTCGCAGGTATCTTATAATCAATCATTTGTCGAACAGCTATTTCTCGCCAATTCTCAACATATTCTTCTTTTGAAATTTTAGATTCCATAGAAGCAAACACACTTAACTGAGTAACCAAAGCCAAAAAGAAAAATACCGATTTCATACTTCAAAAATTAAGGAGAATATAAACTCTATATATACCTTAAAAAATGATTTTTGTTACACTTTTAACCCTTTATTTTACAAGTATTTACTGATTAAAATCAAACGTGACTTTTCTTCCCATTTAAATTCTATGACTCTTGTCATTTTGACAGTTTTATATGACAAATTAGGTTTAGATTTACTTCAAATATCAATTGGTTTATAATTTGACAAACGAGTAATAACCTTAAAAAAAATAAAATGGATTTTACTAAATTCACAATTAAATCACAAGAAGCGCTTCAAAACGCTCAATCACTTACCGAAGCAAATGGACAACAAGCCATTGAACCGGGACATTTATTGAAAGCCATCTTCACGGAAGATAAAGACGTAGTTCCTTACCTATTGTCGAAACTAAACGTGAATCAGTCAATGCTTGAAAAAGCTTTAGATAGAATCATCGAATCGTATGCTAAAGTTTCAGGTGGCCAAGTTTACCTTTCAAACAACACACAAAAAATTCTTACGAACGCATTGCAAGAAGCCAAAAATTTCGGCGACGAATATGTTTCAATCGAAATGATTGTTTATGCAATGTTAGATTCTTCTGAATCAATCGGACAATTATTAAAAGACAACAAAATCACAAAAACAAACTTAAAACAAGTCATTATGGATTTAAGAAACGGAGAAAAAGTTACTTCAAACAGTCAAGAGGGAACCTACCAATCTCTTGAAAAGTTTGCGAAAAATTTAAACGAACTAGCAAAAGCAGGAAAACTTGACCCTGTTATTGGTAGAGATGATGAAATACGAAGAGTTCTACAAATTTTAACTCGTAGAACGAAAAATAATCCAATCTTAATTGGAGAACCAGGAGTTGGTAAAACAGCCATCGCAGAAGGATTAGCACATCGAATTGTAGACGGAGACGTTCCTGATAATTTACGTTCAAAAATTGTTTACTCTTTGGATATGGGAGCCCTAATTGCAGGCGCGAAATACAAGGGAGAATTCGAAGAGCGATTAAAAGCAGTTATCAAAGAAGTAATTAGCGCTGACGGAGAAATCATTCTTTTCATTGATGAAATCCACACATTAGTTGGTGCAGGAGGTGGCGATGGAGCTATGGATGCAGCAAATATCTTAAAACCTGCTTTAGCGAGAGGTGAATTAAGAGCGGTTGGAGCAACTACGTTAAACGAGTATCAAAAATATTTCGAAAAGGATAAAGCATTAGTTCGTCGTTTTCAAACAGTACTTGTAGATGAGCCAACAACAGAAGATGCCATTTCAATCTTACGTGGAATCAAAGAAAAATATGAAAATCACCACAAAGTTTTAATCAAAGACGAAGCGATTATTGCTGCAGTGGAACTTTCACAACGATACATTACAGACCGTCAACTTCCAGATAAAGCAATTGACTTAATCGATGAAGCAGCATCAAGAGTTCGAATGGAAATCAATTCAAAACCAGAAGAATTGGATGAACTAGAACGTAAAATAATGCAACTTGAAATCGAACGAGAAGCTATAAAACGTGAAAATGACCACAAAAAACTAGAATCACTAGAAAAAGAACTTTCTGTTTTATCAGGTCAACGCGATGTTTTCAAAGCAAAATGGCAAGCTGAAAGAGATGTAATCGATAGTCTTCAAAAAATGAAAGAAGACATTGAAAACTACAAATTGCAAGCAGACCAAGCGGAAAGAGCGGGTGATTATGGTAAAGTAGCTGAAATTCGTTACGGAAAAATCAAAGAAGTTGAAGATTCACTTGAGAAAACAAAAGTGAAACTTCACGAGATGCAAGCGAATTCTAAAATGATAAAAGAAGAAGTTGATTCTGAAGCAATTGCAGAAGTAGTTTCTAAATGGACAGGAATTCCAGTCAACAAAATGATTGAAAGCGAAGTTTCTAAATTATTGAAATTAGAAGAAGAGTTAGGCAAAAGAATTGTAGGACAACACGAAGCGATCGAAGCAATTTCAGATGCAGTTCGTCGTTCAAGAGCTGGACTTCAAGATGCTAGAAAACCGATTGGTTCGTTCATTTTCCTAGGAACAACAGGCGTTGGTAAAACCGAATTAGCAAAAGCATTGGCTGAATATTTATTCAACGATGAAAATGCAATGACGCGAATCGACATGAGTGAGTACCAAGAGAAACACTCTGTAAGTAGAATGGTTGGAGCGCCTCCAGGATACGTTGGTTATGATGAAGGCGGACAATTAACAGAAGCTGTTAGACGTCGTCCCTACTCTATTGTATTGTTAGATGAAATCGAAAAAGCGCATCCAGATGTATTTAATATTTTACTTCAAGTTTTAGATGACGGACGTTTGACAGATAACAAAGGTCGGGTAGTGAATTTCAAAAACACAATCATCATTATGACTTCTAATATCGGTTCAAACATCATTCACGAAAAATTTGATAATATTAAACCAGGCGAATTAGAAAGAGCTACTGAAAAAGCGAAATTTGAATTAATGGAGTTATTGAAACAAACAATTCGTCCAGAATTCTTAAATCGTATCGATGAAACAATTATGTTCTTACCATTAACGAAAGAAGATGTAAAACAAATTGTTACAATTCAATTGAATAACTTGAAAAAATTATTGATTGAAAGAAACATCCATTTAGTGGTGACTGACGATGCTTTCGAACACATTGCAGAAGTTGGTTACGACCCTTACTTCGGAGCAAGGCCAGTGAAAAGAGTGATCCAAAGAGAAGTGTTAAATGAACTTTCTAAATCAATTCTTTCAGGAACAGTTGATACTTCACAAAATGTAATAATGTATATGTTCGATTCTAAAATTGTATTCAGAAAACCAGTTACAGAAAAAGAGGAAGCATAAACTGAATTAAATATCACTAATACTAAAAGAGGGTGTCCGAAATATCGAGACACCCTCTTTTAATTTATTGAAGTTGGATTAAAATTGTAAAAATGAGGCTTTTTAAGAGAAAAAAATCGCAGTTTACTTGTATAAATGAGCATTTTTATATCGAGAATAACGAAGTGTTGACATTTTTTAGACAACTTTTTTTTATTCTCTTCATTTCAAATTAATAATAACATAATCAAACATTTTTCGAATATTAGCAAATAAATCTTCTAAAAACCTTATTTTCGCACTCGATTTATTAACTATAGTATACAAAAGAATGAGTACAGCATTAGGAAATCATATTCTTGTTGAGTTTATGAACTGCGATCCGCACATTATGAATGATGTAGCGGCGATTGAGAAAGATATGGTTGCGGCAGCACAAAAAGCTGGTGCAACAGTAATTAACTCAACATTTCACCATTTTTCACCATTTGGAGTTTCTGGTGTTGTAGTAATTCAAGAAAGTCACCTTGCAATTCATACATGGCCAGAATATGGTTATGCAGCAGTAGATTTATTTACTTGTGGAGAAATGGATGCTTGGATTTCTTTTGATTGGTTAAAAGAAGCTTTTGGAGCAAAATCATATTCTGCAATTGAAATGAAACGTGGATCTGTTAATTTATTGACAAGAAACGATTTCGACATGACAACTATTCGTCAAAAAG
>CAMDMY010000101.1 GCA_945902775.1 Chryseobacterium gleum | reverse complement strand
AAAAGAAAATTTAACACATTAAAAAATATATTTTACCTTTAATATTTAATTAAGACACATGAAAAATGATTTACCAAGTATAAAACAAACTATTAGGGAGTTTGTTTTAATCCAATTGCTAAAAAATAAAAATGTAGATACTTTAACAGATAACTCACCTCTTATTACTGGTGGCTTGGTTGATTCTATTTCAACTATGCAATTAGTTGTGTTTTTAGAAAAAACTTTTCAAGTTGAATATGAGGCACACGAAGTTGATAGGGATAATTTTGATTCGATTAATATTATATCTGATTTTTTAATTAAAAAATTAAGCTAATTGCTTTATAAGCTAAATAGTATTTTACCCAAAGGAGCTTCTAAATACGCTTCTAATATCGCTATTAAAGATTTGAAAGGTAATTCTATTAATTACAATGAATTACATATTGCTACTTCTCATATTTACAATTTTCTTACAGAGCATGATGTAGTTGCGGGAATGCGTGTAGGAATTGTTGCTCCAAAAAGTATAGATTACATCGTTTGTTTATTTGGAATAATGAAATGCAAATCGGCCTATGTTCCATTAGATATAAGCGCTCCTATATCTCGTAACTTAGAAGTTTTTGATGATTGTAATTTGAAGGGAGTTTTTATTGAAAATAGCAGTTTACAAAACTACATTGATGCGTTCTCAAAAAAGAAGCGTTACAGTATTTATAAATTCAATAGTCATTATACATTTATTTTATTTACATCTCCCTCTAAAATTCATCAGCAAGATTTGGCATATATTTTATATACATCTGGATCTACAGGAATTCCTAAAGGCGTTATGCACTCGCATCAAAGTGCTTGGGCATTCATTAATTGGAGTATCAAAACATTTAAGCCAAAATCTCAAGATACTTTTTCGTCTCATGCACCTTTTCATTTTGACTTATCTGTTTTTGATATCTTTGTATCACTAAGTGTGGGAGCTTCTTTGATTTTATTCGATGAAAAAACATCCTCAAATCCACTACTAATTGCTTCTGAACTTTCACAAAACAAAATCAGTTATTTTTATTCAACGCCAACAACACTTGCATACTTAAGTAATTTTGGAAAGATGTATAAGTACACATTCCCTTTTTTGAAAAATGTGTTTTTTGCTGGGGAAGTATTTTTAATACAAGATTTATTAATTATTAAAAAGGCTTTGCCATCTGCAAAATTTTATAATTTATACGGGCCAACAGAAACTAATGTTTGTAGTTATTTTAAATTGCCAAATAAAATTCCTCATAAACAAATAGATCCATTTCCTATTGGAAAATCCTGTAGTTTTTCTAAGCTAAAAATCAATACAACTTCACAAAAAAAAGGTGAATTATTAGTCTCAGGGGATTCTTTAATGAATGGATATTGGAATGATGAGAGAAAAACAAAATCAGCATTTATTAAAGATGAGTATGGAGTTATATGGTATAAAACTGGAGACATAGTTACTCTTGATTCTTCAGGTAATTACACTTATGTAGGTAGAAAAGATAGAATGGTAAAACGCAGGGGGTATAGGGTAGAATTAGCGGAAATTGAATCTACTCTTGTTAAACATAAAGCGATTATTCAAGCAGCGGTATCCACAAGTAGTTTAAATAGTCAAACCGATAATACAATTACTGCTCACATAGTGCTTCATAAAACTTGTAAAATTTCCGAAATAGAATTTTATAAGTATTGTCAGATGCATTTACCGACGTATATGGTTCCGGATCAATTCAAATTCCATAAAAAAATGCCTTTAACATCAACAAATAAAATAGATTATAAAACATTATCTTCGTTAAATGAATAAGCAATATTCGCATAAACAAAACACTATTTACTCAACCTATGCTAACTTTGCGAAAACGGAATTAAATAATTCAGTTTTTGATAGAGATAAGAGCCAAACATTTGGCCAAGATGAATGGCATAAATGCGGCGAAAAGAAGTTACACGGTATATCCATACCAGAATTTTATGGAGGCTTAGGGTGTAATGCTCTTGATACATCAATTATTCTAGAATCATTAGGTTATGGATGTGAAGATGGAGGATTGATTTTTTCTTTATCAGCACAATTGTTATCATGTACTATTCCTATTTGGTTACATGGAACGGAGGAGCAAAAAAATAGATATTTACCATTACTTTCTGCTGGAAAGATGATAGCTGCGAATGCTATAACTGAAAAAAAAGCAGGATCCGATGTTTTTTCTATGCATACTAAAGCTGTTAAGTCAAGTTCCAGCTATATATTAAACGGTGAGAAATCATATATTTCAAATGCTCCAAATTCTAATATAGTCCTGTTATATGCAGCAACAGATTCGGAAAAAGGGTTTTATGGAGGGATTTCTGCTTTTATTATAGATAAAGCCACTCCAGGTCTTTTGATTTCTAATCCAATTGATAAAATGGGTTTAAGAACTTGTATGATGGGAAATATTGAATTAAATAATGTTGAAGTTTTAGAAAGCAATCATTTAGGAAAAGTGGGAGCGGGAGGTGTGTTATTTATTGAATCAATGAATTGGGAGCGAGCCTTGCTTTCTGCTATTCATGTTGGCACTATGGTGCGTATTTTAGAAAAATCGATTCATTATCTTAACTCAAGGAAGATTGGAGAAGATACTATAGGAAAATATCAAACAAATAGTCATAAAATCGCAGATATGTATACGCTTATAGAAACCTCGAGGCTTTTGGTTCATAAAGCCGCTAATGAAATTGATCATAAGTCAGAAACAACTTCGTTATCAGCATCCACTGCAAAATTATTTGTAAGTGAGGCTTTAAATAAAGTATGCGATATGGCTTTGTTAATTTTTGGAGCTAACGGATACCTAACTCAATCCTCAATTGAACGCTACAAGAGAGATGCAGTAGCAGCACAAATCTATTCGGGTACAAATGATGTTCAAAAAAACATAATATCAAAATGGTTGGGCGTATAAACTTTGCGCAAAAGAGTTTGGCTATATTCAAACATTTTGAAGGCTTATTGGTTTAACAAGTAAATAAATTAACTATGAATAAGTATGATGTAATTATTATTGGCGGAGGGCCCTCAGGCTCTACAGCTGCAAGTTATTTGGCAGACAAAGGTTACAACGTTCTTTTATTGGAAAAAGAAAAATTCCCAAGAGAACATGTTGGAGAGTCGCTAATACCTGCTTCATACGATAGTCTTTCAAAACTAGGAGTTTTAGAGGAGTTAGAAAAAATATCTCCAAGAAAACCTGGAGTAAATTTTATTGCAAATGACGGGAGAAGTCAATCTTTATGGTGCTTCAAAAATGTGATTAATGATAAAAGTTATTTATCATTTCATGTAAAACGTTCTGAATTTGATAATTTGTTACTTAAAAATAGTGTAAAAAAAGGTGCACAAGTCATGGAAGAGCATGCGGTAAAGCACGTTAATCTTGATAGAGAAGATGGTATAGTTGAAGTAAGAGCAATTGATAAAAGAGGAGAAATAAAAGAATTTACTTCAAAATTTGTAATTGATGCCAGTGGATTAAGTACTTTTTTGGGCAGTAAACTAGGAGTTAAGGCATCTGTTAAAGATTTGGATAGAGTTGCCATGTTTACCCATTGGGCTGGCGCAAATTATGATCACGTTTTAAAAGAAGGTGCAATAAAAATTGTTTACTTACATGGGAACGATAAAAAAGGTTGGATATGGGTAATTCCTATTAGTAAAGATTGTTTAAGCATTGGTGTGGTAGTAAATAATAGTTTTTTGAAGCAAGAGAAGCAAAAACATTCTGATAAAAAGGATTGGGTTCATGAATTGTATATGAATGAAATTAAAAGTTCTGACGCTGTAAGTAAACTATTAACTAATGCCGTGAGCCAACATAAAGTTCAAATCCAAGGTGATTATTCCTATTTCTGTGAAAAAAAATACGGAAATAATTATGCTATGATTGGTGATGCTGGTGCATTTCTTGATCCTATATTTTCAAGTGGAATTTTTGTTGGTATGCATAGTGCTCAATTAGTAACGGATGCTATTCACGAGAAGTTTATAAACAATAGCAACAGATTGCTTGATGAAGCTTACGTTAATATAAATGGTGCTGTAAAGCTTTTAGAAAAGTTTATAAAATTGTTTTACAGTCAAGAAAATATTAATTTTTCCCACATGGGAAATCCTGAAACCCTTCTTCAATTTAAAGAGTCAGAATCTATATATACAATTTTCCATTATTTATTAGCAGGCGATTTTTTTGCTAACTATGAAAAATATTCTATTTTTTTAGATACCATGCGCGATCCTAAAATGTTATCTAAATTTCAGAATCTAATTAGTCATTCAAAAGATTACGGAGTTAACGCTTCATGCGGAGAACTTTTTGAAGAAATGTATGGTAAAATGACCTATGAAGTAAGTTTTGATCAAAAATTACTTGTCTAATTAGCTCTCTTTATAAAACCCATTTCCGTATACCTTTTTTGCAACCTCTCAAGCTTAATTTTGATAGGTGAATAGTAGATGATTTTGTCTTTATAAATATCTACGTAACCTCTTATAATTGGAAAAGTATACTTTATAATTAATGTAATTGATTTTACTAGGCTCAAAGGCATATTTATTTTGTAACCTACACTTTTGGCAATTTTACTGCAAATTACATCACAAAGTTCAATTTCTTCCTGACTTAATTTTTCTTTCCAAACATGCAATCTATCGCCATTGAGTTCCTTATTTAGATCGGAATATTTTTTTAAGAAGCGTTCTTTGTACTTTTCTTGAATATGATAATTATCTATTTTTATGGACTGTTTTTTTTGATATTCAGTATTCTCAATATTTTGAGAAATGTTTAAAAACTGATTTATTTTCAGGCTTTCCTTGTCATAATTTAAAACAAGATCTTCATATTTTACAAGAAGTACTTTTTCAGGATATTTTTTTTTAAATCTTAAGATATCTCTATTGTATAGTTTCCATCGAGTTGCGTTGTATGCTATATTGGGCGATTTTAAGTATATACTTTCTTTACGTGATAATATATTTGCACGATGATCACGAACTATCCATATAAATTTTGCGTTAGGTATGAAGGCACTTATTTTGTCAATAAAAATGGAGTATGATGGATTTTTATCCATTAATACATGTGCATTTTCTTTTTTCGAACCAAGTACTTTAAAATTTTTATAAATAATTTTACAAATTTCAATATAGGTTAACTTTTGAGATGCTTCTGCTATATTAATAACGGATTGTTTTACTTTTTGAATTTCAAAGTCCCAGCCTACTAATGGATGTGTTAAGCAGTATAACTCAATCTCATCAAAAATAAGTTTAATTTCGGAAGATGTAAAATGTGTTTTATGTCTAAATTTATATAGAAAAAAAACAAGGAAATTGGCCTCTGGCATACAGTGTACATCTGTAAACTTATTTAAAAGTTTAGACAGAATGGTAGTGCCCGACCGACCTATGCCAACAATAAAATGTAATTGTTTTTCCATTTATTATTTTTTAGCATTCTTTATTTTGTAATTATGGTAAATGTGAAGCTCTGGAGACTTTAGTGTTTCAAATACTTTCACTTTTATAAAACTAATAATTGATGAAATTAAGATACTAATTTTTTTTAAATAAGAAATATGTGTTTGGTTAAAATAATTATAATTATTTCCAAGTGAACCCGCAATGAATTCTATTTGTTCTATTTCATTTTTAGTTAAATCATTTTTCCATGCATGAACTCGTTCCGAATTTATAGGAGAACTTAGATCTTTTAATTTTTTATGCATGCGTTCATAATTTCGCTCATCTTGTTTGATGCTGTTAATTTTCTCTTTTATACTGTCATTGAAATTAAAAATAGATTCTGAATACTCAAGGTTGAAATAATTGGTTATTTCTTTTAAAGTCTTTTCTTTTTCTAAAGCAATATCCTCATACCTAATGATTTTAATATTTGAATCATGTAGTTTTTTTGCTTGCACAATCTTTTTCATGAAAAGTCTCCATACAAAAGCATGATAAGCATTGTCTTTTTTCGACACAGAAAGTCTTTTACTCTGAATATTAGACAATACATAACCTCTAGGATCTCTTATTAATGCCAAAAGTTTAGCATCCGGAAATATTTTTAAGATTTTGTTTATTTCAAGCGTGTAATAAGGATTTTTGTCAACAATAACATTTATGTTATTGTTTATCCCTTTTTGTCCAAATAAGCCTAAATATATAAGTTTAGTTAATTGACTATAATTTATTTTCTGTCCAATCTCTAAAGAATCTATTAAGGTTGAGTTAGAAGGACCAATGAGTGGATTTTTTTTGTATTGAAAATAACGATTAATATAATCTTTGTAGTCATCAATAAGTTCTTGGCTAACATAATCAATGTTTTTGTATTTTTTATAAAAATGTATAAAATGATGAATTTCAGGAGTAGCAATACAATTGTCGTATTGATTTAGTAAAACAACTAAAAGTGTTGTTCCACTTCTCCCTAGACCGACAATAAAATTAATATTTATTTTATTAAGTTTTTCGGAATTCATTATATTTTAGAATTACTTTCTTCCTCTTCCAATACTAATATTGTAACGAACGCAATCCCAATATTCTTTCGTATAACTCACAAAAATTTCTTCCCCTGCTGCTATATCTTTTTTAGCAACAATAAAACATTTATTGTTTTCAATCACATAATTGCAGTTATTGTTTAGTCCTTTTACTTTACCTAAACCAGCTGCATCATTTGCGTAACGTGCTTTATGTTGCGGCGTATTCCAAGCGTCGATACAGTGTTTTTTGTTTATGAAAAAAAGGTAGCCATCTTCATCTCTTTCAACACGTTTTTCGTATTCTTTCCAATCAATAATTTCACCTAAATATTCGATTATTTTGGTTCCTTTTTTAATTGAGGTTGTGGTAAATAAACCTTTACCTGAGTTTGGTAGTTGTGATGTTTTTACTGTTAGTGCCATAGTTGGGTAAATATACTATTCTATTAGCATTATTTAAAAAACATTCTGTAAAATATTGTGTTTTAACTATAAGTTCATACTTTTAAATTATGGGAAATTTGGAAACATTTATTCATGTTGCTGTTGCGATGATTGTGGTGATTATAGTAGCACGTTTAATGGGTAATGCAATGGCATATATTAAACAGCCCAGAGTTGTTGGTGAAATGATTGCCGGTGTATTGTTAGGTCCAACATTAGTTGGAACTATTTTTCCTGAATGGTATGCTTATTTGTTTACTACAACTCAGCCATTTATATACGCTTTAGGTAATATAGGGTTGTCTTTTTATATGTTTTTGGTGGGTATGAATCTTGATTTTTCCATTATCGAAAAAAAAGCAAAAAAGCAAGCTTATATACTTTCCATAATTGCTACAATAGTACCTTTTGCAATGGGTTGTTTATGCGCTTATGTGTTTTATGACCACCTTTCTTTACCCAATATTTCCTTAATATTGTTTATGTTGTTTTTTGGCACTGCTTTTTCTATAATGGCTTTTCCAATGTTAGCTCGGATTTTAGAGGAAAAAAAGTTAATAAACTCTTTACTTGGTTCTATGGCTTTGCTTTCAGCAAGTATTCAAGATGTGGTTACATGGATATTACTCGCTTTTATTATCGCTATTGGATCAACAGGCAGCAGTTTAAATGGATTTATCACTTTATTGGGAGCCATTGTATTTGTTTTTTTAATAAATTATCTTGTTAAACCGTTGGTGTTAAAAATGAATGTATCTATTGAGAAAAATGCCAGCATGTCTCAAAATCAATTTGCAATTATTTTGATTTTATTACTTGTTTCTACAGTTATTACAGATAAAATTGGTTTGTATAGTGTGTTTGGAGGCTTTATATTAGGCTTGAGCTTACCTAAAACTAAAATATTACAAACAGAAATCAACACAAAATTACAAGATGTGATGGTAGTGCTTTTATTGCCTTTATTTTTTGCGTTTTCGGGATTAAAAACTAACTTTTTAGTTTTGTGTTCATCACAATTATTAGTACCATGTATTGTTATTTTATTTTGCGCATTTATTAGTAAATATGGTGCTGTTTTATTTAGTATGCGGTTGTTTGGCTATTCGTGGAGAGATTCATCAGCTATTGCAGGATTAATAAATGCTAGAGGTTTAATGGAACTTATTGTTGCAAATATTGGTTTGCAATATAATATTATAGATTCCAATACATTTTCTATATTGGTATTGATAGCAGTTGTTACAACTATGTCAGCTATGCCTATTTATAATTTTAGTTTAAAAACTTCCAATTTAAAAATAGATTGATGTTTGTACTAAATTTAACTATTGCAAATATTATTTTGCTAAAATAGCTGCTAACAAACATTCTACTGTTACTTTGCCTTCTATAAATTCGTTACCTTGTGGCTTTGGTTTAACAATCAATGTTGCTGGAATGGCACCGCTCCATTTTTCGGATATTTTATTGATGAAATCGTTGCCATTAATTTCATCTAACAAAACTATTTCGCAGGTATATTTATTTTTCGCTAAAAAGTCTTTTAGTTTTTTATCTAATTCTTCAACAAAATCCATACTTACTAAAAGCACTTTTGTTTTTCTGTTATTATCTTTAGCATCCAAATGTAGTTTTTCAAATTCAGGTAATTCAGCTA
>CAMDMY010000100.1 GCA_945902775.1 Chryseobacterium gleum | reverse complement strand
TAAAAACAGGTCTATTTCTTGTCGAATCTAATGTTCTCCATAGATATTCAGCTATAATTCCAAGAGCTATATTTGTAATACCAAAACCTAATAATAAAATTGAGGTTAATGCTGGCCAACCTGATGCAATATCATCAAATAAAAATTTTCTAAAGACTACATATATTGTCCACAGAAAGCCTAAGGTAAAAAATATAATACCTACTAAAGAAACCAAACGAATTGGTAAATAAGAAAAGGCAACAAAAGAATCTATCAATAATTTGATTTTACTTGATAGTGTCCATTTAGTTTTTCCTATTTTACGTTCCGCCTTTTTTATATCTACGAACGATTTATTGAATCCAAAAGATAATGCTTGAAGAAAAACAGATGAATTTGATTCTATATTCTTGTTAAAGCTCTCCCTAACCTTTTCATTAAACATCAAAGTTTCAAGTCCTTTAAATGGGAAGTCCTTGTTGACATGTTTTTGCATCAAACGTGCATATAAACGTGAAAACATTTTCCCGAAAAAACCAGCATCTTTAACTTCTCTAACTCCATAAACAATATCAGCACCTTCAATTGCTTTGTTAAACAAAATTTCAACTGAATCAAAAGAAGTTTGAAGATCTGCAGGTATACAAGTTGTGTAAGTACCTTCTGACACTTTAAAACCTGCTCTAACTGCCGCATGTGCTCCAAAATTCTTAGATAAATTAATTAACTTACACGGAAATTGAAGTGGCTTATATTTTACTATTTCTTGAAAGCTAAAATCACTAGAACCATCATTCACAAAAATGATTTCGAAATCAAATTTTCTCGATAAATGAAACTCGGTTATTTTTTTTATTAAAGTTTCTATTCCATCCTCCTCATTGTAAATTGGTATAATTATACTAACTGTAATAATCTCGTCCATTAATTATGCTTTTAAAACTAAATATTATGGAAATTCTTATAAATACTTTTCAATTTAATCAAACTTTTTTCATCAAATGAAAACCAAGTGAATTTTTCATCTTCAGCTGTAACATTAGCGTATTTCTTGTGGTATTGAACAACTGCTCTGTTTTCATTATTTGCACCTCCATATAATTCAACTAACAATAATTTATTAAACGCAAAATTTAGCAATTGAATTGTAGCTTCTATTGGAATTGAGAATAAAGTATCTTGTTTAAGAATTAAACGTCCCCATTCCGCTCTCTTTTTTATATAATCAATATCATATAATGCTATAGTTCCACATTTATTTGATTTTTTATCTTCAATTATGAACATAAAATCGTTTTCTTTATTGTACGTTTCTTTTATCCAATTCCTTTGTTTTTCAACACTAGGATCAGTATGCCCAACAAATTTATTTAATAATGGATTCAATCTTAAACTCAAGATAAATTCAGCATCTTTTTCATTCGCAATTCTTAAATTCAAAAATTTGCCTGAAATTATTTCATTCTTATATTCATTTATTAAAAGGTTTGTCATTCTCTAAATCTAATCTATATTCAAAAAATTACACCAATTCGAAAAGTAAATCTCCTTCGAAACATTCTTCATTTAAAAACAATGATTCACCTACCTTCAGTCCTCCACTTTGCAATCTGATAATTGGGTCAAAACCAATAGCGGATGGCAATATTCCCATATGTCCACTTCCAACTTTACTAGGAAAATATTTTATTCCTGATTTCGACACATCTTCGACATTTATATCTCCACAGAAACGTAAAATATAGGGATTATCTATTTGTGATTTTAAATCATTTATTAAAATTGGAGTATTATTGCCTATCCATTCATTGTCAAAAGGGTAAGCTGTGAAAATAATAGCTTCGCTGGATTTATATTCATTTGGTATATCAATTTTTGGAAATTCACCAATCCAATCCACCGCATCTAAATCGTATTTGTTTTTATTTGAATCTAAATCAATTACTCCTAATTTAGCACACAATTTAGAAATCGTTTTTGCGATATATGGTCCAAAATCATTATTACAAATCAAAATAAAATTATTATTGTAAGGGCAAACTCCAGCATCAAAAATTTGCTTAACAGCCATGTCTCCAAGATAATTGAAAACATCTATTTTAGGATGTCTTTCATTAGTAGCTCCAACTTTCACACCTCTACTTCGAATATAATCTATATCCATATCTGCATCTCGCCACTCCCACGCTTCATACATTAGCGGAATAACCACACTATCTTTAGCATATTGTAATTTTGATTTATCTAAAGGTCTCAAATGCCCTGAATTTGTTATTATATCAGCTTGTGCAATAATCTCAGGAGTAAGTTCATCTATAAAAGTAATATTTAATTCACCTTCTTTATACTGATCAATATATTGCTGAGTAATCGAAAAAATTTCATCAACCGTTCCATACGAAGTAGTCTTAGAAAATGCAAATACTTTTGCTCCAGCAATAGCTGCAATTAAGGGGGTAACAATATAAGCTCCACTTGCCGCTTCTGTTAAAACAACTTTCCCCTTTAAATTAAGATTTAAAGCTTTAACTTGTTTTACTAATTTATCTATTAACATTTTAATAATTATTTACAGCAATAATCACTCGAGATACTTGTTCTTCTGTTAATTCAGCATACATCGGTAAACTAACACAATGCGCTGCTAAATATTCCGAATTTGGAAAATCTCCCACTTTATGTCCTAACGAAGAATATGCTTTTTGTAAATGGCATGGTACTGGATAATGGTAAGCAGCATTGATATCATTATCTAATAAATGTTGAACAAATGCTTCTTTATTCTCAACGGTTACAACAAAAAGATGATGAACCCCATCAGCATATGAAGGAATGGACTGTAATTTTACTTTTGGATTTACAATCTCTTGATGGTATTTTTTAGCAACTTCTCTTCTTTTATTGTTCCACGATTCTAAATAATTTAATTTAACTGAAAGTGAAGCACCTTCTAAACCACCCATACGGTAATTATACCCTATTTCATCGTGAAAATAACGTTCTTTTGAACCGTGATTTCTTAATGAATGTAGATGTTGTTGATACGCTTCATTATTCGTTGAAATTCCACCAGCTTCTCCACAAGCACCTAAATTTTTACCTGGATAAAAACTAAAACAAGCCATTTCACCAAAAACACCAACCGTATTACCTTTGTATCGAGCACCCTGTGCTTGAGCAGCATCTTCTACTAAAAATAAATTATGTTTTTCACAAATCGTTTTAACTGCGTCAATATCGAAAGGTTGTCCATACAAATGAACTCCAATGACTGCCTTTGTTTTAGGTGTAATTGCTGCTTCAATTTTTGAAGAATCAATTTCCCATGTATCTGATTCACAATCAACAAATACAGGTGTTGCTCCAGCATGTGAAACTCCCCAAGCAGTTGCTATAAAAGTATTTGCAGGTATTATTACCTCATCCCCAGCACCTATACCTAATGTTAACATGGCTAAATGCAAGGCAATGGTTCCATTTCCTACACCAATTGAATATTTTGAACCAACATAATTACTGAATTTTTTTTCGAATTCTTCAACGAAAGGTCCTCCTGAAAAAGCTGTTTTTTCATATACTTTTTCAAAAGCCTCAAAAATTTCTGCTTTTATTTGTTTGTGCTGTCCACTTAAATCCAAGCAATTAATCTTATCTGCCATTTTATTTCTTTATTTATAGATAAACAATCTCAACCTCGGTCTTAACCTTAATCTAAACCTTTTTAATTTCTCTTGCTGGATTTCCTACAACTACTGAATTTGCAGGTACGTCTTTAACTACAACTGCGCCAGCACCGATCAAAGCATTTTCACCAATTGTAATACCACATAAAATAGTTGCATTACTTCCGATAGAAGCTCCTTTTTTTACAAAAGTTTCAACCAATGTCCAATCTTCATCCGTTTGTTGAGAACCATCAGAATTTGTAGCTCTTGGAAATAAATCATTGGTGAACATTACTCCGTGTCCAATGAAACAATTGTCTTCAATATGAACTCCTTCACAAATAAATGAATGACTTGAAATTTTACAATTTTTACCAACAGTAGCCCCCTTTTGAATTTCTACAAATGTTCCTACTTTGCTATTATCATCTATAGAACAACCGTAAGCATTTACAAATTTAAAAATTCGAACATTTTCTCCAATTTGAACATTATTCAAACTTTGAGTCTGATCATTTATCGTAACTAATTCCATTAAATTATGCTTTCTTTACCTTTATTTTTTATTGATTTTTGAGATGCTTCTAATACTTTGACAACTTCTAAACCTAATTCAGCATTTGCTAATGGTTCTTTTGAATGTAAAATGCTTTCTATAAAATCTAAAGCGACACCATACAAAGCTTCCTGAGTTGAAAGTTTAGGAATAAAAACATCACCTGTTCTATAATCAACCATTATTCTATTTTTTTCTTCGTCAGATGTATGATTATATCCCGTATCATAAATGCGAATTTTTTCAGAAGGTTCTAAATCATTATAAACCAACATCTTACTATCTCCTCCAATTAATGTAGACCTCACTTTTACCGGTGAAGTCCAAGAACAATTGAAATGAGCTATAAAATCATCTTCATAATTAACAGTCATATAAGCCACATTTTCAATCCCATTATTTGTGTGAGATACACCCGTTGCATTTACGCTATAAGGCTTATTACTAACTAGATAATTTAATATTGAGATATCATGTGGAGCTAAATCCCATAACACATTAACATCCGGTTGAAATAATCCTAAATTAATTCGTGTTGAATCAAAATAGTGCAATTTACCTAATTGCTTTTGTTCAATTAATTCTTTCATTTTTTGTACTGCACCAGTATACAAAAAGGTATGATCAACCATTAAAACTAAATTCTTACTTTTAGCAATGTCAATCAATTCTTTTGATTCATCAACGGAAGATGTCATTGGTTTTTCTAGTAAAACATGTTTACCTGCCAATAAGGCTTCTTTCGCTAATTTATAATGAGAAAAAACAGGTGTTGCAATTACCACAGCATCTATATTTGTATCATTAATTAAATCATCTGAATTTGAGCAAATTGAAATCTCAGGATAGATTTTTGAAATTTGAATATGTCTTTCTTCTCTAGACTCAGAAATTACAGTAACTTTCCCCTCTTTCTGACTCGAAAAATTTCGCACCAAATTAGGTCCCCAATATCCAAAACCTATTAAACCAATTTTTACCATTTTATTACCCGAATTGCTATCAATACTTTCAAAAATAGGTATAATAATAATTATATTATTTTACAATCCATTTTTATTGACAATTTCATACAACTTATCGTATTTATTAATCATCTTCTCTATCGAAAACTTATTAAGAATTGTTTTTCTTGCCTCTGATGAAAATTCTACTCTTTCACTCTCGGATAACGCAATGAAATTTGATATTGCCTCTTCAAACAATTCTGTTTTGAAATAATGATCGATCAAAAATCCATTCTTTTCATTCTCAATTATTTCTGCAATCCCTCCAAGATTTGACGATATTACAGGTAATCCACAACTCATTGCTTCTAAAACCACCAATGGTAAATTATCTGCCCTTGTGGGGTATAACATTAGATCTGATGCAGCATACAATTCTGCCATTTTTTCTTGCTCTGTAATATATCCGAAAGGAATATGGAAATCTGATTTTTTATTTGTTTCTCCCCCTATTGTTATAAAATAACAATTCTGAAAAATATATTTTTCTATTAAGCTTTCTATTATTTCGCCTCCTTTGAAAGGATTTTTCGTTGCTAACTCTGCTGCAAAAAGAATAATTAATGCATCTTTAGGTAAACCTAATTTATTTCGTAATTCATTTTTATCCATTGGCTTAAATACTTCTGTATCTACACCATTTGGAATCATTTTTACTGTTTTCAAAAAAGGATAAGCTTCTTTCACTCTTTCTGCAAGCCAATTGGAAGGACAAACAATAATAGGGTTTATCTTGTTCAACAAACGAGTTTTATAAGCAAGCATTTTTTTAGTATTATCTATTTTAACACTTGGATACGTTTCTAATTTCGGACAATTTCCACATCCTGATTTCCATAATTCACAACTCAATGTACATGAACAATGACCTGTTATTAAATGTTCATCATGCAATGTCCAAATAACTTTTTTATTTTTAACTAAACTTTGGAGAATTGCATAAGAAAAATAATAACCATGTAAATTATGTAAATGAACAATCTTGGATGATTGAAAATAGTTGTTTTTTAATAAATTTAACGGACTAATAAAAGAAAAATCCAACCATCCTCCAATCCGCTCCATTTCCTGAAACCATCGCACCAAACGTGTCGGTTTTGTTTTTTCAATCTCGTAAATATTTTTGGAAGACAAAGAGTTTTCTTTCACAAAAAAATGCATACTATCTGAATATTGAGATCCTCGAATAATTTCCAAAGCCACCTTTGCCGCTCCTCCACCCTGCGAATGTGTATTAATCACAGAAATATTTTTAAGTGAGTTGGCTGAGGTTCTCGAAGTCAATCTCAACCTTATCCTTATCCTGAACAATAAAGCATAGAGTTCAATAATGAAAGGTAATTTGCTAGAAGCTATTTTTAAAATCCTATTCATATTTCATAATGAGATTGAGATTGAGGTTTAGGTTGAGAATAGTATAACCTCAGTCTTTACCTTAATCTCTACCTCAGTTTTAACCGTATACTTAATTTCTGCTTAAATGTCCATGAGATTGATTTATAAATCTCACTTTTCTTAAATTGTAAATAAAAAGATTTATCAATTTTAGCTGATTCCAAAACCCAATTTTTAATTTTTTTACTAAAATAATCACTCACAATTTGTTTACTAAAAAACTGAAGCTCATTATTTTGGCTAATCAATTTCTCTACACTTCTTAAATAGATTGAGGTTAAGATTAAGGACAAGGTTAAGTGTTGTACTTCTTCATCTGATAAATTAAATCCAGCATTTTTCAAATAATCTTTTTGGACTTTGAATACATTCGATTTTTGTAATTCCTCATGCACTTTAGAAATCTGATTCGGATGAGTTCTATAAGAAATCAATACTTCAGATAAGTTTTGACAATCCGTATGAATTAAAAATTCTGTCCAAAGTTTATAGTCTTCAACATGTAAAAAATCAGGATTAAAACTTAACTTATTTTTTACAATTATTTCCTTTCTTATCATCACTGAAGGGTGACAAAACGGATTATAAAAAAGAGCTGAAAATTTTAATTCTTCATAAGAAGAAGGGTAATGTATCGATTTATTTATCGTTCCAAAGCTTTCATAATCAGATCCAACTAGACCTACTGAATGATTTTTATTTAAAAATTCAACTTGTTTCTCCAAACGATTCAATGAACAAATATCATCGGCATCCATACGAGCAATGTATTTCCCCTTTGCAAGCGATACCCCTTTATTTAAAGTCGAAATTATTTTTAAATTTTCACTATTCTTTACAAAATGAATCCTTTCATCAGTGAAAGATGAAATTATTTCTTCTGTTTGATCTGTTGATCCATCATCAATAATTAAAAATTCAAAATCACGAAATGTTTGATTAAGGATACTTGCAATTGTTTCTTTCAAATACTTCCCCCCATTATACACTGGCATTAAGACAGTTACAATTGGATTATTTGAAGGCCTATTTTTGTTATTATCTATAATTTGATCCAATTTTCTGGAATTAAATCTTTTGTTTGTTGTTGCTTTTCTTCATTTTTAAACCACCTACTTGGTGATACTACTATTTTAGAAGTATTTTCATTCAACCAGGCTCCCCACCAACTAAAGCTACTATTAGCGATGATATTATGCTTACAATTAGACATCAAGCGCATATCTTCGTAATCTTTTCCTTTATAATTTTCTATATAAATGATATTACTTTCATTTTGAAATTCATTTTTAACCCATTCAATATCATCTGAAATCATAAAAAAGGTCACATTATCAAGACTACCTTTAATGTATTCCATAGCTTTTTTATAATAAGTCAAGTCACATAACCCATGAAATTGATTCGTCTCAGGATTATTTGCGAAATCACTTCTTCTAAAATGAACAGAAACAGATTCAGTGTTTTTTGCAGCTTGAATCATCTCTAAATAATATTCATTCGGTTCAATTTGCATTTGAAAATCATTTCTGATTTCCTTTTCAAACTGTTTGAAATATTTTTCAGTTTGCCAATAACCGTGGTAATAATTTAATTTAACACTTTCAATATCAGAATTATAGTCTAAATCATTTTCTATAAACACTTCATTTTTAGGACGTCTTTGAAAAACTTTATTTATTAATTGTCTAAAACGATTTACTTGTTTTATTTTTGAAATTCTAATTATTTCAGGTGATGCTAATTTATCTCCTAAATGAAATAAATCAAGTTCAAAATTCCTCAAGGCATCGTACTTAAAATCATTCGCATCTAACAAAAATGATTTTCTCTTTTTTAACGAAAGGCTTTTAGCAAATGCATATTGAAACATTTGATTGCCTAAGCCTCCCGTTAATTTTACTACAATCATGAATTGATTTTTTTCTGTTCGAAAGCAATCATTTGCTTAATCGTGTCTTCTAATGTTATTGTAATATCCCAATTTGGATAATGTGATTTAAACTTTGTTAAATCTGAAATATACCATATATGATCACCAATTCGATTCTCTTCAGA
>CAMDMY010000099.1 GCA_945902775.1 Chryseobacterium gleum | reverse complement strand
CTGAAGCTGAAAAATTTTGGCCTATTTATAACGAAATGAATAGCAAATTAAAATCAACTAGAAAAGAGAAAAAGAAAATCATTCAAGAATTAAACGAGAAATCAGAACTATTAAAGGATGAGGATATTAAAAAGAAATTAAATTCAATTTTTGACAGTGAAATTGCAGAAGTAAATATCACTAAAGAATATAATTTTAAAATTGCTGCTATAATAGGCTATAAAAAATCAGCAAAACTTTTAAATTTGGAACAGGAATTTAGACGTGAACTATTAAAACGTTTAAAGGAAAATAACAGACAAGGTAATAACCAACGACAAGGTCAAGGTCAGCGTTCCATTAAAAGATAATAATGAATAGACAAGAATCATTTCTTCAACACCAAGGACAGACAAATCAAAGCCCTTATCTAATTGATATAGACAGAGCAGAAGGTATTTACATTTATGATAAAAATGGAAAAGCCTATATGGATATGATTGCAGGAGTTGCAGTGAACAACATTGGCCATTGTCACCCAAACGTATCTAATGCTATGAAAACTCAAATTGATAAGCATTTACACGTTATGGTCTATGGAGAATTTATTCAAGACGCTCCACTTGCTTTTTCAGAACGATTAACCGCCTTATTACCCGAGAATTTAAATTGTGTTTATACTGTAAATTCAGGGACTGAAGCGAATGAAGCTGCTTTAAAGTTAGCTAAACGTGTAACTGGAAGAACTGAATTAGTTTCATTTAGAGGTTCTTATCACGGATCTACTCACGGCTCAATGTCTGTTTCTGGGAATGAAGTGAAGAAACAAGCTTTTAGACCTTTACTTCCAGATGTACGCTTTTTACAATTCAATTCAGTTGAAGATTTAAAAAATATTACTGCAAAAACAGCAGGAGTTATCGTTGAAACAGTTCAAGGAGATGCTGGTGTAAGAGTTCCAACACTTGAATTTTTACTTGCCTTAAGAAAAAGATGTACTGAAGTCGGAGCTTTACTGATTTTTGATGAAATTCAATGTGGAATGGGTAGAACAGGTAAATTATTTGCCTTTGAACATTTCAAAATTGTTCCAGACGTTTTAACCCTTGGAAAAGCACTAGGTGGAGGAATGCCGATTGGAACTTTGGTTTCATCTTACGAAAACTTATACGAATTCACTTACAATCCGATGTTAGGACACATAACGACTTTTGGTGGACACCCAGTTATATGTGCAGCGGCAAATGCTTGTTTAGAAGTTTTCGAGAAAGAGATTGATTTTGAATCAGTTGAAAGAAATGGTAAATTGTTAGAAGAAATAGTTAAAAAAGATCCTGAAATAAAAGAAATAAGACGCATCGGTCAAATGTTTGCTTTCGATATGGAATCTTTTGAACGAGTTGAAAAAGTGGTGAAACGTTGTTTAGAATTAGGTTTAATAAGTTTTTGGTTTTTATCTCATCCTTATAGTTTCCGCCTTTCTCCTCCTTTGACAATTACAGAGGAAGAAATTAGAAAAGCAGGAGCTATTATTTTGCAGGCGATTAAGGAGACTAGGGAATCTATTTTATAAGACATTAGAATTTTAGACATTAGATATCTAGACATTAGATTTTTAGACATTAGATGTTAGACTTTTTTTAACACTTTAATAAAACTATTACTTCAAAAAAATATTTTTATCAAATGAATTTCATAGGGCATCTCTATTTTTCTAATAATGATCTTGAATTAATGCAAGCCAATTTGTATGGCGATTTTGTGAAAGGAAAGGATTATACTCACCTACCCTTAAAACTTCAAGAAGGTGTTACTTTACATCGAAAAATAGATCATTACATCGATCATCATCCTAATGTTTTAGATTTAGTTCATTTATTACATGATGATTTACCAAAAGTAGCTGCCATTGCTGTCGATATCTACTTTGACCATTTATTAGCAAAAAACTGGAGTAAATTTCATTCTATTGATTATGAATCATTTGTAGACAACTTTTATCAATCGATAAATACCTCAACCGCATTTTATTCTGAAAAATTTCAATTTATGTTGCGTAAAATGCAAGAAGACAATTGGTTGTTGAGTTATAAAGGTTTAGAAGGATTAAACTTATCGTGTCAAGGTGTATCTCGAAGAATTTCTTTTGATAATAAATTAAAAAATGGACTTTCTGTATTCTTAAAACACGAAGTTGAAATTGAAAAATCATTTTTCATTTATATGGAAGATGCGATTTCATTTTTTAAGAACTAAACTTTAATCAACACAAGCCATATTCAAGTATTTTGAAACCTTCCTCCTTTCTTTTCGTAGTACTAAAGATGAAAGCGTTAATCGACAAGATAAAAATGCAAAAGCTAAATGAATATCGTGAATTCATTTTAGTTAAAAATCGTATTAAAACAATCTATGTTTTGATAGGTATTTTGCTATTAACTGTCGTTTATGATAGCTGCTCTTCACCTAAAAAAAATGACCCAAAAACGATTCTTGAAAACGCTATAAGATACGATTTACCGGAAATTTTAAAAGATGGTAAATTAACTGTTCTTGCAGAAAATAGTTCGACTTCTTTCTTTATTTATAGAGGTAGAAAAATGGGATTTGAATACGAAGTCCTTAAAGAATTTGCGAACGAATTAGGAGTTGAATTAGAAATTAAAATCGTTAATAATCTTGATGAATTAACTCAATTATTGAACGATGGAGAAGGAGATATAATCGCTTGTAATTATACCATAACAAAAGAACGATGTAAATTAATAGACTTCTCATTACCAACTATGCGTTCCGAACAAGTTTTAATTCAACGTAAACCAAGTGGTTGGGAGAAAATGAAACCGTATCAGCTTCGTGAAAAATTATTAATCGATCCATCTCAATTAGCGCGTAAAAAAATAAGTGTTTGGGAAAATTCTAGTTACTTTCAACGTTTAAAACATCTTCAAGAAGAAATCGGCGATACTATTTACATCCAAAAGCAAGATGGACAAATGGGGGCTGAAGAATTAATTGAAATGGTATCGGAAGGTATGATTGACTATACAATTACGGAAGCCAATTTAGCTCGTATCAATCAACGTTTTTATGAAAACATCGACATTAATTTAGGTATTTCTGTAAAGCAAAAAATTGCATATGGGATTCGTAAATCTAGTCCATTACTAAAAGCTCGAATAGATAAATGGCTTGAAAGTTTTATGCGTAAGACAACGTTTAAATATATCAAACATAAATATTATGATTTATCCCAAGTTTCAAGCGTATCTAAATCTGAACTTTCAAGCTTAAAAAGTGGTCAATTATCTCATTATGATGCTTATTTCAAAAAAGCAGCTAGTAAATATGGATGGGATTGGAGATTAATAGCTTCACTTTCATTTCAAGAAACTCGTTTCAATCCTGATGCCGTTTCTTTCGGTGGAGCATATAGTATTATGCAATTTATGCCTGAAATTGGACCTTTATATGGAGTATATCCTTATTCTCCTCCTGAAGTTCAAATTATGGGTGGAGCTAAAAAATTAAACTCTGATTTTAATTCTTGGTCTGATATTCCTGATAAATTACAACGTCAAAAATTCACAATGGCTACTTATAATTCAGGAAGAAGTCATATCGAAGATGCTCAACGACTAGCTGAAAAACACGGATTAAATCCTAAAGTTTGGGACGATAATGTTGAAGTGATGATGTTAAATTTATCTAAAAAAGAATACTACAGGGATCCTGTTGTTCGAAGTGGCGCTGCTAAAGGAACGGTAACTCATAGATATATCAGAGAAATCATCAGTCGTTACGAAATGTGGACAACCCTTTACCAATAAACTCGTGCAACAAAAAAAGCAACTTATTGTAATTGAAGGTCCTACCGCAAGTGGTAAGACTGCTTTAGGTGTTGCATTGGCTAAAAAATGGAATACAGTTATTATTTCAGCAGATTCGCGTCAATTCTACAAAGAACTTTCAATTGGAACTGCTAAACCAACTTCAGAAGAACAAGAAGGAATCAAACACTATATGGTTGATTCTCATCAACTAGAAGAGGAAGTATCATCTGCTAAATATGCAAGGGAAGTAAATTTAATTCTAGAAAAAGAATTTATATATCATGATCAACTGATTATGGTGGGAGGTTCTGGAATGTTTATCGATGCTGTGTGTATTGGATTAGATGAAATACCAAAATCGGATGAATTAAAAGCTGAAATTACTAAACAATGGGAACTTTTAGGATTAGAACCTTTATTAAACGAACTCAAAGAAAAAGATCCAGAATTTTACAATGAAGTAGATAAAGGAAATCCAATGCGAATAATTAGAGCATTAGAAGCAATTCGACTTACGGGACAACCTTTTTCAAAATTAAGAACAAATCAAGAAATAAAACACAACTTCGAAATAATACGTTTTGTAATAAATCATCCACGTGAGGTTTTATACGAACGTATTAATAAAAGAGTGGATATAATGTTAGAAAATGGTTTATTAGATGAAGTAAAATCTGTCAAACATTTAAAACATCTATCTACCTTAAAAACAGTTGGTTACACTGAAATCTTCAACTTCTTGGATGGAATTACAAATTTCCAAACTGCCCTAGATCTAATTAAACAAAACACAAGACGTTACGCCAAAAGACAATTAACTTGGTTTAGAAGACATCCTGAAGCTATTTGGTTAAAATCTACAGAAACAAATTTAATGGTTGAAGAAATTGAGGTTAGATTATTTAGACATTAGATTTTTAGACATTAGACATTAGACTAAATTTTACATATTCATCAGTCTTTGAACGAAGTGGTCTAATATCTAAATGTCTATTATCTATTTTGGAATGATTATTGAAATATCACTTCAAAACATAGAATCATGGAAATAATATTGAATAATATCATGCCCTCTCCCCTTTCTTCTATTCAACATAGTAAAGAAAGTATTTGGGGAAATTTCATTGAATTGAAAGCAGGTAAGCATATTCTTTTAAATGCTTCTAGCGGAAAAGGGAAATCTACTTTTACATCAACCATGATAGGTCTTCGTAATGACTATAGTGGTTCGATTACTTTTGATGGAAAAGATATTAAAATCTTCACTCCGGATGATTGGACAATTATTCGTCATTCTAAAATTTCAGTCATATATCAAGATTTACAATTATTTCCTGATTTAACTGTTGCTGAAAATCTTATTCTTAAAAACAACTTGACAAACTCATTTTCAGAAAATGAAATAAAATCAATGTTAAGTAAATTAGGTATTGAAGATAAATGGGAACAAAAATGTGGATTACTCTCAATGGGGCAACAACAACGTGTAGCAATCATACGTGGATTATTACAACCTTTTGAATGGTTAATAATGGATGAACCATTCTCTCATTTGGACACAGAAAACACCCTTCTATGTTTAGAATTAATCAACAAAAGATGCAAAGAATTAAATGCAGGTTTTGTATTAACTACATTGGGAGATAGCCACGGATATACTTATGATCAAGAATTAAAATTGTGAGCCATGTTAAATAAACTTTTATTCAGAAACCAAGATAAAAAGCAATTATTAATTGCAATTATTGGGGCATTTTTAGGGATTACATTCTTAATAACTTCTATTCATTACATTATAAAAATAAATGAATTCGGAAAAGGATCAGATATTTTAGGACCTAACACTATAATCGTTCAAAAGAAAGTAACCAATGCAAGTAGTTTAAATCTAACAAAAACAGATTTTTCATTAAATGAATTAGATAAAATGCGAAAAGAGCCTTTTATCGCTGAAATTCAACCTGTAACAAGTAATAATTTTGATATTTCTTTTGAAACTTCAGATCCACTAGTTCCTTATTTTAGAACTGACGTTTTTATTCAAACTGTCGACCAACGATTCTTGGATATTAAAACAGACAAATGGCATTGGAAAGAAGGTGATGAATATGTTCCTATGATAATGCCTCGAGAATTTTTAGTCATGTTAAATACATTTATGAGTGCTAGTGGAATTCCACAAATTTCGGATGATTTAGTGAAAGAGGTGAAATTTAAATTCAAATTATGGAATGATTCAATTCAAGAACATGTGAATGTTAGAATCATTGGATTTACAAATGAAGTAAGTTCTATACTTGTCCCAGCATCCTTTATGAAATTCGGAAACGATAAATATTCTGATGGAACAAATCAAAAAATTACGCAAGTAATGATTTCTGGAAAAGAAAATCAATTTGGTTTAGTTGAAGATTTATTAACTAAAAAAGGATTGGAATCTAAAAATGCGCAAATGGTTGTCGGTCGTTTAAAAAGCGTTGTTGGAACGCTCTTTTTTGTTGTTTTAGGAATCTCAATTATTGCCGTTTTAGCTTCTGGATTAGTCCTAATTCAATATATGCAATTATTAATTTCTCGAAACGCTTACGAAGTACGTACTCTTTTACGTGTAGGTTATCATCCTAAAAATATTATTAAAAGCTTTTTCAATTACTTCGTTAAAATTTTTGGGTTAATTGCAGGTTTAGGACTTCTCGTATTTTTCATTTTTAAATACTTTTTAGATAAAATGTTTGCTACTGGTGGACTTTACATTGATACTAATATGACAATTACAAGTATTCTATCTTTACTTTTAGCATACCTATTGTTTATCATTGCAAGTTATTCTACAGCGAAAAAAGGAATTTTTAAGGAATTTTAAGAAGTTATTTAAATGTTAAATTCTATTTCTTTCTTACATTTGACACGTCTTTAATGAAATAAACAATTTACACTAAATATTAAAAACTAAATTATGAGATTATTATTCATCATTGCACTATTTTTTACGACCTTATCATTTGGACAAAAAATAAAATTCAAAGTTGTTGGTCAAAAAGACACGACTGTTTTTTTAGTTAAATATTACGGAAAGGGCTTGTATTATGCTGATACTGCTGAGCTTAAAAACGAAATAGTAGAATTCAATGGGGCAATTCAAAAACCAGGGATTTTAGCACTATTGCTTCCAGGACAAAAATATTTCGAATTCATATATAATTCAGAAGATGTACAAATGGAAACACAAGGTCCGGAGTATGTTGAAACCATGAAGATTAAAAAATCAGAAGAAAATAAAGTTTTCTACAGCTATATGATGTTTCTGAGTGAAAAAAGAAAAGTTGCTGATAAAATTGTTGCAGAAAGAGATAAATTAAAAAAAGAAGATCCTAATTATAAAACATTTTCAGATAAATTAGATGCAATCTCTAAAGAAGTAATTGCTTACCAAAACAATTTGATTGCTACAAATAATGATAAACTAGTTTCCAAAATCATCAAAATGGGGATGGATGTAACGATTCCTGAAGCACCTAAGGGATCAAATGGAAAACCATTGGATAGTTTATTTGCATACCATTATTATAGAGATCACTTTTTTGATAATGTGGATTTGAAAGATGACAGAATTGTAAACACCCCTATTTTCCATACTAAATTAGAAACGTATTTCGGAAAAACAATGATGATTCAACATTGGGACACGATTATCAAATATGCTTTTAACTTTTGTGATAAATTAAATCCAAATTCAAAAGTTTTTGAATACAGTGTTCATTGGATTACTTCGTCTTTCGAAAAAAGCAACATCATGGGAATGGATAAAGTTTTCGTGATGATGGGAGAACGTTACTATTGCACACCAAATGCTAGTGGAAAAGCACCCGCTTCGAATTGGGTAAAAGAAGATAAATTGAAAGATTTGTGTGATAAAGTAAATGTTCAAAAAAATCTAGTTATGGGAGTTCGTCCTCCAAATATTGCATTGAGAGATACAACAGATGTAAAATGGCACGATTTCTATAGTTTAAAATCAGAATATACTATTCTATATTTTTGGGATCCAGAATGTGGACATTGTAAAAAAACAACTCCAAAATTAGAAGAATTATACACAAAGAAATTCAAAGGTAGAAACATTGAAATTTTCTCTGTTGGGAAAGCGGTAGGTGAAGATTTTCCAAAATGGAAAAAATTTATTAAAGACAACAATATGACTTTTATAAATGTTGCCGTTACAGAATCTTTATTCAAAGCAGCAATGGAAGATGCAAGACAGTTTGTACCAAAATACACAACAGTTGAAGCTTTAAATTACCAAACAACATTTGACATTTTCTCTACTCCAAGAATATTTGTTTTAGACAAAGACAAAAAAATCATTGCTAAACAATTATCGATTTCTCAATTAGAAGACATGATGGATAAACTTCAAAACAAAGAAGATTCTCCGAAATTATTCCCTCCAGATCCAGAAGAAGATGAGCAAATGACTCATTAAGTTGTAGCTCCTTATTATTGAAAAAGCCGTCCAACATTTTTTGAGACGGCTTTTTAATTTTCTAATAACTATTAAATAATAATCTAATCCTTATGGATCAAGACTAAAATTTGCGGGAAAATAGTGGAATACTAAATTTTGAGGAGGTTCTAATTGATTATTTTATAGTAGTAGCTGTAAATTTCTTCGTAATTGCGTTTCGCTTTTTCAGCGAAAATAAGCATGTAGAAGAGTATTTACGTGCGGTTTTACGAAGAGGAGCGAAGTAAAAACTACCTTAAAATGGTCTTGATTTTTGCTTACTTTTTATCAAGAAAAAGTAAGAGAATAATAACCTTATTATGATTGACAAGTTTAAATGATAGTTGTTAATCGATGTAGAAATATTTTTGCTCCCCACAAC
>CAMDMY010000098.1 GCA_945902775.1 Chryseobacterium gleum | reverse complement strand
ATTCTAAAAAGCAAACAACCGTAGTTATAGAAAAAAATGGTTTGAGTTTCCATTTATTTGGTTCTGGAGTAACACGTTTTTTAACTCCTGATTCATCATTTGTTGAAGGTGGAACTTTTCAAACGATGATGAATGACCTAGAATTCAATCGTATAACAAAGTTAAATGATATGATTTACGGGAAAAAAGGTTTTGACCATTGGATTGCATACAATGAAAAAAGAAGAGACCAAACGGAAGAAAAAATTATTAGAAGAGAAAAAGAATATTCAGATTTTGGATATAGACAAATTACAACAGAAAAGAAAATATCTAGAAAAGTAAAAAAACAAAAAAAGAATGCTCCTAAAGGTAAAGAGATTGATTTTCAACCAACTACAAAATCTCAAAAAGAAGAAAGAAGAGATGCTCAACATGAAATTGTAGGATTGAGTAAATTGTTTGATGAATATCGAAGAACCATAGCTGATCTAAAAAAGCAAAAACAAGAGGCAATGGATTTAATGGCGAGTTACAAACGTCGTTTAGATATATACAAGCAATTGATGGGGCTGAAATGGGCTACATTTACTGTGAAAGATGGATTGTATACTTTCCAAGATTCGACCACTTTTGATATGTATACGCAGGAATTTAAATTCAAAGAAACTGCTAAATCGGAAGATTTCGAAGTTCGTCTTTTAGCCATTCCTGAAAATTGTTTATCTGAATATGCGGATGAAGTAATGTTACATATAAATTTAGTAGATGCATTGCCAAATTACGATTCACGTTTACAATTAGAATTAAACGATGTTTTCGCTTCTGATAAATGGGATTTAGAACGACCACTTTTTGAGAAAAAAGACAGTGTTGCACTTCGTCAATTCTTTGAAGGCTTAGTTGATAAGAAAATTGATTTTTCAATAGTAGCAGCAGGAAATGGAATTGGTAGATGGAACGGAGCAAGAACGGTGAAAGATTTCAAACCGAAAGAAGAAATGTCTTACAATGGTTCTAGAATGGATTCAACCTATTTGAGATTGAGAAAATCTGAAATGTTTGTGATTTTAGATCGTTTTATAAAAGTAGAAGTAAATTCATATACTGATCCTGTTGTGTCTAATTTAGCTATTGACAATAAGACTGTATTAGATGCTATGAAAAAATACAAATTATCTAAAAATGATGTATTAAGTGTTTTGAGGACAGCAACTATTTTGAAAAAAATGAAACTAGAAATCAATCTTTTAGCAGGGACTTATTTAGATAGAACAAATGCAAAAATTGTAATTGATAGATTTAATAAAGAAATGTCGAAAGTAAAAATTGCTGTTGGAATTACTTCTATTCGATTGAGTGAACTCTAGTTATTTAGCCAGAGAGTTTAAAAAAAAGTTAAGCACAAAGTGTAACAAGGAGTTATTTTTGTGTTATACTAAATATTCTAAGTGATACTCCGTGAAAAATTTCGAGTACTCTAAGGTAAAAAAATAAAAAAGTAGTATGAAAAATATTCTATCTCTAATTGCACTGTTTTTGATTACTTCAAATTTGAACGCTCAAAATGAAGTGATGACTTTTTATTTTGAAAGCGGGAAAACAACTTTTATTCCGACTTCTGAAAAAGCATTCCAAAAGTTTTTGAAGGCGAACAAAAACAAGGATTTAGTAATTAAAATTGAAACTTCTTGTGATTCAATAGGTTCAGAAATATACAATGAATATTTATCTAAAAATAGATTATCAACTCTAGAATATCGCTGTAAATTAGCAGGTTTAAAAGTGAAAGACGGAATAAGCAGGGGGGAAATCAAAATGAGCGGACCAATGTCTTATCAACGAAAAGCAGTTATCTCGATTGAATTAAACGGATCGATTGAAAAAAAAGTAGTTTCAGATTCGGTAAAAACACAAATCGCATCTAAATACAAAGATGTTTTGAATTCAAAATCGAATGTTGAACCTATTGTTTTGGATATTCAATTTATTCCTGGTCAGGATATGTTTTTAAATGATCAAGCGTTTCAAGAAGCAACTGATTTGTTTGAATTTTTAAATCAAAATCAGAATGTAAAAGCTTTTATTAGGGGTCACGTTTGCTGTAAAGATGATTTAACAATGTCGACCATGAGAGCCTATAAAGTATATCAATATTTAACAGAGAGAAAAATAGACCCAAAGAGATTAGAATTTAAAGGATTTAGCAATACCATGCCAGTTGTATATCCAGAAATAAACGAATTCGATCGACAAAAGAATAGGAGAGTGGACGTGATATTTAATTTTTAATTTTGAATTATAGATGTTTAATTAATCCAACATTCAAAACTAACATTCAAAATTAAAGAAAGTATTCCTCGGTAAAATTCACTAAATAAACCCTTTCAGTTGCTCTTGTAAGTGCGGTATAAAGCCAACGATAATAGTCGCTTGTCATCATCTCTTCGGTTATATAACCTTGGTCAATGAAAACAGAAGCCCATTGTCCACCTTGAGATTTATGACAGGTTACAGCATAGGCATATTTCACTTGAAGCGCATTGAAATAAGGGTTTTTCATTATTAAATCGTAGCGTTTCCTTTTGTTTCGCTCGTGTTCGTAATCTTTTTCAATAGCGAAAAACAACTCTTTCATTCGGTCTCTTGAAAGATTTGGTCCGTCGGTATTCAATGTTTCAGGAAGCATAATGACTTCAAGTTCTTCAACGTCAGGATAATCGACAAATTTAACGATAGCTTTAATGAATTCAAATCCGTAGAGTTCTTCTCGTTTTAAAATCCGTTGTACTTTCATTAATTCTCCATTTGCAATAAATCCTACAGAAGATGATTCATCTAACCAATAATAATTGTTTTTCACTACCATTAAGCAATCTCCGTTACAAAGTAAATCTTCATACCAAAGAATTCTTGCTCTTATTTGATTGTTGTAATTATTTGCCCATTTATTTGAACGAGTAATCACAATTGTTTCTTCGCTTCCAAATTCGTCCATTGAGGATTCTAGCACATCTTGTAATTCTCCACCTTCTAATCGGATTAAGTCACCCTGCTTTTCAATTTTGAATTGAGGGAATTCACCTTCTTGCATACTTCTTAACCTTGTAGCATTTTCTAGTATAGAAGAATTGTAGGTTTGTCTCAAAACTTCCGTTAATTGAAAGTCAATAATGTTTAATCTAGCATAATTAAATTCTAGATGTTGTTTGTTTAAAGCTGGAGAATGTTCGCATCCAACTGGAGGTAACTGCCCTTCATCACCTAATAAAATTAGCTTGCAACCTTCACCAGAATAAACATATTCAATTAAATCATCTAATAAATTGCGTTGACTGATATTTCCATCTTTTTGTAGTGAATAATCACCTATCATAGAGGCTTCATCGACAATGAAAATCGTGTTTTTAAACAAATTAGGACTTAATCCTAAATGAATACTTCCATCGGTTGTTGGTTGTCGTCTATAAATTTGTTTGTGAATGGTAAAGGCAACTTTTTTCGATTTAAGACTTAATACTTTTGCCGCTCTTCCTGTTGGTGCTAAAAGTCGTGTTTTGAATTTATTGGTTGAGAGTACTTTTACTAATGTTCCTAAAATTGAAGTTTTTCCTGTTCCAGCATACCCTTTTAGTAAAAACAATTGATTTCGTTCTTGTGAAGCTATAAAATCAATTAAGAGATGTATTAATTTCGATTGGTCTACTGTTGGTTCGTGACCAAAAGCTACACAGTATTCATCGTAAAAATGTGATTTTTTCACACTAAATGGTTTTACTAAAAATAACAGCTGTACATAAACAAGGAGGTAAGTCACCACAAGATGGACAACCGTATTTTTTTTCAATACTGTCTAATTTCCAATAATTTTCAATGGTTTTTACTATTGGGAAATTATGTTTTTTAAATATACCTTCCATATTAAAACCCTCCTTACTTTTCCATGCAAAAGCAGTAATTAAATGTATGTTTTTAGATTCAAAAAAAGCAATAAATTGTTTAAAAATTGCTGATCCAATTCCAATTCCTTTGTACTCATTTTTAATAGTGATGGTATTTGTAATTCCAATAACCTGTTCTGTTTTTATGTTTTCTGGAAGTGATTTGAATTGAAAAGGATGAAGTGAATCGATCAATTCTTGATGTGTTAGAATTGTACAAAATCCAAATCCAAAAATTTCTGAATTCGAATTTTCAGCTTTTACTAAATAGGCATTTTCATTGTTCAATAAGGATTGAATGTATTCTGCAGATAAGTAGCCGCTACCTAATTCTTGATTACAAATTTGAATTGCTTCATCAATAGAATGATCATCTAATGGTTTAAACGTATAGTTTATTTTAGTCATTAAAATCGAATTCCAATAATTAAAATATCATCTATTTGTTCGCTTCCATTTTTCCAAATTTCAGCAAAATCATCTAAGAAAGCACCTTGCTCGAGCATAGATTTATCTTGATTCTCCACTAAAATTTCTTTTAGTTTTTTAGTTTTTAATTTTTTTCCATCATCACTAAATAAATCACCATAACCATCTGTTGTAAGATAGATAGAATCTCCTTCGTTTAAATGAACTTGATGTAATTGAAACTGTTGTTCGTCTTTCGTTAAACCGCCAATAGCATTTTTAGTTGCTTTTATTTCTTCGATTTCAGTTGCTCCTTTTCTTAATATCCAAAGTGGTCTGTTTGCTCCTGCATACTGAATCAATTTATTTTTAATGTCAACAGAACAAAGCGCAATATCTAATCCATCTCTTGTTGAATCTTCTTTATCAGTTTGGTGAAGCGAATTTTTAACGCCAATATTGAGCAAAGTCAAAACTTCTGCAGGGTTATTGGTTTCTTGAATGGCATCCGTCAATCTTTCAGAACCAATCATACTCATAAATGCTCCTGGCACCCCATGTCCTGTACAATCTGCAGCTGCAATGAAAACGGTTTCTTCATTTTTATGGTAGAAATAAAAATCACCACTGACAATATCTTTTGCTTTAAAGAGTATAAAACTTTCAGGGAACGATTTTAAAATAGCTTCTTTTTTAGGTAAAAAAGCATGTTGAATTCTTAGTGCGTAGTTTATACTATCCGTAATATCTCTATTTTTCTTTTCAACGATTAATTTTTGTTCTTCAACAACTTTCTTTTGTTCGACAATTGTAGAAGTTGCTTTTCTAATTTCCTTTGTTAATTCTAAAGCACTGGCTCTTAACCTTCGACCATTTATCCAAACAATGAAGGCGATAACACTAATAATAAAAAGTACATAAGAAGTATACATCCACCATGTTCTCCACCAAGGAGGTAAAACGGTGAATTTATATTCGATAGGGTCACTCCAGATACCCGAAGGATTTTGAGCTCTTAATTTAAATGTATAAGTACCTTCATAAATATTACCAAATGAAGCAGTTGTTTTATTTGAAATCGGACTCCAAACATCATCGTATCCTTCTAGTTTAAATTGGTAATTAACAAGATAAGGTTTTGCTGGTTCGACTGCAGAAAAATCAAACGTAACATTTCCTTGTTTGTAAGGTAAGATTAGGTTTTTGGGAATAGAGTAAAATTTTTCAATATCATCAAATTGAATCATCTTGAATTTTCTTCGCATTGTATCTCTTTCATCTATATCTAAAACTCTACCTAATGTAATTACTTCTTCAATAATATTAGGTTGCGTAATTGTACTATCCTTTTTTTGACGTTGAGCAAGTTTAATATGTTTTTTACTCAAATCGTACCAACAAATGTTTTCGTTATTGATTTTGATACTGTGAATAAGAACGGTTGGTTTTGTTTTGCTTTTATTTAATTCATTATAATTAAAACGAACCAAAGCAGTTTTATCAGCTCCAGTAGCAATCCAAATGATCCCTTTTTTGTCTTTGTACATTGCATTTTGACCTGCATTCACATCTTTTACTGGATAACCTGTATTTGAATTGTAAATTTCTAAGTCAGGCGTATGTTTTTTTAATTCACTGTTTTTTAAGTTGTTTTGAATTGGGATTTTATTAGTTGTGGCTTTCGTTTTGAATTGATTTGCAACAGCAACTCCAAAATTGGTTCCTAATAATAAATTGTCTTTAGCATCAATCACTACTTGCGTAACCGTATTATCTGGAATTCCCTGAGTTTTAGTGAAATTTAAAAATGAATTGCCATCATAGCGAGAAACACCGCCACCATGAGTACCAAACCAAATGTTTCCGAATTTATCTTCCGTGATACAAAGTACAACATCGTTTCCTAATCCTTGTTTCGTAGTGTAATTTGTAAAACTTTTTCCGTCGTATTTAGAAGCCCCTCCACCATTTGTTCCAAACCATACATTTCCTTTGGAGTCTACTTTCATTGATAAAATGACATCGTAAGCTAAACCTTGTTTGGTCGTGTAATTTGTAAATTGGTATCCATCAAATTTTGAAATTCCACCGCCCAAAGTACCAAACCAAAGATTGCCTTTTTTATCTTCGGCACTGCTAATCACAACATTGTTTATTAAACCTTGTGAAGTTGTGAAGTTGGTAAAACTTTTTCCGTCAAATTTAGAAACACCTCCACCATTTGTTCCAAACCATAAATTCCCTCTTTTATCTTTTGTTAGACAATAGACAACATTAGAACCCAAGCCTTGTGAAGTGGTATAATTTGTGAAGTTTTTCCCATCGTATTTTAATACTCCACTTCCGTAAGATCCGTACCATAAATTTCCATTGTTATCTTCAACTATACTGAGTAAAATGTTATTTGATAATCCTTGTTCAGTAGTGAAATTCGTAAACGATTTACCATCATAACGTGATAAACCTCCACCTTGTGTACCAAACCAAATATTTCCAGCTTTATCTTCCGTAATACTTCGAACTACATTATTTACTAAACCTTGCTTGGATGTGTAATTGGTGAATATTTTTCCATTATAGAAAGAAGCTCCACCATCTTGTGTTCCAAACCAAATATTTCCTTTATTGTCTTGGGTTATACAAGAAATGATATCATCAGTAAGACCGTCCTTTTTAGTGTAATTTTTGAATGTTGAACCGTCATACTTTGAAATTCCTCCTCCTGAAGTTCCAAACCATAGATAGCCTTTTTTATCTAAAATGATGCTTCTAACAATGTCAAAAGCCAATCCATCTTTTGTTGTATACGTTTTAAATGATTTTCCATCGAATTTAGAAACACCACTACCGTCGGTTCCAAACCATATATTTCCATCCTTGTCTTGAGCTATTGTTCTTACAATATCATTAGCAAGTCCATTTTTAGTAGTGTAATTTTTAAAGGATCTACCATTGAATTTAGAAACTCCACCACCATTAGTACCGAACCAAATGTTTCCATCTTTATCTTCAGATATACATCGAATAATATCATTTGCTAAACCTTGTCTAGTAGTATAGTTTTTAAAATTTACACCATTATAGCAAGAAACCCCACCTCCAGAAGTACCAAACCACAGATTGCCCTTTTTGTCTTCTACTATACTATAAACGAAATTATTGACAAGTCCGTGAGAAGTAGTGAAATTTGTAAAAGATTTACCATCGTATCTAGAAACACCACCACCATAAGTTCCAAACCAAAGATTTCCTTTTTTATCCATAATTGAAGCAGCAATTGCATCAAGCGCCAAACCATCATCCGTAGTATAGTTCTGCATTTGAGATAAAAAATCTGCTTTTTTTACAGTTGGTGGCGTTAATTGTATGATTTCTCCAATTTTAGTTGTAATAGTCGAAGAGGTTGATTTTGTAGGTATTAAAACATATTGAGCTTGAAGACAAGTATCTTCAAGTGGAACAATTGGATTTTTAATTAAATGAGGAATCGCTTTTGTGATAGAATCTAATTCTGATTTTGAAACATCTTGATTTTCAATGTTTTGATAACATGAATTCAGAACAAATAAAAGAATTATCAGCGCGAAAGTTGAATATAAATATTTTATCTGAACAGTTATTGTTTTCAATTTTTTCTATTTTCATTAAAACTATATTCAAATATACTAATTTGTTGAAGAAATAAAGGCTGTTTTTAATTATATAAATTTAAATTAAATATAATATAATTTATTTTGTAAAATTAATTTTCATGTTTGTTGTATTTGTTTGAAAATGATAAGGTTGTAGTATTTACTATTGTTTTCAGAGTAAAAAAACATTTTATTTATAAATCGTATGATAGTGATAGAGCTTTTTTTTAATAAAATTCATTTTCCATTGGAATTAAATCTTGTAGTTTGGGCAAAGGTCTAATTAGTATTTTCTTTTGTTTGTTGCTTACTATTTTGTCTGTGTCATAGCGTTCTGATTTTTCAATTCTAATTCCTGTCGAAAGATTAAAATCTATAGTTGTCATTACACCTTGTCCATCCGAATATACTTCTGAAAATCCTATTAATTCAAAATTCCCATTCTGAAATCTATATTTATGTTCAAAATGACCTCGCAACAATTCAATATTTACGCTTAATACTCCCTTTTTAATTGTTACGTCCGAAAGTCCATTTCCTGTTATGTATCCTTCTTTACCGTTAGGGTATTGCGGTTCAATAATCTTAGATGTAGTAACTATTAATTTTGAAAGTCCATTTGGTTCTTCGAAAAATATTTGAAGTCTATATGGTGCATTTATATTTAAAGTATCTTGAGTTATGATTACTTTATCAACTAAGTTGTCTTTGTTTAAATCGCCTTTAACCTCCATTACTGTATAGTCAAAATTAAGTTGGCTTGTCTCAGACTGAGCTATGCAGTCAAT
>CAMDMY010000097.1 GCA_945902775.1 Chryseobacterium gleum | reverse complement strand
GTTCTGATAGAGATCAATTAGATAGATATCGTTCTGGTATAGAATCTCAAATAAGTGGAATGGACCCAACTGTATTGGCTTCACAATACAAGTTAGATGTAAACAATAAAGAGCAAGTTGCACAATTTGTAGATGCTCAAATGGAAAGTGTAAACAAAGGATTTGATTCAATAAAAGTTGTTCGTAAAGAGATTTTTAATTCAAGTTTAAATTCAAGTATTCTTATTTTATTATTTGCAATTGGATTGATCGCTTTATTATTTTAAACATCTACTTCAACGATATATGTTTACATAGGATTAGCTATTTTAACAATGATAGAGCTAATTCCTGTAGATCAAAATTATTTGAACAGTGAGTCAAATGACAGTGGAACTTATAAATATTGGACTGAAAGATCTAAAATATTATATCCAGTTTCAGTTGAACAGGCTGATGAGCAAATTCTTCAAATAGAAACAACTGAAAGTAAAGCTGTAAATGCTTTAGTAGCAAAAGGTGAGAAAGAAGGAAACGCAAAGGCGAATGAATTAGAATATACAGGTGATGATAAAACGAGAGTGATTAACTCTTACAAGTTTGCAGCTTTGAATAATGCAACAAATTACAGAGTTTTTGATTTTAGTGGGGGATTTGGAAGTGCAAGAACTTCTTATTTCCACAAATCACTGGGAGGTTATCACGGAGCAAAATTGAGAAATATCCAAAATTTATATGATTTCCATTTATCAAGATCAAATAATAAAGTGTACGACATGATGAATGTGAAATATTTCATTCAAGAAGGTCAGTTACGCCCGAATGAAACTGCTTTAGGAAATGCATGGTTAGTAAAATCAGTGAAAACAGTTGCTACTCCTAATGATGAAATTTTAGCGTTAGGTAGTAAATTCAAAGTTACTAATAGTGGAAAAGGACAATTATTAGTGAACGGTGAAGTAGTGAGTCAAGCACAAGTTTTTGGTAACGAAAAAATTCAATATTTAAATGGTTCTCCAGATACTCTAACAGTTTCTTTACCAAATGGTTTAGCGAAAGGAATGAAAGCTTTATTTGTAATGGACGCTTCAGGTAAAACAAATTTAATTCCTGCAGAAACACAACAATTAGATACAGCAAATTCATTTACACAATTATCTACAATTGAAATAGTTAGTGATTTTAATCCAAGTGCTGAAGCAATTATGTTAAAAACGGAAGCAGATAAACTTTCAACACTTAAATATTCAGGAGAAGGTTCTGTGAAAATGAATGCTTATGCGCCGAATAAGTTAAATTATACCGCAACAGTAAATAGTAAGCAATTAATTATTTTCTCTGAAGTTTATTATGCTGATGGATGGAAAGCATTTGTTGATGGAAAAGAAGTTGAAATTAGAAAAGTTGATTACTTATTAAGAGGTATTGAGGTGGAGAAAGGAACTCATAAAATTGAATTTACTTTTGATATCCCTAAATATCATTCATCAAATACGTATTCACTTCTTGGTTCTGGAATTGTTCTATTACTTGTAGTAGGAGGGTTTTGGATGGATCGTAAAAAGAAAACTTCAGAAGCATAATTTTTTGATAATTAATATTCGAAGTTGAATTTGCACCTAATAAATTTTATTGGGTCCCATAGATTTAAAAAGTGATGAATTTCGAACTGTTTGAATCCCGATTTTTCTTCGGGATGAGTTTTTGAAATTTCACTTTTTTAATCTTAATGGGTAATAAAATTTATTAAGTGCTAGACTTTTTTGCTTACTTTTTGGGGCAATGCCAAAAAGTGAGAAATAATACTGGAAGTATACTTTGTTTTAATCGTATGTTTTCCAAAATATAAATATTTTATTAAATATTAAAAATATAGACCATTCTATTTTATATTTGTACTGTGAAAATTAAAATTTGGATAGCGTATTCTTTGCTTTTAAGCTTTTTTGTACTGGTTACTCCTCGTACATTATGGCATAATTGTGAACATACGACTCATTCTCATTCTTCTACTTCCAAAGATCCACATTCGTTAAATCATATTGAAAAGAAAAGTTGTTTCGCTTGTGATTTTGATTTAGGGTTTATTGATCAACCAGGTTCAATTGTTACTTTTGCTTTTAAGAAGTTTTATCCTAAAACAGTAGAAAAGCCTTTACTAACAGCATCTAAAATCGTATTACCTCTATTTTCTAAAAGAGGTCCCCCTAGAGTTTAATTATCATATTTTTCACCTTTCCATAGTTGGAATGGTGTTTCAGTGTTAATTAAATATCGATTTAATGAAATTTATTCCATTAATTTTACTTTTCCTTTTCCAGGTTTCACTAATTTTTTCTCAAGATTCCAATTGTACTTATACATTAAAAGGTAAGGTAACTGATTCACATTCAGGAGAAATACTTCCTTTTATAAAAATTGCTGTAAACGATAACAATAGAGTTACAGTTAGTGATTCATTGGGCACCTTTCAATTTAATGATCTTTGTCTCGGAAAATTAACCTTATTATTTTCAGATCCAAATCAGCTTTCATCAGAATCAAAAACACTTGATTTAAAAGGGGATATGCAAGTTGATATTCAATTAGAAACTCATTTAGAAAATTTGTCGGAAGTGTTAATTGAAGCACATCATATCAAAAAACAAGAAATTGAATCGCTTCAAAAAACAGAGATTAGTGGTTTAACTCTTGAAAAAACTCGTGGTTTAAGTTTAGGGGAATCTTTGAAATCAATTACTGGAGTAAATAGTATTCAGACTGGTCCAAGTATTTCAAAACCAATGATTCACGGAATGTATGGTAATCGAATACTTTTATTAAACAATGGAGTGCGACTTGAGGCTCAAAATTGGGGAGCAGATCACGCACCAGAAATAGATCCATTTATAGCTACTAAATTGACGGTTATTAAAGGAGCTGCAAGTATTCGATACGGGATGGATGCTTTAGCCGGAGTAATTATAGTAGAACCGAAAGAGTTGCCTTCATCTAAAAGTTTAAGGGGAGAATTTAACACCGTAGGTGCATCAAATGGAAAATATGGAGTTATTTCCACATTTTTAGAGGGAAGATTTGATAAAAAGTTTACGGGTTTAAGTTGGAGGATTCAAGGAACCTTAAAAGAAGCAGGAAATTATAAAACGCCAACCTATTATTTAACGAATACCGCAGTGAATGAGTCGAATTATTCTGGTGCTATTTGCTACAATAAAAAGAAATTTGATTTAGACATTTATTACAGCAGTTTTAATTCAAAAGTGGGTATTTATTCGGGGTCATCTGTTGGGAATTTAAAAGATTTAATGTTTTTATTTAATAGTCCAGAACCAATTGTTCCGTCTTATTTTTCTTACGAGATAAATAGAGGTTACCAAACTGTAAAGCACGATTTACTTAAAGCGAAAGGATGTTATCATTTCCAAAACGCAGGAACTTTTACCTATATATATTCTAGACAAAGTAACAAAAGAGAAGAATTTGGACAAGGTTTGTCATACAATCAAACGATTGTAGATCAAAATATTCCAGATGCTTATTTTCAGTTAGTTACAAATGCTTCTGATTTGATTTATGAACATAAAATGATCGGAAATATTTCAGGAAGTTTGGGGGTGAATTTTTCTACGCAAGGAAATGTTTTTCGTGGATTAGAATACAGAGCATTAATACCAAATTACAGAAATTACAGTGGTGGAATTTATATTTTAGAAAAATGGAATAAACATAAATGGACTATCGAATTAGGAGCAAGATATGATTACAAATGGATGCGTTCTTATATTCAGAATTATACTAAATCAACTGTTTATTCTACTGAAAATAAATGGGATAATACCAGTGCTACTTTAGGTTGTATTTATCGTTTTAAAAAATCACTAACTTTAAATTCGTCCTTTGGAATAGGATGGAGGCCACCTTCGCCAATAGAATTGTATGCATTGGGTATCCATCAAAGTGCAGCATCGTTTGAAATCGGAGATACTACATTAAATGCTGAAAAGTCGTATAATTTTCAATCGTATTTAAACTATTCGAGTAATAAGTTAAGTTTTGAAATTGGAGGCTATGTTAATTTAATTGATAATTATATTTATTTAAAACCGTTATTAACTCCAGTAGTAACCATTTCAGGAACGTATCCAGCTTTTACATATACGCAAGCGAATGTCTATTATACAGGATTAGATGTAAGTTTTAATTATGACCTTTTTAAAAATGTTGAATTGACTTCAAAAACTTCATTCATTTATGCATACAATTTATCTATCAACGATTATTTAATCAATACTCCATCGAATCGATTTAATAATGGGATAACGTTCAAAAAAGAGTCGTTTAAAAAATTGAGTAATTTGTTTTTTGAATTCTCAACAACAGCAGTTACTCAACAAAGAAATGTCCCATTAAATAGTGATTACGTAGCTCCTCCCAAAGGATACTTATTAATGAATTTAGACTTGGGGACTTCTTTTTTAGTTAAAAAACAAATAGTATCTATTAACTTGAGTGTTAATAATTTAGCGAATACTATTTATAGAGATTATTTAAATCGTTTTAGGTATTATTCGAATGAATTAGGAAGAAATTTTACAGTTAGAATCAAAGTGCCATTTTCAATTTTAAGTTCAGCTAAAAATGAGTAAAAAATTGATAAATAGAATTGTTATTATTCTGAGTCTACTTTTATTTATTAGTAGTCAAGGAATTAATTTTTCGCATTCTCACAAAGAAAGCGAGGATAAAAACACCTGTGAACATTCTGGAAATGACACTCATATTCACAATAAGCATACTGATAAATGTGAAATTTGTCAACACAATTATCATTCAACAATATTTTATTTTCAACTTAAAACAATTCATTTTTACAAGCAAATCGATGAAATGTTTTATAGTGAAAACAAAGATTTCGAAATAGAAAACGAGTATAATGTTTATTTGAGAGGACCTCCTTTATTCTTTATTTAAATTATAATAAAAAAACAGGTTTTCACTTGTTAAAAAACAAAGAGTACTTGTTGTGATTATTAAATGTCGAATTTATTTGATGTTCGAAATGATGACGACAACTACTTGTAATTAGAATTTTTAAAATTTAAAAGAATATAAAAATGTCAACATTTAAAAAACATAGTATAAAAGTAGCTTTAGTTATTACTCTATTTTCTGTTTTAAGTTTAGCTTCATGTAAGAAAGAAGAGGTAATTGTTTCTCCTCCTGTTGCTGGAAATGAATTTATGACAACAGTTAAATTGAGGTTTGAAAATAAAAATAATCCTTCAGATACTACTTGGGCTGTTTGGAAAGATATAACACCTGATGATCAGAATGCTCCTGACACTAGTGGTGCAATCATAAATCTGGACAAAAATAAAACGTATAAAGTATCGGTGAAAATTTTGGATGAGACTAAAAATCCTGCTGAAGATTTAACTGAAGATATAAGAGAAAGAGGAAATTTCCATTTTTTCTCTTTTTTCACTGCTGGAACTATCAGTTCAAATTTAACAATTGTAGCGACTGATTTTGATACAAATCCAACACCTTTTCATATCGGTTTAGAGAATGAATTTACAACAAGTGGAAATGTTTCAACAGGTAGGTTAGAAGGAGTTTTAAGACATCAGCCTAATACAAAAAACGGAACATTTGCTCCAGGTAATTCTGATATTGATGTATTTTTCACATTGAATATCAATTAATTATAAACTATAACTTATTGTAAATTAATAATATAAATAATGAAAAAATATATTTTAGTATTCGTATCAATTATTGGATCAGTTTATGCTTCAGTAGCTCAAGATGAAACATTTAACAAGTATTTCTTTGGTTTAAGAGGTGGATATTCAAATCTAACTGGAAATTTTGTAAAAAGTGATTATGCAGATAGTTCATCAGGATTTGCTTTTTCAAATGGTTTAAACTTTGGTTTAGAAGGTGGCTATATGATTAAAAAGAATTTTGGAATTGCCGCCGTTATTTCTACAAGTTCTTTTGCATCAAATGGTTTACAATCTTTATCAGATGGTTATCAAGAAGATTTTGAAGTGGATAGTATCACACTTACAGCTTCAGGAAAATATTCAGCTTATAACTTTATGGTTGGACCAATGATTTCTTATCCGAAAGGTAAATTCACTTTTAATGCAAAAGTGCTTGGAGGGTTAACTTATATGATTACTCCTGAATATAAAGTTGATATTGAAGATCAATTAGATGCAACTTTTTATCAGCGCTCTTCTAGTGCAGCAACTTTTGGTTTTCAAACTGAATTGTCTATTGATTATTCATTGTCAGATAATTTAGGATTGAAATTAGGAATTGATTATTCTTATGCTAAACCAAGTTTTACTATCACTAACGAAAATAGAGAAGTGAACGTTGGTCGAAAAATTACAGAATATAACCAAGCTTTTACTGCGTTAAATACACATTTAGGAATTGTGTATTCGTTTGGGAAGTAACTATTTTTATGTTTAATGTGTGATTCTCTAGTATAATCATACATTAAACTATTCATAGAATTTAGTTAAGATTCATATTTAGTATGCTAATAATTAGCATAAAATGAATTCTATTGTCTAAACTAAAACATTAAATAGAAGTATAAAATGGAAATATATAAAAAATTACCAGTAACGGTATTAAGTGGTTTTTTAGGTGCTGGAAAAACAACCTTGTTGAATCATATTTTAAACAATAAAGAGGGGTTAAAAGTAGCTGTTATCGTGAATGATATGAGTGAAGTCAATATCGATGCTCGATTAGTGGAAGATCAAAATACATTATCTCGGACGGAAGAAAAATTGGTTGAAATGAGCAATGGTTGTATTTGCTGTACATTGCGAGAGGATTTGATGATTGAGGTTGAAAAACTAGCTAAAGAAGGACGTTTTGATTACTTATTAATTGAAAGTACGGGTATAAGTGAACCAGTTCCAGTAGCGCAAACTTTTTCATTTGTAGACGAAGAAAATAATATTGATTTATCAGCTTTTAGTTACGTTGATACGATGGTAACAGTGGTAGATTGTTTTAATTTTTTCAACGATTTTGGAACGAATGAATTATTAGTTGATAGAAAATTGACTGAATTAGAAGGGGATGATCGAACAATTGTAAATTTATTAACGGACCAAATCGAGTTTGCGAATGTGATAATTTTAAATAAAACGGATTTAATTTCAAAAGAAGGTGTAGGAATATTAAAAGCAACAATTCAAAAATTAAATCCTGGTGCGAAAATATTAGAATCTAATTTTGGTAAAATTGATTTAAATGAAATCATTAATACAAAAATGTTTGATTTTGAAGTTGCTCAAAGTTCTGCTGGTTGGCAAAAGGAATTGGAAGCTGAAGGACATACTCCAGAAACAGAGGAATATGGAATATCTTCTTTTGTTTTTAGAGACAGAAGACCTTTCCATCCAGAAAGACTTTGGAATTATTTAAATGAAGAATTTCCTTCAAATATCATTAGAAGTAAAGGTCTATTTTGGTTAGCATCACGTCCTGATAATGCGATTAATTTTAGTCAGGCTGGAGGCTCCTCAAGATTAGAAACTGCAGGTGTGTGGTGGGATAGTATGCCCTTGTCAGAACGAATAAATTATGAATCGTTCATTTATAACCGTGAGTTTATTGAAGGAAAATGGGATAAAACCTGGGGAGATCGAATGAATGAATTAGTCATCATAGGTCAACAACTTGATAAATTGGGGATTATAGATGATTTAGAAAAGTGTTTGCTGACTTCTAATGAAATTATTGAATACAAAAATGAAAACAGTTTCAATGATCCTTTTCCAGTAGAGATTTAAATTTAAATGTCGTGTATATGAAAATATACACGACAATATTTTTTAGAATTTTGATTTCCCTAATGTATAAATATCGTAATGACTACCAGAATATATTTTGCGATAAAAGGGAATTAAGTTCGAATAATAAGCTTTATTTATAATTAAAAATTTAGCACCTATTGAATGTAAACTATCTAATTCAGGTTTGTTTATTACAAAATTTCCATAGGACCAACCTTTGCGATGAGTAAAATACATTTCTTGAGGATTTTCACCAGCATTAATAACAATTAAGTCATTTTTTTGAATGTATTTATCAGCTACCTTTTCAATTGCTAATTTATATTTTTCAGAATCTTTAATAAAAAAGTCATGTTGTTGATTGGCAATTGCTTCAATTGAAATAATCACAAGTAGAGCGATTTGAAATTTAACAGGGATTTTTGAAATACCTATTCCTACAATCAAAGCCATAATAGGAGTAAAGGGGATGATGTAATAACTGTGCAAAGGGAATACCGCACCTGTCTTAATCGTAAATAGTAAAAAAGTCAAAGTAATTAATGAAATTCCAATTGTAATATTTCGATTTTTTTCTTTGATTAAAACAATTATTCCGTAAATAAAAAATGGAAATGCAACAAAGGAGCAAAGTGAATTTTTATAAAATTGCTTTAGATACTCTGAAAATATAGGTTTGATTTCTTTTAGTCCACCTATTAGTGATTTTGGAAAATATAACTTGTAATTATAAGTTTCAACAAGATATGGAACCCAATAAAAGTACCAAGTAAAAACAATTCCAATGCTTAAACATGAAGTGATAAAAATGGAAAGTTTTCTTTTGAATTCTATTTCTTTTATAATGAATAAGATTGGAACTACAGCCATTAAACTCAATGCTGGAATTTTACAAAGCATTCCAATGGTTAAAAAGAAGAAAAAGCTAATAAGATTTTTTTTCTTTCCTGATGTTAAAAAAAGAAAAGCTTGATATAACCCTATGATAGTAAGTGCTATACTGAAAGTGTCTGGCATTATTTTTCTTGAAAAACCGAACCAAATCGATGAAAGCAAAATAATTGTAGCGTTTAAGGCAATTCTTTTA
>CAMDMY010000096.1 GCA_945902775.1 Chryseobacterium gleum | reverse complement strand
ATGTAAAGAATTGATAAAATCGGATTTAGGTTTTAGAAGTGGTGTTTATATTTACAAGGGAGTATTAACGAGTGAAGTACTTGGGGAAGTTTTTAACTTGAAATATAAAAATATAGAACTTCTTATTTTATAATGATTCAACCGCTAGCATTACCAAAAGCAAATTTGAAGCTCACAAAAAAGGGTGATCAAATTTTTGTATGGTGTGTTGCGAGAAAAAAAACACTTTTGTTGACGCCGGAAGAATGGGTTCGTCAGCATATTATTCATTATTTGGTAAACGATAAAAATGTTCCTTTAGGTCTATTAGTTTCTGAATATTCAATTAAGGTAAATAAATTAGCTAGAAGGTGTGATATTGTTGTGTTTGGACTCGATCAACAACCAAAGTTGATAGTAGAGTGTAAAGCACCCGAAGTATCTATTAATCAGAAGGTTTTACATCAAGTATCTCAATATAACTTTCAACTCAATGTAGATTACTTATTCTTAACGAATGGATTAACTCATGTTAATTGTAAAATTAATAGAAGTGAAAATTCATTTGAGTATTTAGCCGAATTACCTGATTTTTCAATTTTAAATGCACAATGAGAAATAGTATAATTTTAATAATTGTCCTTTTTAGTTTTAAAAGCTTTTCGCAAAACGGAGATATAAATTTATTAAAAAAAATAAATGGTTCTTATACTCATTCAGGAGGAAAAGTTATGACCTTCGTAACGAATAGTGTAGATTATGGTGGGATTGGTTTGCCAGTTGGTTTGTTAGCTACTGGACTTATAAGAAAAGATAAAGTAATGACAATGAATAGTTATGAGTTGATTTCAGCTACATTAGTTGGTAGTATACTAACTACAACTATGAAATTATCAGTCGATAGAACGCGTCCATTTGTTACTTATCCAAATGATATTGTAAAGTATACTAAAGGAGGTTCTCATTCTTTTCCCTCTGGCCATACTTCAATGGCGTTTGCTACTGCTACCTCCATTAGTTTAATGTATCCAAAGTGGTATGTAATAGCACCTTCTTTTTTATGGGCTTCTTCAATTGGTTATTCTCGGATGTATTTAGGGGTGCATTATCCTACTGATGTTTTAGCTGGAGCTATTCTAGGAGCTGGAACAAGTTTAGGAACGCATTATTTGTTCAACTATATCAAAAAAAAACAGGCTGCAAAACAGCCTGAAAAGTTATAATATTAAGATTCAATTTTTAGATTTATAAATCCAAAAATTGAATCTATTTCTTTATTATTTACCAAATACTTTTTTCAATAAATCAGTTACACGAGCAGCAGGATTTTTTCTGATTGCTAATTCTTCTTTTGCAATTTGAACAAATAATCCATCGATCGCTTTGTTTGTTGCATACTCAACTAAATCAGGATTTACTTTTTGAACTAAAGGAATAGCATTGTAAGTTGTGAAAACCAATGACCAATATCTTGTTGCGCCTACTTTGTCTAGTGAATTTGAAATAATTGGTTTGAATTTTTCAACTAATGCTGAACGAGTGTTAGAACTTAAATAGGTCGTAGCAGCATCATCTTTTCCGTTTAAAATATTCATAACATCTTTCAATGTTAAGTTTTTAATAGCTGATACAAACAAATCTTTTGAAGCGCTAGCAGCATCTTCTGCAGCTCTATTGATTGATTCAATAGCATCATCCACTTTCTTTCCTTGCCCTAATTTTCTTAATTTTTCTTCAACCTGTTTTGCTTCAGCAGGCATAGGGATTTTAATTTGTGGATCTTTAAAATAACCATCTGCTTTTGATAATTGACTTACACCTTTTTCAATTCCATTGTTTAAAGCTTCTTTTAATCCTCTGGCAACTTCATCTTCCGTTAATGAATTTGAAACTGGTATTGTTGAAGTAACTTTTTCAAGTCCTTTTTTTAAATTCGGAATTTGTGCAAAAGTAGAACATGCAGTCCCTACCATAATTACCGCTACTAAATAAACTATTTTTTTCATCTTTTATTATTTATTATTTATTATTTAACCTTAACCTAAATCTTAACCTAAATCTCAACCTCAACCTAAATCTTAACCTCAACCTAAATTGTACCTTTCAAAATATCATCTATCAAACTTGGGTCCAAAAGTGTAGAAGTGTCTCCAAAACTTGAAATTTCTCCTTCAGCAATTTTTCGAAGAATTCGTCGCATAATCTTACCAGACCTTGTTTTAGGAAGTCCTTTTACGATTTGAATTTTATCAGGTTTTGCAATTCTACCAATATATTCACTTACAGAATCTGAAATTGATTGAGCTATAACAGCATCTGATTCATTCGTATTGCTAACTACAACATAAGCATAGATTCCTTGTCCCTTAATTTCATGAGGATAACCTACAACTGCAGATTCAATAGCATATTTGTTTTTGTTTATAGCGTCCTCTATTTCTGCAGTTCCAAAACGATGACCTGAAACATTGATAACATCATCAACTCTTCCGATGATTCTATACATTCCATTTTCATCCCTTTTAGCGCCATCTCCTGTGAAATAATAACCATTATAATTTGAGAAATACGTGTTTTTACATCTTTCATGATCACCATAAGTTGTTCTCAACATCGATGGCCATGGAAATTTGATACAAAGATATCCTTCGGTATCTGCTTCGTGAATTTCCTTCCCTTCATTGTCTAATAAAACAGGATCAATTCCAGGTAATGGATAACCAGCATAGGTAGCTTTCATTGGTGAGACACCTCCTAATCCAGAAAGCATAACACCTCCCGTTTCTGTTTGCCACCACGTATCAATTAATGGGCAGTTTGATTTCCCAACTTTTTCATAATACCAATTCCATGCTTCTTCGTTAATGGGCTCGCCTACAGATCCAATAAGTTTTAATGAGGATAAGTCTTGTTTAGAAACTAAACTTTCATCAAATGACATCAATGAACGAATAGCGGTTGGAGCTGTATAGAATTGGTTGACTTTGTATTTGTCGATGATTTGCCAGAATCTCCCTGCATCAGGATAAGTTGGAATTCCTTCGAATAGTACAGAAGTTGCACCTGATAATAATGGACCATAAACAATGTAAGAATGTCCTGTAATCCAACCAATATCAGCAGTACACCAAAAAATATCGTTTGGCTCGTATTGAAATACATTTTGGAACGAATAAGCCGTGTAAACCATATAGCCTCCACATGTATGTACTACACCTTTCGGTTTTCCTGTTGATCCAGAAGTGTAGAGAATGAAAAGCATGTCCTCAGCTTCCATTCTTTCGGCTTCACATTCATTGTTTTGGTATTTAATTAATTCGTGGTAATCAATATCTCTATCATCATTCATTGTCGGATTTGAGTTGATAGAATTCAAAACAATTACTTTTTCGACAGTTGGACAGGAAACTACTGCTTGATCAACCATCGATTTTAAATCTACTTTTTTATCACCTCTATTTAAACCATCAGCAGTAATAATCACTTTCGCTTCTGCATCAATGATTCTGTCAGCTAAAGCATTAGAAGAAAAACCTGCAAAAATGATAGAATGAACAGCACCAATTCTAGCACAAGCTAAAATTGCAACTACAGATTCAATAACCATCGGCATATAAATGCAAATTCGGTCTCCTTTTTTTACACCTAGCGATTTTAATCCGTTTGCTAGTTTACAAACCTCATGGTGTAATTCCTTGTAAGTAATTGATTTTGAATGTTCTTCAGGATTGTTTGCTTCCCAATGAAAAGCGATTGTATCTCCATTTTTTTCTAAATGACGATCGAGTGCATTTTCAGTAATATTTAATTGTCCACCTTTGAACCATTCAATTTTTGGATCATTAAAATTCCATTCTACAACTGAATCCCACTTTTTTTTCCATTCGAATGTGGATGCAATATCTCCCCAAAATTCATCAGGTTGAGTGATGCTTTTAGCGTATTCATGTTGATATTGTTCGAATGTTTTTATGCGAAAATCCATAGTCCAAAATGTTTCAATTACGACCACAAGATAAGGCAGTTTTTGGATAAATCTTTCTTTTTAAGATGATTTAACGAATTTTTAATTGAATTTAAACTTGACTAAATTTCGTATTGTTTGAATTTGATATTAAAGCATTTTAGGCTTCGTCTTCATCATATTCTAATTCAGCATCTTTTTCCCAAATTTCCATTTCACAAGGTTTGCAATTGAATTTCAATTTGTATTCATTTTCACCATTGATTAATGTTAATGGTTCTACCAATTTTTCTCCCATCGTATCTTTTTGGAAACGAGCACATTTACCTAATTCATATTTAACACAATATTTGGTAACCATTACTCTTGATTTCCCCGGATCCCATTGCAGTTCAAATGCTTTTTCAATCTCGTTAACACCGTGTCTTTCATAGAATTGACGCGCTAATTTATTGGAAACGTTATAGGTGAAATCTAATTCTTTAACAGGGTAGGGGTGGTCTGTTTTAGTAATTTGAAATTCTTCTCTATGGTATTCATTTACTCGAATTTCAACCAAATTTTCTAAAACTTCCCTTCTGATTTCATTTATTTTTGAAATAGGTAAGAACCAATTTGCTGACAATTCAACTTCAACTTCATCAACTATAAAAGGTGTATTTCCTGTTTTTGAAAGGTTTTTCTTGATGTTTGGAATGATTGATTCTTCACTCTTTGCTAATTCTTTCGCTGTTTCATACGTTTTACTACTTGTATGACCATCTTCATCTATTGCTGTTAATTGAAATCCTTCTGTTGTTTCTGTAAATTTCAAGTTGACTCCAATTTTACGAATTGTACTATCTTCTCGTTCAACTAATTTAATGAATTCAGCATCTGAGTTTCTGTAAATTTCAGTTCCAGCTTTTATGGTTTTAAAAGTGTTTGGTATAATGAAATTATTTAAAACAACATTGATTTGTAAACCGTCTGCTTCATTGTTTTCATTTAAGAAATACAATCCATCACCATTGTTTAAAATTTCACCGTTTTCAATGATGTACCCTTTTTCTTTCGTTTCAAGTACTTTACCAATGAACTGACCTTGAGATTTTGGAGTTTCCCATGAACCAATTTTTTCTGTCCGTTTATTTAAGAAATAGTCGGTATAACCTCTGTTAAAACTACGATCCATTTTTGCGTCAAAATTGAAAGTTGTTCTTCCAGAAGATGCTTTTTGAAATTTATCGTTGTTTTCTAGAAATGAGTCTAGTTTTTGTCTTAAAAAAGAAACATTATTTTTCACATAAACGATGTCTTTTAATCTTCCTTCAATTTTGAAAGAAGTAACTCCTACTTCAATTAAATTGGGTAATTGATCACTTAAATCTAAATCCTTTATGGAAAGTAAATGACTGTTAGCGATTAATGTTTTACCCGTTCCGTCTGTTAATTGATAAGGTAAACGACAATTTTGAGCACAAGAACCTCTGTTCGCACTTCTCTCACCTCCAGCGATACTCATATAGCAGTTTCCGCTAAAAGCAACACATAAAGCTCCCGAAACAAAGAATTCTAGTTCAACATCTGTCGCTTCATGTATTTCTTTGATTTGATCTAAATTTAATTCTCTCGCCAAAACAACGCGTTGCATTCCTGCGTCTTTTAGGAATTTTACATGTTTTGGATCTCTATTATTTGCTTGTGTACTTGCGTGAATAACAATAGGAGGTAAATCCATTTCCATAATTGCCATATCTTGAACAATTAATGCATCTACTCCTATATTGTATAAGGTATGAATAAGTTTTTCGCAATCTTTTAATTCATTGTCATACAGAATTGTATTGAGAACAACAAATACCTGAGCTTTGAATAAATGGGCGTATTTCACTAATTCTTCGATATCTTCAATCGAATTAGTAGCATTTGATCTTGCACCATATTGAGGTGCTCCAATATATACAGCATCAGCACCCGAATTTATAGCAAGCATTCCTTGATTTAAATTTTTAGCAGGTGCGAGAATTTCAATTTTCTTTTTCATACGTAGTGCAAAGGTCTACAATTATTTTTTGATAGCAAAAATAAAAACCTTAGATCTATAATTATTTTGCAACTACGTTAAATCAAGGCATTCTTTTATTGCTTTGAAAAGTATGATTTGAATTAATTGCGATCAAAAATGTTTTTGCAAATGTTATGCAAAACTATGTCTAAGAGAATGCATAATGTATCTTTTGTTTTTGCTAAGGTATTGCAGCTACAAGATGTTGCCTTGTGATGCGCCTGCGGTAGGGCTATATTGCTTACACGTTGTTAAATGTTATGGGAATATTTCAATACATTAAACTTTTCTTTGAAGCATTTTTCCAACCCGCTCTTGACTTCACATCAGTAAAACAAATTTTTAGGTCTGCTCTTGAGGCTACATTTTCAAAATAAATACTTTTATCAGCTCTTGAAGCAACACTTTCAAAATACCAAACACCATTATTTCCAGTTGCTCTTGACGCTACACTTTCTTTATAAACTAAAAGATCAGCTCTAGACTCAACAGTTTCAACGTAAACTTTTATATCAGCTCTTGAAGCTACGCTCTCGGTATATACTTTCTGTGCTTTTGCCGCTTTAACAGTGAATAGCATAATTGCTAAAATTAATAAGTTCTTCATATTGTTATTTTTTAAAGTGTTTTCCTACTCTTATGGATTTTCAGAATACTCGTTGTATTAAGTGGTTTTCTTGTCTCCGCATTTTTATTAAGTAAATATATGATTTTTTTATTTCTTAAACTTTAACCTAACGTTTTGCGGCTTGGCGAAGGTGGCGATTTTAAGCACTATACTTGATGTGGAGAACAAATGTTTGATTAACCACAAGTGTGTCTGCGGAGAACGAAACCGCCACTTTTGCCAAACCGCTGTTAGCTGCTGGGCTTCCATTCCTACTAAAGCAGTCAATTAGATTTCTCTGATGCCACATGATTGTAAGTAGTTAAATGTCTCGTCATAAAATTTTCGCTGTCTTGTTTTGTCTGCATCGTCACCAATTGGAACCCAAATTATCATTCCTTCTCTTGCTCTTGTAAGTAACACACGATATTTGTTTATGATAAATTGTTTACGTTGTTCTTGTTCGTCTGAAACATTTTGCCAATTAGTTCCTTTAAATTGCTTAAAGTCCCAATTTTCATTTGTTCTCCGCAAGTCAGCATCCCAAAAAACTCCAGCCCAATCAATCTCAAGTCCTTGAACTGCGTATTCAGTTGCAATGATTTCAAGAAAGTTAGAAGAACGAATATCATCTGCTGGATTAAGATACCATGCACCCAATTCATCTTGACTTGAATCTCCTCTTAGTCCATGAAATGGGTCGTATCCAAAAGCCTTTAATCTCCTTCCACCTGAACTTGCAACAAGTCCTGTTCGTCTTGTTCCCCTTGCTTTTTTCTTTAACCAAGTTTTAGCAACGTCTAAATTTCTCGTGATGAAAATCGGAAAGTGTTTTAGCTTTTCTGTGTGGAGAATTCTTGCTTCTTCACTTTTCCCTTCAAGAAGCAGAGCTACCCATTGTGAAAGCTCTTTTGCTTTATATGAACGAAGTGAAATTTTTAGGTGTAAATATTCATTTTCAACAATTGAAACATTTGCTGGAGCTTTTTCAAATAATGTAATGTTACCTGTGCTGTGGTCACCTTGCTTTAATTCTGGGGAGACATACACTTTCCAATTACTAAATTTCTCCTCGATTGATTTCCCCCACTCACGCAATCCAGCCTCTCCTGTATTTATTTCTTGTCCACCACCAACAAGAGCAATAATTACGCCCCAACCATCTAACCGATTCATTATTGAAAAGAGAATTTCAGGTTCAGATTCAGTAATCTCTCCATTTGATTTTTTCTTTTTATGTTCTTTTGTCCATGCTCGTTGAGCTTCGTCATAAATTAAAACTCGGCTCTCTGATACTTTTGTTTTATCAGCATACAAATCATCAATGAACTCATGAACATTGTAAATGAAAGTTTTCACTCTCCTTTTCGCTTCATCTTTTGTTTCTTTTTCTCTCTTTGCAAAATCTCTTGCAAGTGCTTCTGATAAGACTTTCACTAATGGACTATTGCCGGAAAGAAAAACTCCAAGCTCTTTGCCGTCAACTTGAAATTCTCTATTGTGAACTATATTTAAACCAGCAAGAGTTTTCCCAGCACCAGGGATACCTGTAATGAAACAAATTATTTTGGAGTTTGTGGCTTGTGCTTGCTTAATGGCTTCTATGACTGCATTTGTAGTGTCGGTTAAGTTATCTGCTCCATGTCTGCTAATTTCAGAAACACTTTGACCCGAATAAAGTGTTTGAGCCATTTCAATAATTGTTGGCGTTGGAGAATACTTGCTATTGTTCCAATCTTCAAAACTTATGTTGTCAGTTTTGTCAGCAAAAATATTTACAGTTGATTGAATTATTTCAGAAAGATTGTTTGAGTTAGCAAACAAAGTGTTCTGAACAAAGTCATCTGACTTTAAAATTTCATTTTGAATTGTCGGTGCGCTGGTGCAAAGTAGAATCGGAATAATAATTCTGTCCTTGCTTTCAAAATGGAAGTCTCGCAAGTCAAGACAATAATCTTCGAGTTGAGCAATGTCAACAGAATTGAAACTGTCTTGGTGGTTTTTAATTTCCAAAACGAAAATTAAATTTCTAGAAAGTAGAACTACATCAATTCGTTTTGCTCTCCTAGGTATTTTGTATTCGTAAAGCAGTCCCCAATTTTCAATATCGGGGATACTATTTTTTGTCTCATTGTAAAACTCCTTTAAAATTTCAGCCGTGTCAATCCATGTTTGCGTTTGCTGTTTTTTTTAGGTCAAGATGATATTTGCCATATTCTCTTGTTAAGTTTCCAACAATTTGGTCAGTTGAAGTTTGATTGTGACTAATTAGATTGTCTATGTAATATGCTGGCACCTGATATATTTATTTTTTATTTATTTGTTTCTTGCACTGTTAATTCAAGTTAGCTCTGTCGCTATAGCCTTGCCACTAACGTTTTACTGCTTTGCGTCAGCGGGCTAACAAACACAGTACTTTTCGCCCGTTGTCGCAAAACAGTTGTTATGTGCTGGAGACTTTCGGGAGTAACCTACCAAAGTCCAGCGGGAATGTTTGTCTCTCGAGTTCAACTTTTGTCCG
>CAMDMY010000095.1 GCA_945902775.1 Chryseobacterium gleum | reverse complement strand
TGGCTATAAACCGTCTTTATCTGAAGGTGCTTTAAAATGCCCAATTTTTCAAACTTCTACCTTTGTTTTCAATTCAGCAATGGAAGGAAAACGTTTTTTTGAATTAGCCTATGGATTAAGAGAAAAAGACAAAGGAGAGGAATTAGGCTTGATTTACAGTCGATTAAACAACCCTGATTTAGAGATTTTAGAAAATCGTTTATGTTTATGGGATGGAGCTGAAGATTGCGCTGTTTTCGAAAGTGGAATGTCTGCTATTTCTACTGCGTTAATGGAATTTATGGTGCCAGGTGATTTGTTATTGTATTCTCGCCCTGTATATGGCGGAACTGATCATTTCATCAACCATTTTTTAAAGAAATTACAAATCGAAGCGGTTGGTTTTCACGCGACTGATTCGAAAGAACAAATTATAGCTCGTATTGAAGCAACTGGGAAAGCGAACCGTTTAACGATGATTCACATTGAAACTCCTGCTAATCCAACAAATGCATTGATCGATATTGAAATGTGTGCAGAAATTAAAAATCATTTTGCAACAGAAGAAAAACCGGTAATCCTTTCAGTTGACAATACTTACATGGGTCCTATTTGGCAACATCCTTTAAAACACGGAGCTGACTTAGTACTTTATTCTGCTACAAAATACATTGGTGGACATTCGGATGTTATCGCTGGAGCGTGTTTGGGTTCTAAAGCATTAATGGCACGTGTAAAAGGATTGCGAACTTTCTTAGGAAATATGGCTGGACCTTGGACAGGTTGGTTGTTAATGAGAAGTTTAGAGACTTTAAAAGTTAGAATGGACGAACAAGCAAGAAATGCTGAGTTTGTAGCGAAATATTTAAGAAATCATCCAAAAGTAGAGAAAGTCTATTATTTAGGTTTTATCAATGATGGGGATGATGAAAGAGAAAAAGCAATCTACAAAAAACAATATTCTGCTGCAGGTGCAATGATTGCGTTTGATGTAAAAGGTGGAGAAAAAGAAGCTTTCCAGTTTCTAGATTCATTGAAATTAATCAAATTAGCAGTTAGTTTAGGTGGAACTGAAAGTTTAGCTGAACACCCTCAAACAATGACGCATGCTGACGTTCCTCAAGAAGATAAAAAAGTAATGCATATTACAGAAAAATTAGTTCGTTTATCAGTTGGAGTTGAAAACTACAATGATATTATTGCCGATATTGAACAAGCTTTAAGTGGTTTGTAAGTAGGAATTAATTAACCTTGAAAGTAAGATAGATTGCTTTCAAGGTTGATTATATTTTTTAATACATAATAACTTCTAGTAAAACTGTATTTATTGAAGTTTATCACCTGATATTGAAATAAACTAAGTCAACTTGCAAAATATAATTTTTGCCCTGAAAAAGTATCATACAATAAAATAGGGACTTCACCCTATGTGTATATACTCAATACATAAAAGCCCTGTAAGGGCGGCATAAGTCTTTGAATGATTCTTCCCTTTCCAAGCTGATTTTGATTAAGATATCCTCGGAATACTAAACCAAAACTCTGTTCCAACTCCTTCTTCCGATTCAAAACCGATAGTTCCTCGGTGGTTTTCGATGATTTGTTTTACCATTGCTAATCCTAATCCAGTTCCTGTACTTTTTGTTGTGAAATAAGGAACAAATATTTTTGAATGTTTATCTTCCTCTATTCCAACACCGTTATCTTTGAATTTAAAAATAAAATTGTTCTCTTCTATCTCGATTGAAATGACAATTTCTCCTTTTCGTTCTTCTGGAATTGCTTGAATTGCATTCTTAATCAAGTTGTTAAATACACGAAGCATTAAATCTTTATCTGCCATTACTAGACAGTTATTTAATTCTGTTTGAATTGAAATGTGGAAATTGTCCGACTCTTTGAAAACCTCCACTACATTCTCTAATAAAGGTAAAAGGTCGATTTCTAATTCATTTGGGCGTGGCAATTTTGCGAAACTTGAGAACTCATTCGCAATTTTAGCCAATGCATCAATTTGTTCAATAATTGAATTCGTTACCTTCTGAAGTTTTACTCCAGAATTTGGGTCATTTGGATCGTAAACACGTTGCAATTGTTGGACACTTAATTTCATCGGTGTCAACGGGTTTTTAATTTCGTGTGCTACTTGTTTCGCCATTTCTCTCCAAGCAGATTCACGTTCGCTTTGTGCTAATTGTTGTGCCGTATATTCTAACTCTTCTAATTTCTGATTATAGTCTTTTACCAACGCTCCAATTTCATCTTCTTTATCGTATAAAATTTGTTGGTTGTGTTTTCCAAAACGTACTTTAGAGAAACTTTCTTGTATAATTCGCAATGGTGCTGTTACCCAACTAGATACAAATACTGCGACAATAATCGAAATCGCTAACAATAGCATAAAGACATTTATAATCGCAACCAAAAATTGTTGAATTTGATTCTCAAAATCTTTCTGTTGACCAAAATGTTGCAAGTTTAAATAACCTAAAAGCTTTCCATCATTGCTGTAGAAAGGTGTATAAGCGGAAGAATAACTTAAATTTCCAATGTCTTCTTGGTGAATAAATTCGCTTTTATCCTTAATGTCCATTTGGAAGAAAGCTTTTGGATTCATCTGCTCACTAATCAATCCGATATTGAAAACTTTTGGTCGTGAAGCTGCTAATAAGAATCCTTTTTGGTCGTACAAGTTAATATCTGTAACAAACGTTTTTGCAAATTTCTGAAGAAGTGTTTCCATATAGTTCCCTTCTTCTTGGAGACTTAACTCTTTCTCTTTTCCAAGTTTATCTCTTAATTCAGATTTTACAGAAATTAATTTTTCACGAATTAAATCATTTGTATACTCATTGTATTGATTACTTACGAAAACACCACTTCCCCAACCAAATGCTAGTAATGAAAGGAAAACCAAACTGATTAAAACTAGTTGAATTTTAAGTGCTAACGTAAAACTTGTTGGAAAAATAGATTTTGAATCAATTCGAACGAAAAACGGTAATAATAATAAACCGTAAAAACTGAACAAATACGAGAAGGAGGTAATTAACTCTATGAATGTGAAGTTTTTAGTAGAAAGTACTACAATGTCATTCGCCGATTTTTTCAGTACATAATGATTATATCCATCACTGTCATAATAACCTGTTTGTAAGTCCTTCCAGTTATTTAAAGCTAAATCGGAAGAAGGATAATTGAATTTACCGTATTTCGTCACAAGGTGCGACTTATAATATTTCGCGATGGAATAATTTTGAAGCGGTTCAAACACTTTCGCTTTGGTAGAAATCAATAAACGAGGAAATCCGATTTCTTCCGGAATTTTCTTAGATTTCATAGAAACCATTAACAATCCTTCCAAAGAATCTGCTGTAAATATGGGTTGTCGAATGATGTAACTGTAATATCCGGTATAATCATTAATGAAAAACACATTACTATCGATTTCAGAAACAGAACCGTGACGTTCGATAATTCGATTTAATTCGTCGTAATCGTTTGTTTCATTTACTTCACAATTGATAATCGATTCGTGACTCAAATTAAACAAATTGAATCCCATTTCATATCGTTCCCAAAAGCCATTAAAAATTCTTCTTTCCAATCCATCTTCGAAATCAGATAAACCCATATTTCGAGGTGAAGAAATTAATTTTAAAAGAACTTCATCTTTTTTGACTTTCTCTTTTATATTCGCATATTCAACCTCTGTAACAATATCTTTTTCAGCCGCTAACTGATTCGCATATAATTCTCTTTCACTTTGTTCTTTTCGACGATTAAATTCTCCTAAATTCAATGCAACTAGTAACGAATAGAGAAATAGAAATGTAATACCGTAACCAATTTTTAATGATGGTCGCTCCCAATAAACATAAAACATCAATAAAAAGGTAATAATCAAAGGAAAAAAGGAAGCAAACATTAATCGATGTCCGACCGTAAATTGATAGATACAAAAGCCACTGCCTAAAATGAAACCTATCACCAGTATCACTTGAAACGACACCTGATTTTTAAAGCACAATTGGATGGTTTCCTTAATTAATTTATGGAAAAGATAAAATAACAGTCCGATACTAGCCAACGCTAAAACCGAATAAATATTGAGCGAAAATAGTTTTTCAATAACCAATGGAATCGAACTGTTTTCAATCAACCCTTTATTTAGATACAATAGAAACATCCAAAAAGGTACACTTAAAACCAATAACCCGATGGCTATGAAACGATTGTACTTCGCACTTTCAAACAGATTTAATTTTCGAATCAAAAAGAACAGACAATAAGCGATAACTAAACAATTCAAAAGGAATTCAAAAAAGTTCGGAAACCATTCGTTCGTACCATATAAACTTGGCTGAAAAGCTTCGGTATCGTGCATAAATCCGAACCAAACCAATTTAATAGACAACAAACGCAATGCAACCAAACCAATTGGAATCAACCAACTTTTTCGATCATTTAAAGAAGAATTAAAATGAAATAGGGTTGCTAACCAAAGTGAAATGGCAAGCAACAATAATAAAAGCAAAGTAGTCGATTCGCTCGTATCAGCCGTTTGATATTCGTTTGGGTGAATAGAAAACAGATAACTACGGTCTTTCGAATAAATAGGATACCCATTTTCTTGTTCAAACGTTATGTAAGTAGAATAAGGTAAATGTAAATTTTCAGGAAACTCGTTGATTAGCTCCTTATTTTCGTAAGAATAATCACGTTTCACCAGAATTGAAGCACAAATCAACTGGTGATTTACTTCAGCCATTTTTGCGAAATACCATCCATTTTGAAGATGCAACATTCCAGATGTTGGAAAGTGAATATCGGCAAAACGAATAATCGGTAATTGATTCGAATTCCAATAAATTAATGAATCATTTCGGTAGATATGTATATTTACTTCGTCATTTTGTAGAGGCGAAACCCAACGATTTTCAGCCTGCTTGTATTTCAATTTCGACTTTTCCAATTTTAATTGGTCGTCTAATTGTTCTTCTAAATCAGAAAAGCGATTTTGAAACGAACGAATAGAACCAGAATGGTTATTAGAAAATACTTGAAAATAATACCCAACAAATAATAAACTCGCAATGACAGCAAATAAAAATCGATAGTATTTTTTAAAATTTTCTTTCACTAATTTTCAAAAATTAAGCTTTTTGTTCTTTGTGTATACTTATTAATTTAAACTTACTCTAATCTAAAATGAATAATAATCAATTAGTTAGATTAAAAATATAAATCTTTGAAAATTTAAAGTCTACAATTTAACGAAGCATATACAAAGATAAAAATATTAGTGTATTTAAAGCTTTTAGGCAATTTTAATCTATTTATTACCCCAATTTATAAACTCGATTGTTTAACAAAATATTCGTTTCTAAAAATTGAATTCAACATCCTTACTTAAAATCAGTCTAAATAAGGCTTAAATCGTTATTTGTTGACTGTAACTATTAAATTTGCCATATATTTTACAAATATTTATATCTATGAGTAAGTCAGTTTTATTAAAATCCTCTATTGCCAAAAAGTATTGGATGGCATTTACAGGATTGTTTTTATGTCTCTTCTTGGTAGGACACCTTTTAGGGAATTTACAGTTGTTCACTCCTGGTGAAGCAGGAAGAAGAGCATTCAATGAGTATGCATACTTTATGCAGCACAATCCTTTGATTAAAGTGATGTCGTACATTACTTATTTATCAATTTTGTTTCACGCTATTGATGGTATTTTATTAGCTGTTCAAAACAAAAAAGCAAGACCTGTTCAATATGCAATGAACAATGCGGCTTCTAACTCATCTTCTGCATCAAGAAAGATGGCTGTTTTAGGAAGTATCATTCTAATCTTTATTGTAACGCACATGGTTAACTTTTGGGCGAAAATGCACTTTGGAGGATTGAAATTACATACATATGAAGTTTCAGTGCCTGGTCAAATGGGAGAGCAAAAACAAGCTTTTTATTATACACACGACTTCTCAACTCAACCAATTCCAGTTGTGAAAGAAATCGTAGTGAAAGATGAATTTGATTTATATCTTGCTAAACCCGAAATTAAAATTGGTAGAGGATACAAAGATTTACATTCTGCAGTTTTAGCTTTCTTTGGAAAAAGTTCAAACGGTATAGAAGCAAATCCTTTAGCTTGGTTAGGCGTATTGTTATATACTATTTCAATGGCGGTTTTATCGTTTCACTTAATGCACGGGTTTGCAGCAGCATTCCAATCATTGGGTTTACGTCACCCACGTTACACTGCTTTAATTGGTAATATTGGAAAAGGATTTGCAATCATTGTTCCTACATTATTTGCAATCATTCCATTGTATATTTTCTTTTCATAATTAAAATCGATTTTAAAATATTTATACTATGTCGAATTTCAATTCAAAAATACCAACTGGACCACTTAGTAATAAATGGTCTTCGTATAAAGATCACATTCGTTTGGTGAATCCTGCTAACAAGAGAAACATCGATATTATCGTTGTTGGTACAGGTTTAGCTGGAGGTTCTGCTTCTGCTGCTTTAGCTGAATTAGGATACAACGTGAAAGCGTTTTGTTTTCAAGATTCACCTCGTCGTGCGCATTCAATCGCTGCACAAGGTGGAATAAATGCTGCAAAAAATTACCAAGGAGATGGAGATTCAGTTTTCCGTTTATTCTATGATACAATTAAAGGTGGTGACTACCGTGCACGTGAAGCAAACGTTTACCGTTTAGCGGAAGTTTCTGCTTCTATCATCGACCAATGTGTTGCTCAAGGTGTTCCATTTGCTCGTGAATACGGAGGTTTGCTAGATAATCGTTCATTCGGTGGATCTCAAGTATCTCGTACGTTCTATGCGAAAGGTCAAACTGGACAACAATTATTGTTAGGAGCTTATTCTGCAATGTCTCGTCAGATTGGAAAAGGTAAAATCCAAATGTTTAAACGTCACGAAATGCTAGATTTAGTTATCGTTGATGGAAAAGCTAGAGGAATTATCGCTCGTAACTTGGTGACAGGAAAATTAGAGCGTTTTGGAGCTCATGCAGTAGTTATTGCTTCAGGAGGTTACGGAAACGTTTTCTTCTTGTCAACTAATGCAATGGGATCAAACGTATCAGCAGCTTGGAAAGTTCACAAAAAAGGAGCTTACTTCGCAAACCCTTGTTACACTCAAATTCACCCAACTTGTATCCCCGTTTCAGGTGATCACCAGTCAAAATTGACTTTGATGTCAGAGTCATTGAGAAATGATGGTCGTATTTGGGTACCAAAAAATTTAGAAGATTCTAAAGCTATTCGTGAAGGTAGAATGAAACCAACGGATATCAAAGAAGACGATAGAGATTATTATTTAGAGCGTCGTTACCCTGCATTCGGTAACTTAGTACCTCGTGATGTTGCTTCTCGTGCTGCGAAAGAACGTTGTGATGCGGGTTACGGAGTAAATGCTACAGGTGAGGCAGTATATTTAGATTTCGCTTCTGCAATCGAACGTTACGGACGTGAGAAAGCGAGAACTTCTCATTCGCATGGTGAAGCTTCAATGGAAACAATATTGGAATTAGGACGTGAAGTAGTGAAAGCGAAATACGGTAACTTATTCCAAATGTATTATAAAATTGTAGATCAAGATCCTTACTTAACACCAATGATGATTTACCCTGCGGTACATTACACAATGGGTGGTGTTTGGGTTGATTACAACTTAATGACAACAATTACAGGTTGTTACGCAACAGGTGAAGCGAACTTCTCTGATCACGGCGCTAACCGTTTAGGAGCTTCTGCATTAATGCAAGGATTAGCAGATGGTTATTTCGTATTACCATACACTATTGCGGATTACTTAGCGGATGAAATTAGAACAGGTAAAATTTCTACTGAGTCTCCTGAATTCGTTCAAGCTGAACAAGAAGTGATGGCTGGATTAGAACGTTTAATGAATATTAAAGGAACGAAAACAGTTGATCATTTCCACAAACGTTTAGGTAAAATTATCTGGGATAAAGTTGGAATGTCTCGTGATGAAGAAGGTTTAAAATGGGCAATCAACGAAGTTCAAAAACTACGTGAAGAGTTCTATAATGATGTTCGTATCCCTGGTACAATTGATTCTTTCAACCCAGAGTTAGATAAAGCAAACAGAGTGTGTGATTTCTTAGAATTAGGTGAGTTGATGGCAGTTGATGCTTTAAATAGAACTGAATCGTGTGGAGGTCACTTCCGTGAAGAATCTCAAACTGAAGAAGGAGAAGCAAAACGAAACGATAAAGATTTCGCTTACGTTGCCGCTTGGGAATACACAGGTAAACCTTCAGAAGCAATCTTACACAAAGAAGAATTAGTGTTCGAAGAGATTAAATTAGTAGAGAGAAATTATAAGTGATTCTTTAGGTGTTAGGAATATCGAAAGTTATTCTTTGCTAATTGAACAAATAGGAAAAATGATAAACGGATTGATAAAATCTATTGAATTAAAAATTGAAGTTTAATAATTGGATTGAGTGTGAGGTTCAAACAAAGAGCCAACACCCAATACCCAACACCCAATAACTAAAAAAATGAAATTAACATTAAAAATCTGGAGACAAAAAAGTCCAACTGACAAGGGTCAAATGGTTACTTATCCAATCGATAATATTGATGGAGATATGTCATTCTTAGAAATGATGGATATTTTGAATGAAGAATTAATCGTTAAAGGAGAAGATCCTGTAGCGTTTGATCACGATTGCCGTGAAGGTATTTGTGGGATGTGTTCTTTATTCATTAATGGTGAAGCGCACGGACCAGATAGAGGGGTTACAACGTGTCAGTTACACATGCGTAAATTCAACGATGGAGATACTATCTACATTGAACCTTGGAGAGCGAAAGCATTTCCAGTAATTAAAGATTTAGTAGTAGATCGTGGAGCGTTTGATCGTATTATGGCTTCAGGAGGTTTCGTTTCAGTAAATACTTCTGGAAATACCGTTGATGCAAATGCAATTCCAATTTCTAAAATTGATGCAGACAAAGCGTTCGAAGCTGCAACTTGTATTGGTTGTGGAGCTTGCGTTGCAACGTGTGTAAACGCTTCTGCAATGTTATTCGTTTCTGCTAAAGTTTCTCAATTAGCATTGTTGCCTCAAGGTCAAGTTGAAGCGAGAGAACGTGTATTAAACATGGTTCAGACAATGGACGAAGAAGGTTTCGGAAATTGTACAAACACCGGAGCATGTGCTGTTGAATGTCCAAAAGAAATTTCTTTAGACAACATCGCAAGAATGAACAGAGAATACTTTAAAGGAATGCTTTCAGCTGAATAATTAAAGTGTCA
>CAMDMY010000094.1 GCA_945902775.1 Chryseobacterium gleum | reverse complement strand
ATTTTAGTTTTATGATAAACAATACTGAATTTCATTCAAATCAACTAAATAAAATATATTTTCATCGTGACGCTATAAAAATAAGCGGTTTAACTTATTTTGAATCAAACCACTATTGTCAATTGTTTTTGCTTAATTATAGATTTTACGATAAACTCCTTTACTTTAAATTATCAAAACTTGTAAAATTTGCAAGTTTTGATAATTTAAAGTAACTTTATGATATGGAAAAGTATATTCTTCGAAAATTATATTTAGAAAAACTATTATCTTACAAAGACAAAGACCTAATAAAAGTTGTAAGTGGTCTTCGTAGATCAGGAAAGAGCACTTTGCTAGAACTATTTAGAGATCAATTGCTTGAATCTAAAATTCAAAAAAATCAAATTCAATTTTACAATTTTGAATTACCTGAAAATTATTTAAATAAATCGTGGGATACTATTTATTTTGAAATCAAAAATAAACTAATAGTAGATAAACCGAACTATGTATTTTTGGATGAAGTTCAAAATATTCCATTCTTTGAGAAATTAGTAGATGGACTTTATGCTTCGGAAAATGTCGACGTATATATTACAGGCTCTAATGCATTTTTACTAAGCAGTGAATTAGCCACTTTATTAAGTGGTCGCTGTATTGAAATTTCAATTTTACCATTTTCTTTCAAAGAATATTTAACAGCTAGAAAAATAGATAGTTCTAATAAATACCTTAATTACGAAGCATTATTTTTTGATTATGTAAACGAAACTTCTTTGCCTAAAGGAGCTGAATTAAGAGAAAATGGATTTGATAAAATTTATGAGTATTTAGAAGCTATTTATACAACAATAGTTGAAAAAGATATAACACAACGGCATCAAATAAATGATAAGCGTGCTTTTGGAAATATTGCTCGATTCGTATCCTCAAATATAGGTAGTGCTTTATCTCCAAGTAATATTTCAAAATCATTAACACTTGATAATCAATCAATTCATCACTCAACCGTAGAGAAATATTTAGAATATCTTGTTTCAAGTTTTGTATTTTATAAAGTAAATCGATTTGATTTGAAAGGTAAAAAACAATTAGCAACACAAGAAAAATATTACTTAGTGGATCCAGGTCTGTTGAATATTTTAATCGGTAAAGATCGAAAAACGGACAGAGGCCATATCTTAGAAAATATTGTTTATTTAGAATTACTACGACGAGGGAATAAAATTTGGACAGGAACAACAAGAAATTCTGAAGTAGATTTTGTATGTAAAACACCTACAGGTGATCTTGAATATTATCAAGTTGCTTGGGAAATGTCATCTGAAACAACTCTAATACGAGAATTTGGAGCGTTAGAAAAAATAAAAGACAATTATCCAAAATATCTACTTACAACAGATTCATTCACTCAAAATAGAGAAGGGATAAAACATCTCAATGTTTTTAATTGGTTACTTGAAATTTAAAACAAATCATCAAAACTTGTAAATTTTGCAAGTTTTGATGATTTGAAAATTGAAACCCTATTGACTCATTGTATGAATTTTCAATTAAATATATATTTTTACAATTTTAACCAAACAAATAAACTTAAACATGAAATACTTTCTATCTCTTTTTTTACTTCTTAACTTCTTTTATTTTAAAGCACAAACATCTCAAGATTCTTTAAAGATGGCTTTCGAAGTTATCACTGAACTTGATCAAAAAGCAATCAAGAGCAAATTACTTCCCAAAGAAGTTAAAAATCAAATCTTCTTAAATAATTTAAAAATAATACAAACTTATATTTTAAAAAATAAGCTAAGAGCAGATTCTTTACTAACTTATAATAAAAAAACATATAATGCTATAAGCATTGGTCATGGTATAACTTTATTACACCTTGTAAAATATTATCCATCTGCCATATTCAATGAAGAATACATTAGCTTTATGGAAAACCAGATAAAAAATAACAATTTTGATAAAAATTTAATTGTTCCTGATCTTGGAACCTATTATTCTTGGATAACTTATTATGATCCTAATAGAATACATAAAAATGAAAACCCGATTGCGAAAAAAATTAATCATCAATACGACGAAGTTTTTTATGATATGGTGAAAAGATTTGATATTAGTATCGATACTTTGAAATTATATATTCGTGATTAGATTAAATATACAATCGATGAAAAACCTATTGGGAGTTTGAGTGAATCAGGTACTATTTTTCAATTATATACGTTGTATATTTGTATGAATGTTAAAGTGGTTGCGTAATTGCCTTTGCATACTGGTTGTATTCTTCTCTTTTGCTGTTTTTTCACAGGAAACGAATTTTCGCACCCGAACAATTGCAAACACTTCTGACACGATTGTGTTGGATAGTTTAACCATTTATCCAAATTCATTTCAGCTTTTTTGTGGTAAAACTCAATTAAGTCGTAACGATTACGAACTGGATTATGCACACAGTAAACTTTTGATTTTCAACCAATGTTCTGACTCAGTAAAAATCAATTACCGTGTTTTATCGATCAATTTGAGTAAAGTCTATGGAACGAAAGATTCAACCCTTATTTATAATCAGAAAAAAGGAGATCGGGATAAATTTTTAATCACAACTGCGGATAATCAACAAGATATTTTTGGTGGTTCTGGAATTAATAAAGCAGGTAGTATTTCGCGTGGAATTGCTTTTGGAAATAATCAAAATTTGGCCGTTAATTCATCTTTAAACCTTGAATTATCAGGAGATTTAACTCCCAATTTAAAATTATTGGCTTCTGTTTCGGATAATAATATTCCTATTCAAGCAGATGGAAACACGAATAAATTACAAGAGTTTGATCAAATTTTCATTCAAGTTTACAACGATAAATTCAAATTAATAGCAGGAGATTTTTGGTTGAAAAAACCAGAAGGATATTTTATGACGTATCGTAAAAGAGCGCAAGGTTTAACTGTTGAAAGAACGTGGGGTGTTGATTCAAATCACGTCTGGAAAACTCAGGTGAGTGGGGCTTTTTCGAAAGGGAAATTTGCACGTCAGATTATTCCTGGAATTGAAGGAAATCAAGGTCCGTATCGTTTAAAAGGAAATGATAATGAGCCATTTATCATTGTGTTAGCGGGAACTGAAAACGTGTATATCGATGGAAAACTATTAGTCCGTGGACAAGAATTTGATTATACAGTCAATTATAATTCAGCAGAGGTAACGTTTACATCTCGAAACCAAATCACAAAAGATTCTAGAATTGTGGTCGAATTTCAATATTCGGATCAAAATTATGCACGTTCTCTTTTTCAATCTTCTACGACCTACCATACTAAAAAATTGGATTTTTGGATCAATGGGTATGCTGAGCAAGATGTTAAAAATCAGCCACTTCAACAAAGTTTAACAAGTGATCAAAAGTTTTTACTCGCATCAATAGGTGATAGTTTACAGTTGGCTAGAAGTTCAAGTATCGATTCGAGTGGTTATGTTGATAACCAAGTGATGTATAAAATTGTAGATTCATTAGGGTATGATTCTATTTTAGTCTACTCAGCGAATAAAGACTCAGCTTTCTATAAAGCTATATTTGAATTTGTAGGAGAAGGAAAAGGAAATTATGTTTTTAAAAATTTCAACGCATTAGGAAAAGTGTATCAATGGGTGGCGCCGATAAATGGAATTCCACAAGGTCAATTTATGCCCTCTAACCTACTCGTTACTCCGAAACAAAAACAAATGATTACTTCAGGAATTTCTTACCAATTGAATAAGCATTTAAAATTTGAATCAGAGGTCGCCTATTCTAAAAATGATATCAATACATTTTCCTTGAAAGACAATAAAGATGATGCTAGTGTAGCGATTCGGTCGCGTTTAATTGGTTCTATACCCTTAGGAAAAGACAGTATTCCAAAATGGACATTGGAACCTAAATTTGAAATTGAAACGTTGGATAAAAATTTTAGTCCGATTGAACAATACAGAGCAGTTGAATTTGATCGAGATTGGAACACCAGAAACAAAGGATACAAAGGAAACCAATTAGCAACAACTGGGGGATTAAATTTCAAACGAAAGTCGAGAGGAAATATCAATATTGAAGCACAACAATATCTTGTCGGGACTGATTATCAAGGATTAAGAACCAAAAGTAACGGTAAATGGAATCAAAAAGGGTTTTCAGCAATCTGGGATGCTAGTTATTTAGGAAGTCAAACAAAAACCAAAAATCAATTTACACGACATAAAATTGAACTAACCAAAAATGTAAAATCATATAAAATTGGATTTAAAGACGATCACGAATTAAATACGTTTAACTCACTTCAAATGTCGTTGGACACAAAAAGTTATCAATTCTATGATTATCAGTTCTATATATCAAATGGAGATAGCACTAAAAACAATTATAAACTCTTTTATCGAGAACGATTTGATCAAACATCAGATAGTTCTCGTTTAACTGCAACTGCAAAAGCGAAAACTACAGGAGGAGAAATAAAAATTGTAAGTTTTAAAAATCAAACATTAAATATCGTTACCAGTTACCGAGAGTTAAATGTGATAAATAAGACGCTTTTAAACCAAACACCTGAAAATACTTTACTTGGTAGAATTGATTATGAATTGAGAGCCTTAAAAGGAGCCCTTACATGGAATAACTTCTATGAAATTGGTTCTGGGCTAGAATTAAAGAAAGAATTCCTCTACATCAAAGTAAATGACGGACAAGGAGTTTATACCTGGATAGATTACAATAACGACGGTATAAAAGATTTAAATGAGTTTGAAGTTGCTCAATATGTTGACCAGGCAAGTTATATTAGGGTATTCACTCCAAGTAACACTTATGTAAAAACCTACTCCAACGAATTAAACCAAGGTTTATTCTTAAGACCCGAACGCGTTTGGCTAAACAAAAAGGGGATTAGAAAATTCATAGCGCTCTTTTCAGACCAAGCAAGGGTTCGATTGAATCGTAAGGCAAATATTTTCACTGGAATTGATGCATTTAACCCCTTCTCAACATCCATAAGAGATACGAATTTAATATCGACTTCGAGTAACATAAGAAACAGCTTATTTTTTAATCGAACATCTAGTATTATTGGCGCTGAATTCAATTACCAAGATACCAGAAGCAAAACATTGTTAGCAACAGGATTTGATTCACGTCAAAACACCTATAAAGAAGTTTCAATTCGTTGGAACATTAAGAAAATAATTACCATCGAAGCAACAGGACAAAAAGGAATTAAAATTGCGGAAGCAGATTATACAACTGGTAGAAATTATTATTTGGACTATTATTTCATAAAACCAAGTTTTATACTTCAACCTTCGACCACTTTTAGGATTACATTAGACGGTCGCTATTCCAATAAACAAAATACTCAAAAATATGGCGGTGATATTGCTATTGTAAAAGAATTAGGATCTACCTTCAAGTACAACCAATCCGAAAAAGGAAGTTTACACGGAACGTTCACAGCAGTCAATATTAAATACACAGGAACTCAAAATTCAGCATTGGGATTTGAAATGTTAGAAGCATTAAGACCAGGTTTAAACTTCACTTGGAATTTAGGTTACCAACATTCAGTATCTAAAACATTACAAATTTCCTTACAATACAACGGACGTAAATCGGAGAACAGTAAAATGATTCATTCGGGCGGAATGGAGGTTCGAGCGTTTTTTTAAATACTGTATCATCGTAAAATTTTACGATGCTTCATTCATTTTAATATCAAAAAAGGCTGCCTCAATGAAGAAGCAGCCTTTCGGTTTTTAACGTGATGAAATCAATTCATCCACAAATTATTTAATTATTTCACTATCTGTTTAGTTGTTACTGTATTGTTATTTCTAACTGTTACAATGTAAGAACCTGCAGACAATGTATTCATATCAATTTTGATTAATTTATCGTTGAATTTTCTGTTTACAACTTCTTTTCCAGCGATATCTGTAATCAATACTTCAGAACTTTCATTGTTCTCTAATGAGATAATGATGTAATCTCTGAATGGGTTAGGGTAAATACCAACAGTATTGATATCCACTTTACCTAATCCTACAGAACCTCCTCCTCCATTATTAGTAATGTTCAACTGATCATAAGCAGTCAAGAATTGACCATTTAATTTCGTTGGACAGTATAACTGAAGTGCAAATTGATAAGCTCCAGCAGTGAAATCTAAAATGTAATGATTATTCACTATAATAGAATCACCATTAAAATAGACTACCCAGTTTACTGAAATTGAATCATTTGCTAATAACGAGTAGTTTATAACGAAAGCTGAATCAATTTGAGAGAAATCTGTAATAACACAATTAGTTACAACCGCGCTGTATAAACTATCTATGATTGTAGTACCTGTAACAACCGTAGTATTAGTAATAGTATTCGCAGGAGAAGCAATTATGAAATCAATCTTCAATGAATCACCAGCAGCATCTACAACTATCAATTTTTGAATTCCACCACATAAATAGGGAGTAGAAGATTCTGTAGAGTTATTAGAGTATAAGTATCTATAAGGAGCTGTTCCACCAAAAACAATCGCTGAAGCAGAACCATCACATCCATTCGCTGTAGTTTCTCCAACAGGGATAACATAACCAGTCAATGGAATTGGCGTTGGAATGAACTTAGCAACAACACCTGTAGAAATAACATAACATCCTTGAGCATCTTTCACGATTAACTTGTATGTATCATTACATAAAGTATCGATAAAAGAAGTTGTATCAGATGTATTCCATAAGTATTTGTATGGAGCTACTCCACCCGCTACTGTAGAATAGATTGAACCATCACACGTATTAGCTGCAGTAACATCAATTGTTGTTAAAGCAACTGAAAGAGTTGAGTTTACACAAGGATTCGTTGGTACGTTGATACCTACTTTACCTATTGCCTCAAAAGAACATCCATTGCTTGTTACTTTTACTTTGTAATTACCTGGAGCTAAATTAGTTTGAGTTAAACTAGCACTTCCTAAATTGTTACTCCAAGTATATGTGTAATTAGATGCACCAGAAACCGTTGCTACTAATGATCCATCTGTTTGACCTTGAGCTGAAACATTCGTTTCAGTCATTTTTACAAATAAAGTAGAATTTAAACAAGGATTGGTATTAACTGGAATTGCTTCAATACCAATTTTACCAATGAAGTTTTTAGCACATCCTAAACTATCTTTAATGATAACTGAGTAAGTACCGTCACATAAATTATTGAAATTTGGCACTAAAGATGTAGTTGAAAATCCACTAGCAACATTGTTTTTGATTTCATAAGAATATGGAACAGCACCGCCTGTAGCATAAACACCTATTTTACCAACACAATTTCCAGGAGTTGTAGGAACTGAATAAATAATAGCACCGTTTAGTGTAGAACCTGTACATGGATCTTGAGTAGCTCCAACCTGAACTAATCCAGTTTCAGTTTTAATACAACCATTTGCATTTACAGTTAATTTATAAATACCTGGACATAATCCTGTTTGCGCTAAACTAGCATTCCCTAAACCATTACTCCATGTATAAGTATAGTTAGCAGCTCCAGTAATAGAAGCAGTTAACGATCCATTACAATTTGTAGTTGCTAAAGATGTAGAGTTAGTAGAAACAAAAGTAATTGCTAAAGCTGAACCTTTACAAGGATTAACTTGAGAAGCAGTATCTACAGGAACAAGAACTGGGAAAGATTTAATACATCCAACACTATCAATAATTACAGCTGTGTAATTTCCAGCACATAAATTTGAAAAGAATGGTGTTGGAACAGCTAAAGCATTTCCTGAGGCACCACCGTTGTTTACAACATTAAATTTGTAAGGAGCACGACCACCATTTGCATTGATATAGAATTTACCAGTACATGTAGAATCTGTTGCTGTAGGAGTCAATGCTGAAACAAAACCATTTAATGTTGTACCATTACAAGGATTTGGAGCAACAATTACTGAATCCACTTTTACTACAGCAGAAACATTCACCGCACAACCTAAATTATCTTTTACAACAACATTATAAGTTCCAGCACATAAGTTAGAAATAACATTTTGTGTTGTAACAGTTGTTCCATTATCAGCTGAATAATTATAAGGCGCTTGACCTCCAGTTGCCTGAACGATGATTTTACCATTGCAAGTTGCTGCATTGAAAGCTTTAGCTGTCGATGCAGTAGCAGCCAAAGTTGTATTTAAACAAGGATTTGGTGCATTAGATGAATCAACTGGAACTAGAACATTAATAGATTTTGAACAACCTAAACTATCTATAATTTTAACATTGTAAATACCCCCACATAAATTTGTAAAATGAGGATCATTTGTAGTTAAAGAAGGTGAAGTAGGACTTGTTAAAACAAAATGATATGGGAATCTTCCACCATGAGCATCAATAGAAACTTTCCCTACACAAGATCCCGGTTTAGTTGGTAAAACTGAAGAAACCAAACCACTAATAGTAGAATTAGCACATGGGTTTGTACCTGTATTATTAGAATCTATTGCTACTGTAGCTGTTAAATGAAGAACACATCCTAAACTATCTTTAACTCCTACGTTGTATGTTCCAACACAAACATTATTGAAAATAGATGTATTTACTAATGTAACACCATTATCTGCTGAGAACTTATAAGGTAAACGACCACCTGTAGCATTGATTATAATTTTACCATTACATGTAGCTGCATTTAATGCAGGATTTGTAATAATCGTCGCTGCTAAAGTAGAACCTTGACAGTTATTTGTTGGAGGATTAATACCAACTGTTCTTGATTGAGTAATTGAACAACCATTACTTGTTACAGTGATTGAATAATTACCTTGACATAAATTAGTTTGGTTTAAATTAGTCGTCCCTAAATTGTTACTCCATACATAGGTATAGTTAGCTGCTCCATTTACAGTTGCAGTTAAACTACCATCACATTTTGTTGCATTAGTAACATTAGTATGAGTAATAGTAACTTGTAAAGGATTATTTGCACAAGGGTTATTAGGTGAAACAATCGTTGCAGTTATAATTTTAATACATCCTGCATTATCTTTCACTTGAATTGAATAGGTTGCATTACATAAACCTGTGAAATTACCTAAAGAACCAAATGTACCATTGTCCAATAAAAATTCGTAAGGAGAAGTTCCACCAGTTGCTGTTACGGTTAACGTTCCATTACAAGATCCTGCTGTTGTACTTGTATTGGATGTTGTTGTAAAAGTTGCATTTAAAGTAGAATTAGCACAAGGGTTATTAGGTGAAACAATCGTTGCAGTTATACTTTTAATACATCCTGCATTATCTTTCACTTGAATTGAATAGGTTGCATTACATAAACCTGTGAAATTACTTACAGAACCAAATGCACCATTGTTTAATGAAAATTCGTAAGGAGAAGTTCCACCAGTTGCTGAAACGGTTAACGTTCCATTACAAGATCCTGCTGTTGTACTTGTATTGGATGTTGTTGTAAAAGT
>CAMDMY010000093.1 GCA_945902775.1 Chryseobacterium gleum | reverse complement strand
AACTTCCGGATTATTAGGGGTATTAGTGAGATTTAAAGCGCCTCTAATTCCATTTTTAATGTTATTGTTGACAATTGATGTAAAATTGAAAGAGACAAACAATGTTCAGATTATGGATATTAAATCGAAAAAGGAGAAAGCAGATTAATAGGTTCTTTACTTCTTTTTAAGGTTAAACTATTTATTTGTTTTATCTTTATCGGTATTATCAGTCGTTACAATTTTGTGATTGACATTGGCGAAGCTTTGTTTTGTAGAAGAATTTTTTAAAAAATGAGAATCATCAATTTTACAAAAAATCATCAATATTTAATAGGAATAGTTGCAATTATAATCAGTTTTGTAGTTGTTAGATTACCTTATTTTATGTATATTCCCATTCCTTTTATTAATGGTGACGCATTTGAGTATAATCGGGTTATTAACTTATTAGAAAGTGGTTCTAATACACAGATTGGATTTCCTGGCATTGGTTATCCTTTACTTATTTTACTTTGTGAAAAAATAAATGATACATCTGTATTTTTCTTTTTTGTACAATCGGTTTTACAGTTATTAGCAGTATTATTATTTTATCATTTTTACAAAGTTTATTTAAAAAAGTATCTCTTTTATGTTGCTGTTATATTAATTGGTTATTTAACCTCTAATATAAACTTATATTATGATACAGCTTATCACCCTGACAGTTTGATGGGGAGTTTGTTTATTATTTCTTTGGCTTTATTTCTTAGATTGATTTATAATCCTAGTTTTTTATATTTTACACTACTTTCATTTGTTGTCGTTTATTCTATTTCAGTAAGAGCGAATGGAATCGTACTTATTCCTCTGATTCTAGCTTATTTAACATACATTTTAATCACATTTAAAAGTTTTATAAAGTTTTTTCAAATGATAGGAATTTTTTTGATTCCTATTTTGATTTTATGCACTTTTCATTTTTTTAGTCCGATTTATAAAACATTTAATATTGTTTCTTATCCCTCTACTTCGAATTTAGAAACAATTTATACAGGAGCTAAATTAGAGACAACTGAAAGTGAAATTTGGAAAAAAATAGAAAAACTACCTTTAAAAAAATATTTGTATACGAGTTATTTAAGTAATAAAAGTGTTTTATTTAAAGACTCGTTGTATGCAGCATATATAATGTCTCAACAAAGGGGATATCTAATTTATCAAAATAAATTTGAGAATATTATAATTGAAAACTACAACGATACAAGAAGTGTTTGGGCCTCTATAAATTTAGATTCAGTTCTGATTAAAAAAGATAAAAAAGAATTATTTAAATATTCTAAAATAAAAAACTATTATTCCAAGTTTTATAAAAATAAAAAAATTCTCATTTCATCTACTTTAGATTTTAAGCATAGATGGATGCATTTTATAGGTTTTTATAAACTATTTTATTTATCTATCGAGTTACCTGGCACTACTTTAGGAAAAGAAAATTTATTTTTTTACAAGAATAATATTCAAATGCGATATGGTAATTGTTTTAGTGATTTAAAAAATCATTCAAATAAAAAAAATGTAAATAGAGTTTACAAAGAATTATCCAAATTAAATAAACCTAAAATTATAGATGTATATAAGTTAATGATGAAAGATTATTGGAGTTTGAAAGTGTCAAGATTATACAGATTTTTCATTTCACCATTTTATAAAATTCAACCATTCTTATTTAGAAATTTTATTATTCCTATTATATTTAATATTGTTTTAATTTCATCTATAATTGGAATTTTTTATACTAGATTTTCATCTAAAATTTATGTTTTTTCGATTTTAACAGGATTATTATTGATTATGACAAATGCACTTTTTTCATTTTATTTTTGTTATTCTTACACACGTTATACATATCAAGTATCCTTTGTATATTATCTTTCTCTAATTATTTTACCTCTTTTAATTCAAGATTTTAGAAAAGGAAAAACAACAATTAATTAAAATGCTCAATAATAAAACAATTGCCGTAGTTATACCTTGTTATAACGAAGAAACACAAATAGGGATGGTTATTGAAACAATGCCTTCTTTTGTTGACAGAATCATTATTATAAATGATAAATCAAAAGACAATACTTCTGAAATTGTTAAAGATTATATATCAAAAGATAAAAGTGTAAGAGTTAAATTGCCTAATATATTGGACGATGTTAAACCTAATCGCTATAATCGAGCAAATATTGTTTTACAAGATATTCAGAAAGAAGAAATATCAAAATTTCCGCCTTTAGAAATTTATAATAAGGATTCTGATTTTGATAGAATTATTTTAATTGAACATCTAAAAAACAGTGGTAAAGGTGCAGGTATAACAACTGGTTATAAATGGGCTAAAGATCATGGAATAGATTGCATAGCTACAATGGATGGAGATGGTCAAATGGATCCAGATGAATTAGAAAGCATTTGTTATCCTATTGTATTTGAAAATGTTGATTATGTTAAAGGAAATCGATTAATTCATAGAAGTGCACTTTTAGTAATTCCTAAAATTCGATTTATTGGAAATTCTTTATTGTCAATTTTAACAAAATTAGCATCTGGTTATTGGAGGGTATCTGATACGCAAACAGGCTATACAGCAATCTCAAATAAGGCTCTAAATTCAATAAGAATTTATGATATCTATAAAAATTATGGATATCCTAATGATGTATTAGTGAAATTAAATATTGCTATGTGTTCTCTTAAAGAAGTTGAAATAAAACCGGTATACAATATTGGGGAGCAATCAAAAATGAAAATATGGAAAGTGATTCCTAGAATTTCTTGGTTATTAATTAAATCTTTTTTTAAGCGTTTATGGTTTAAATATTTTTTTAGAGATTTTCATCCCTTATTTATTTTATACCATCTTTCTTTTGTTTTGTTTTTAGCCTCTATACCTTTCGGTTATAAAATACTTGATGCTTGGTTGATACATACAAGGGCGTTAAATTCTATTACTTTTTTAACTTTTTTCTTTTTGTTTATTAGTGCTTTTCAAAGTTTTCTTTTTGCAATGTGGATGGATATTCAAGATAATGATCGTTTATATAAAGAATAATATTTATTGATAAATTAATTATACAAATTTATAAATGGGGTTACAACAAAAATTATGGGGAAAAATTCCAGTAGGTAAAAAATCGAAGGGATTAAAGATTTTTTCAGCTTTTATTAAGCGGATTATTCATAATATTGCTAGAAACTGGGTATTGTTACCTTCTTGGAGATGTTTTTTGAATAGACTTAGAGGAGTAAAAATTGGTCGTAATGTATTTATTGGAACAGGTGTTTTTATTGATGATGCAGACCCTACTTTAGTAACAATTGAGGATGACGTAACAATAATTGCACAAACTTCAATAATTGGTCATGCTTATTATCCAAGCCATTTTCAAGAAATTTTAAAGAATTCATCATTGAAAGAAGGTGTAATTATTAAAAAAGGTGCTTATATAGGTTTAGGAAGTCTGATATTACAAGGTGTTACGATTGGGGAGTATTCAATTATTGGAGCAGGTTCAGTTGTTAATAAAGACATTCCACCATATTCTGTTGCAGTAGGAATTCCAGCAAAAGTGATAAAAATAATTGATAAAAATCAATTGAAATTAAATTAATAGCTTATGTGTATGATATTTTCATGTTTAATGTAATTAATTCTTGATTTTTTTAAAATATAATTTAATATTTATAAACTATGAAAATATTAGTAGTAAGTCATGCTTTCCCTAGATTTAAAGGTGATTGGAGCGCTAATTTTATAGAAGGATTATGCAATGAATATGTAAATTTAAATTGTGATGTAACTGTTTTTACACCGAATGTTTCAACTTGGAATAGAAATGTTGAAAATTTAAATGGTATTAATGTTGTAAGATTTAATTACTTTTTTAAAAAATATCAAAATTTCGGATATGGTGCAGCTTTGAAAAATGATCAAAATTTTTCAATAATTCAGTTGTTTTTAACACCTTTCTTATTATTTTTCGGCACTTATAAATTATATAAATTATTAAAGAAAAATGAATTTGATTTTATTCATTCTCATTGGGCTATACCAAATTCAATAATTTCAATATTTGCACGTAAGTTTGCAAATATTAAAGTTCCCATAATTACATCATTTCCGGGTTCTGATGTTACAGTACTAAATAAGACAGGTTTGTTAGGGAAATTTATCACTAAAAAGATATTAAATAAATCAGATTTTTTGACTTGTAATAGTAATGATCTTAAAAATGAATTAATTAACTTAGGAATTTCATGTGACAAACTTGATTTAGTCATTTATACAGTCGAAAATAAAAAAATAGAAGAAAAACTAAATGTGCAAAATATTAGAAACAAATATAATATTTTTGATAATGAGCTTTTACTTTTGATGGTTGGTAGATTTGTAGAGAAAAAAGGATTTTTGGATGGGTTAAAGGCTATAAATGAATTGAAAAACCTAGATTTAAAAATTAAAATGTTAATAGTAGGAGATGGAGTACTTAAATCACAATTTGTTAAATATATAAATGACAATAATTTAGAACAAAACATTATTTTAGCAGGTAGTGTTAAATTATCAGACCTAATAGATTATTATAGTGCCTGTGACATTTTTATTATGCCATCTAGAAAACTACCTGCTGATGGTTTGAATGTTGTAGTTCTAGAAGCGATGTCTAATAGAAAACCAATTTTAGCTTCAAATATAGGAGGAAATGAATTAGTAGTTTTTAATGGAAGTAATGGATATCTTTTTGAAGAAGGCGATTTTCAAAAATTAGCAGACTTGATATCAGAATTATATCATAATAAAAATTTAATTATTGAAATGGGCAATTATTCTAAGTTTCTTATAGAAACTAAATTTAGTTGGAACCATATTGCTAGATATTATATAAATAAAATAAATCAAACAAATGTATAGAGAAAAAATTATATTAGATCTTATAAAAAATAAGAAGGTATTAGATATTGGGAGTTTAGGACAGACAGATGCATATTCTTTATGGAATTTGTATAAAACTGTAGATGTGAAATCATTGACAGGGATTGATTTACCTGATGTACAGGAAGATATAAACAAGGTTTTTAATACTAAATACAATCATGATGATACTAGGATTATAAGTGGTAATATGGAAACACATCAGTTTAATGAGAAATTTGATATCGCTATAGCAGGCGATGTTATAGAACATGTATTTAATCAAGGTTTGTTTTTAGCCAATATATTTAAACATTTAGAAGATGATGGAAAATTAGTTATAACAACACCAAATGCTAAATGGCCAACAGTAATAATTAAACCAAATGCTACACATACACTTTGGCATGATAAGTATACTTTGGAATATATATTGTCTCAACATGGATTCAAAATAGATAAGTTTAGTTATTATTATGGCAATAAACAGCATTATAATATTTTTCAAAAAATGTTAATAATTAGGCAATCAATGTTTTTGATTTGTTCTAAAAATATTTAGAAAATGTTTTAATGAGTTTCTTTAAGAAAATTTAATTATTTTTAATAATATTTTATATAAATTGATGGTTAATAATTTTGATTTTAAGCAATACAATAATCATTACCCTACAATTAACAAGAATCGATCTACTAAGGCTGAGAAAATAAAATTAGTGTTAGAACAGCATATTTCTGAATTAGGAAGTTGCGTGGTCGCAGATTTAGGTTGCTCTAATGGAATTATTACAAGCTATCTGTCATCTTTTGTTAAGAAAATTTATGGTTTTGATATTGAAATTTCTCAAATTGATAAGAATATTGATTTGAGACCAGATAACTGTTCTTTCATTCAATCAAATATTATAAATCTACCTTTAGAAAACGAAAGTGTTGACGTTGTAATTTGTAATCATGTGTATCAATGGGTTGATAATCATGATTTACTACTTCAAGAAATTAATAGAATTTTAAAGCCAAATGGTTCTGTATATTTTTCTGGGCCGACGAGGTTTACGATTTATGGTGAAAACAAGGTGTATTTTGCTGCGATTTTTCCAATTAAAATTAGAAAATTTTGGTTGAAATTATGGAAAGGTAAAATTCTTTACCCTTTAAATTATTTGTATCCAATTCAAATTGTAAGGTTATTTAGAGATTATGACAAAATTGTAGTTTTTCCTTTTTTTTTAGGGATTAATTTTAATTCCAAATTTTTATGGAAAATTGGAAATTCTATAAATATAATAAGTCCTACAGCTGTTTATCTATTTAAAAAAAAATAAGTGAATAAATCATTTAAAATCATTTGTTCGATTATCATTACTATAGTATTACTCTTTGTTGGATTTGAGTTGTTTTTGACTGGCTCAAATAAGAAAATATTTACAGAAATATCTTTTAAATCCCATATATTATTGTTGTTGTTTGTTATCCCAATATTTATCATGGGAGGTATCGAGTTAAAATTACTTTTTAAAAAAGTAAGTAATATTAAATTAGATTTATATGATGTTTTAACTTTACCCTTTGTAATTAGTTTGTGGGGGATAATAATACCTTTACAAGGTTCAGTTTTATATACGATTTCTTATATACATTCTAAATACAAGAAAGAAATAAGTGAAGGTATAAAAGTTTATATATTAAGCTTCTCTATTGGATTATCTTTAACTGGTTTAATTGGAGTTTTATATTGTTTTTTTGGAGGGAGTCATTATTCTTTTTTATTTTTATTAATATCAATTGTACTATTTATAAATCCTCTATTCCTAGTGACTTTAAATTATATTTTAAAAAAAAATGTTATAAAATTAAAGAGTGGAATTATTAAAAAAGTTATAATGAAATTCAAATTTGATATGAAATTTGATATGAAATTTATAATAAATATACTTTTAATAAAAATGACAAACGCATTACTTACAGCGATTTGGTCATTATGGATTAGTCAAGTTTTAAAATTAAATTTTACTTTTTCTCAATTAGTTTTAATTTCATTTTTGATGAACTTGGTTTTACTTGTTAAAATTACTCCAGGAAATTTAGGTGTCAATCAATTTGTATCTGGAGGTATTGCATTGTTAGTAGGAGGTACCATGAGAGATGGGTTTTTATTGTCTACATTTCAGGTTTTATATACTATTATTATGGCACTTTTAATAGGTACTACTTTTTCAATTTTCAATTTTCAATATTTTAATTTTAGAATATTGAAACAATTATTCCAAATTCATAAATAAAATGGCGTATCTGGTTGATTTAAAAACTTTTACAGATTCTAGAGGGAATCTAACGGTTATAGAAAATGTATTGAATTTTGAAATCAAAAGAATTTTTTATATCTATGGTGTAGATGATTCAGTAAGAGGTGGACATCGACATTTTAAAACAATTCAAGCGGCTATTTGTATTAAAGGAAGTTGTAAAATAAATAATAATGATGGAGAGAATGAAAAAATATTTAATCTTGATTCTCCAGATAAATGTTTAATAATAGAGCCAAAAGATTGGCATGAAATGTTTGATTTTTCACAAGATGCTATTTTAATGGTTTTAGCATCTGAGAATTATAATGATAAAGATTATATATATGAAAAATATTGAATATGAAAATTTAGCGTCATTAAATAAATCATTTTTCAAAGAATTTGAAGAGAAATTTTCTGAAGTATTAAAATCAGGTTGGTATATATTAGGAGATAAGGTTAAAAAGTTTGAACAAGAGTTTTCAAAATATAATAATTCTTTAAATTGTGTTGGTGTTGCTTCAGGTTTAGATGCTTTGATTCTTTCTCTTGCATCTTTAAATTTAGAAAAAGGTAGCGAGGTAATTGTACCTTCAAACACTTATATTGCGACAATTTTAAGTGTTTTACAAAATTCATTAAAGCCTGTCCTTGTCGAGCCTTCAATAGAAACGTACAACATTGACCCTATATTAATAGAGAAATCAATAACTAGTAAAACGAAAGCAATAATTATTGTACATATGTATGGTAAGTCTTGTGAAATGGATAAAATTATTGAAATTTGTAAAAAACATAATTTGATTTTGATTGAAGATTGTGCTCAAGCGCATGGAGCAAAGTTTAATTATCAAAATGTAGGTACTTTTGGTGAATTCGGTGCTTTTAGTTTTTATCCAACTAAAAATTTAGGTGCTTTAGGAGATGGAGGAGCTATATTAATAAACGATTTTAGGTTTTTAGAAAATATAAGAAAATTAAGAAATTATGGCTCAGATAGAAAATATTATAATGAAATAGTAGGTTATAATTCAAGATTAGATGAAATACAAGCAGCTTTTCTTTCTATTAAATTAAAAAAATTAGATTTAATAAATGAACATAAACGTAAATTAGCAAATTTATACTTTGAAAATTTAAAAAGTGATTTTATATTGCCTTCAAGGAATTCAAATTGTTATGATGTTTTTCATATTTTTAATATTCGACACGAAAAAAGAGATGATTTGAAAAAGTACTTACTTAAAAACAATATAACAACAGAAATACATTATCCAGTTTCACCAAATAATCAAAATGCACTTCAAGATTTGTTTTCAAATCAAAAATTTCCAATAAGTGAATTGATACATTCAACAACTTTAAGTTTACCAATTTCTTATTTTCATACAGATGATGATATTAATTTTGTAATTGATAAATTAAATTCTTTTTAACTATTTTGAAAAAAATAATCATTACCCAAAGTAATTATATTCCTTGGAAAGGTTTTTTTGATTCCATGGCTCAAGTTGATAGTATTGTTTTATATGATGATATGCAATATACTAAAAGAGATTGGAGAAATAGAAACGTCATTAAAACTCTACAAGGTTTAAAATGGTTATCGGTACCAGTGGAAGTGAAAGGAAAATATTTTCAAAAAATTAATGAAACAAAAATATCAGATTTAAATTGGAGGATAGATCATTTAAATCAATTAAAACAACATTATAAAATGGCAAAGTGCTACAAGGAGGTTCTTGATTGGGTTGAAAATCTTTATTTAAATTGTCATTTTGAATTTTTATCAGAAATCAATCGTTATTTTATTGAAAAAATTAATCAATACTTAGGAATTTCGGTTGAAATTATTGGTTCTGAACGATTTGAATTAGCAGAAGATAAAACAGATCGTTTGGTAAATATTTGTAAAGCTTTAAAAGCTACTGATTATTATTCTGGACCTGCAGCAAAAGTGTACATGAATGAATCTAAATTTGAAAACGAAAACATTAGAGTTAATTATTTTGATTATTCAGGATATCCAGAATACAATCAATTACATGGAGAATTTGTTCATGGAGTAACTATTTTCGATTTAATTTTTAATTGTGGAACTGATTCTAAAAAATATTTAAAATATAACAAATGATGCTTTCCATTGTCAGTCCTGTTTATAAAGCAGAATTAATTGTAGATGAATTAGTTAGAAGAATTGTTTTAGAAACTGAAAAAATCACTACTGATTTTGAGATTATATTAGTAGAAGATGGTAGTCCGGATAATTGTTGGGGTAAAATTCAAGAAAATTGTAAAAAAGATAATCGTGTTAAAGGTTTAAAG
>CAMDMY010000092.1 GCA_945902775.1 Chryseobacterium gleum | reverse complement strand
ACGGTAAAGTTATCAACTTTTATTGTTAATTCTAAAAATCTTCTTTGTGCTCTGGTTTCAGGATCAGCAGTAACAAATAACTTTAAATCGGCATTTGGAAATACTACAGTTCCGATATCTCTACCATCCATAACAATTCCACCTTCTTCGCCCATTTTTTGTTGTTCAATCACTAGTTTCTCTCTAACTTGCTTTATTGAAGCAACTTTTGATACAATCGATGCAACATCAATTGATCGAATTAGATGTTCAACATTTTTACCATTTAATAATAAATCAGGTTTTTGAGTTTCTTCATTTTTTTCAAATAAAATTTCAATAGCTGGTAATTTTTGAATAAGTAAATCTTCTTTTATTTCACCATTTTCAACTAGATTATTTTGAATGCAAAAAAGGGATACTCCTCTATACATGGCGCCACTATCTATAAAGATATAGTTTAATTCTTTGGCTAAAGCTTTTGCTAGAGTGCTTTTGCCACAAGAAGAAAAACCATCAATTGCTATTGTAATCTTATTTGAAAATTCCATTTTTAGATTAATTTATCGTTTTTAAATATGAACCAACATTTTATAAATGTACAATTATTTATTTTTATTTAAAAATGATTATTCTACACTTTTTATTTCCATCTCAAAAATCAAAATTGAATTTTTTGGTATATCATCTAAATCATTACTTCCGTATCCTAGATGTGGAGGTAAAATCATGAAAATTTTAGCGCCAGGTTTAGATTTTAATAACATTTCTTTCCAGCCTCCAATCAAATCTTTTACAGCAAATGTTACCGGTTTTTTTTGGTAATCAAATGTGGTGTAATTAATTAGTTTTCCTTTATAACTTATTGATACATTGTCAGAGATTTGAATTTTGTTTCCTTCTCCTTCTTTGATTACCTTATAATACAGACCAGAAGCAGATTTTTTACATTTCAAATTATGTTGACTTAAATAGGCTTTAATTTGCTTGTCAAAATTTCTTTTATCCTCATCTGAATATGTTTTGCAAGCTGAAAGCGATAAAATAGTAATAATTAATAAAAGGAAATTTTTCATTTTTTTCATTTTTGTAGTTGAATAGGTGTGAGTGTGTAACCTTCTTTTTGAAGTAATCGAATCAAGCCGTTAGTTCCTCCTAAATGACCAGCACCAACAGCAATGAAACAATTTTTAGTCGATATATTGTTTTTTATTTTAGGAATCCAGTTTTTGTTACGATCGTCTAGTAGTTGAGTTTGTTTTTTTGACAATACTCCACCTTCTTCTTGTATTACTAAAAATAGCGAATCAACATTTTGTCTATAATATATTTTCTGCATCTTCTTGATAGATTCGATTGATTTTTCAGAAGAACGTATGCTTTCCATTACCATTTCGGCTTGTTCTTCTTTTGTTAAATCATCAAAAAAACTCATTTGTTGTTCAACCGTTTCTAAACCAATTGTTTCTATTTTCTTTTCATTAGATAGGGTGTAAAATGACTTTTCATATGATTCTGTTTTTCCTTGAAATTGAAGTTGAACTGCAGTTTGAACTACTACAAAAGGTTTCATTTTAAAGAATACACTCCTAAATAATTGTTCATTCATTTTTAAATTTGAATTTGCCCAATTTAGTATGCTGTCTGTTTGTTCTTTGGTGAAAAAATCAAAAAATGAACCTTGTTTAAGTGTAATTAATGGTAAAGCTTCTTTAGGTGAAGGAATACTGGGAAGTTCCATTATTACTTCATCTGATTTTGAAACTAATTTCTCAAGCGTTTTTGGAAAAATAAAATACTCTTTTTCAATAATGTGCATCGTTCCAAATAAATAACTTGTTTTACTAGTTGGACTTTCAATTTTCCAAAGTAAAGAGCTATTTGTAAAAGGAAAGGGCGAAACATCTGAAGAAGTGATACTTAAACAGAATACCCCAATTATTACGGTAAAGATGTTTTTTTTAAATCTCAAAATTTGATTATTCTGTTGTATTATTTTTAAATTTCACTTAATTAAACATCAAGCATCAAACATTAAAAATTTTCTAAAACGTGATTTCAGCTAAATAATTGTCGTCTTGTTCGAATACTCTAGTTGCTTTCAAGCCAACTTTTGAAGCGGCATTGAATAATGAGTCGAAGTCAACATACAACCAGTCAAACCAATCTGTTTTTTCTTTTTTATAAGACATTTGAAAACGAAAGTTTCCATAATATTCGGTGTTTAAATTCACCCATAAAGCACCATCTTCATCCTCGTATAAGTAACGGATATCACAAGAGTCACACAATATTTTACCTCCAGGATTTAATAAAGATTTTGCATGTTCTAATGTCTTTTCAAGATTTGAAAGAGATCCTGCGATTCCGATGCCATTCATTAACATTGTAATCGTGTCAAATTTTTGATCTTTTAAATCGAAAAAATCTATGTGTTGTACATTTAATCCTTTTGTTTTCAAGTGTTCAATAGCTCCTTTCGAAATATCAATCGCTAATACATCACACCCATTTTTTTTCATTTCTAAAGCATGTACACCAGCGCCAGCTCCAACATCTAACACTTTTCCGGAAGTTTTTTTTATAGCAAACACTTCTAATTCGGGCATTTCTTCAAGTGTTCTAAACAATACTTCAATAGGAATTATATCATCTTCGCAAATTTCAGAAGATACAATTATATCATCTGGTTTATTTGTTTTAACATAATCTAATATAGCTTTCCCAATTGGATCTCCGAATTCCATGCCTCTATTTTATTTTTTAATTCTAAATCTTTACTCACCCTCAACTTCGAAAAGCTCAGTTTTCGTTAACATACCTTAAACTCAACCTCAACCTCAACCTTAATCTCAACCTCAACCTCAACCTCAACCTCAATCTACTTTCTAATAATCATACCCATCGAAACTTGACATGTCATCATCAGATAACCCATCTTCGTAATCGTTAAAGCCGTAATCATCATCATCATCTGTGTCGTCGTCATCTTCATAAAGGTCACCTAAGATTTCGTCATCATCACCTAAGTCCGTTACTCTTGAATCTTCTGGTGGAGCCATGCCCATTGCTAATGAAACAATAGGTTCAACAGGTGTTTCTTGCTCATAACCAACTAATTCAGCTAAGAATATCCACATTCTTAAGAAGTCATAAACAAGAATTATTTTTTGATCAGGTTCTTCTATAAAATCTTTTAGAATAGCATTTTTCATAACTGATGGGATTGCATCAATTGCATCATCATCGTATGATAAATCCATTAAACTAATTTCGTGACCTTTATCCCACTCATCGTTGGAAATATAGAAAGAGGCCATTTGATCACCTTCAAATCTAAAAGCAGAGATTATTGCTTTGTAAAAAGATTCGAAATTATCTGTATCGCTTATAAGTATATCTCTAAATACTTTTTCTTGATCCTTTGAATCGAGTAGGACTCTGAATTTTAATCCAGCCATAACGTTTATATTTTTCTAATATGTAAAGTTATCATTTTTTAGTGGATTGATAATCGTTTGAAATAGACAATCCCAAATCTTTTCCTAATTGAAGCATAAATTGATAAGCTGGTTCGTATTCGTTTTCAATTATACCTTCTAAAATCGCATCTTTAATTTTCGTTTTGATAACGCCAATTTCATTACAAGGTTTTAATTTAAAAACATTCATAATCAATTCGCCTGAAATAGGTGGTTGAAAATTTCGAACCCTATCTTTTTCTTCAACAGCTTTTAATTTTTGGTTGACTAAATCGAAATTGTTTTTATATTTTTTTACTTTAAATTCATTTTTAGATGTGATGTCAGCGTTACACAATGTCATCAAATCTTCAATATCGTCTCCAGCTTCAAATAAAAGTCTTCTAACTGCTGAATCTGAAACAGTTCCTTTTACTAAAGCAATAGGGCGAAGGTGAAGACGAACTAATTTTTCAACATATTTCATTTTAGAATCTAAAGGCAATTTTAAACGTCTGAAGATTCGTGAAGTCATACGTGCTCCAAATTCTTCATGTCCATGGAATGTCCAACCAATTTCAGTATCAAATCGTTTAGTAGGTGGTTTTGCTATATCGTGCATAATAGCAGCCCATCTAAGCCAAAGATTATCCGTGTTTTCTGAAATATTATCTAATACTTCTAGTGTGTGGTAAAAATTGTCTTTATGCGATTTACCATCAATTGTTTCAATTCCTTGTAAAGCAATCATTTCAGGGAAAAATTGATGAAGAAGTTTTGTAGAATTTAAAAGTTTAAATCCTCTAGATGGCGTTTCTGAAAGTATAATTTTATTCAATTCATCCATTGTTCTTTCAATTGAAATTATTGAAAGTCGTTCTGAATTTTTTAAAATAGAGTTTAAACTTGTTGTTTCGATTTTAAACCCTAGTTGTGAAGCAAAACGAATTGCTCTCATCATTCTTAAAGGGTCATCACTATAGGTGATATCAGGATCTAAAGGTGTGCGAATAATCCCTTTTTCTAAATCTTCTAAACCGTTAAAAGGATCAATAATATCTCCGAAAGTATCAGCATGAAGACTTAAAGCTAATGCATTGATAGTGAAGTCTCTTCTATTTTGATCATCTTCTAAAGTTCCGTTTTCTACTAACGGTTTCCTAGAATCTTGTCTATATGATTCTTTTCTAGCACCAACGAATTCAACGTCTAAATCTTTGTACTTAAATTGCGCAGTTCCAAAATTTTCAAAAACAGATACTTTATTGACTCTTAAAATGCGTGCACATTCTTTTGCTAAGTCTAAACCATTTCCGACAACTACAATATCAATATCTTTTGAAGGTCTTTCTAAAATTAAATCACGAACGAAGCCGCCAATAACATAAGCTTGGAGATTTTTTTCGGTCACAATTTGTGATGCAACTTTGAATACTGGATGTTTTAAAAAAGAAGCGTAATTTTTATTATTCATTTATATAGTAGACTAAAAGATTCAAGACTAAAAGATTCAAGACTAAAAGATTCAAGACTAAATGTTTCTAGGTCTTGTATCTTAAAGTCTAATGTCTTTGAGTCTAAATATCTATTGTCTAATTGTGTTTTTCCCAGATTTGAATTAATTCAACCATTGTATGAACCGCTTTTTGCATGTCTTGAACACTTACATATTCGTGACGAGAATGAATAGCCATTTCACCTGTGAAAATGTTAGGACAAGGTAAACCCATAAATGAAAGTCTAGAACCATCAGTTCCACCTCGAATAATAGTAGCTTCAGAATCGATTCCAATTTTTTTCATTGCTTCGATAGCATAATTAGTAACAAAAGGAACTGTGTCTAGAACTTCCTTCATGTTTCTATACTGTTCTGTTATTTTGAATTCAGATTCTAATTCAGGATAATTTGAAAGAATCGTATCTAAAATTCCTTTTAAACGATTTTCATGTTTCTCTAAATTAGCAGTAACGTGATCTCTGATTATAAAAGATACTGTTGTTGACTCTAATTCACCTTTTATAGAAGTTGGGTGAACAAAACCTTCACGTTTTTCAGTAGATTCTGGACACCATTCCGTTTTTGGTAAAGCAGCAACTAATTCAGAAACAACTTTAATCGCATTCACCATTTTATTTTTTGCATATCCTGGATGTGCACTAATTCCTTTAATAGTAATTGTCACAGCATCAGCAGAAAATGATTCATCTTCAATTGAACCTAATGCTCCACCGTCTAAAGTATATCCAAAGTCAGCATTTAATTTTTCCATATCTAAATGCTCAACACCTCTACCAACTTCTTCGTCAGGTGTGAATAGAATACGAATTTTACCATGTTTTACTTCTGGATTATTCACAATGTAGTGAGCGAAATCCATAATGATTGCTATTCCAGCCTTATCATCAGCTCCTAAAAGTGTTAAACCACTTGCGGTAACTAAATCATCTCCAATTTTCTTTATTAAATAAGGATGTCTTTCAGTTGTAATTATTTGAGTTGTATCATCTGGAAGTGTAATTGGGTTTCCGTCATATTTTCTGTGAACGATTGGTTTTACATTTGTACCGCTACAATCTGGAGCAGTATCCATGTGAGAACAGAAACAAATTGTCGGAGCCTTGTCATTTTCAGAATTACTTTCTATTGTAGCATATACATAGCCCCATTCATCCATTTCAGCATCTTTAATTCCAATTTCTTGTAATTCTTGAACTAAAACGCGCGCTAAATCTTTTTGCTTTTCTGATGAAGGGAATGAAGGTGAGATTGGGTCTGCAGTAGTATCTATTTGAACGTATTTAACAAATCTTTCTTCAACTGTATATGTGTAATTTTTCATGTTTTTATTTTTGGATTTCAAAGATAAGATTTTAAGAGAATAATTCTTTGAATAAAAGGCTAAAACCTAATAAAGGGTGATAATTATGTGATAAATTTTTGATTTATTCTTATAATTATATTTTTTATTTTGCTAATCAATTCATTTTTAAACCGTTAATTTAATTATGTAAACTTTTTAATTTATATACATAAGAAAATTAGGTGTATAAATTAAAAAGTTATTATATTTGTACTATGTATTCATCAGAACTAATCAAAGGGACTTTAAAAACGATAGTTTTAAAGTTATTGTCAGACTCGGACAAAATGTATGGCTATGAAATTACTCAAAAGGTAAAGGAGCTTACGGGTGGTAAAATTCAATTGACGGAAGGTGCGTTGTATCCTACATTACACGCAATGGAAGCTCAAGGAATTTTAACTACCGATGTGGTTAATGTAGGAAATCGCATACGTAAATATTATTCCGTTACCGATACAGGGAAAAAAGTAGCCAAAGAGAAAGTAAACGAGTATTCAGATTTTATCGATACAATGATATTTCTGTTAGACTTAAAACCGAAAATGGGTTGAATGTGTACGAATTAAGTAAAGATCAAGTTGATTTTATTCTGGAGGATGTTAGACGTAACGGAATCGAGACGGAGGAACTGCAGTTAAACCTCTTGGATCATATTTGTTGTGTTATCGAAAATGAAATGTCGCCCGAGAAAAACTTTGATGAATTCTATCGAAGTGTCTTGCCACGGTTTTTTAAAAAAGAGCTGAAGGAGATTCAAGAAGAAACCGATTTATTATTAACATTTAAATACTATTATGCCATGAAAAAAATCATGTTAAGAAGTGGAATGCTTTCTGCTGCCACATTTATTATAGGGTCATTTTTTAAAATTATGCATTGGCCAGGAGCTGCTGTGATGCTTGTTTTTGCCATTTTTGTTTCAAGTTTTATTTTTTTACCTCTCTTTTTTTTAATTAAGTCTAAAGAGGTGAAAGAAAAGAAAGAAAAATTCATTATTGGATTTGGAGTTGTGTTTGGAATATTATTTTGTATTTCAACAATGTTTAAGATTATGCATTGGCCTGGAGCAAATTTACTTTGGTTAGCATGTTTAGGTGTATTGTTTTTCTTGTTTTTGCCAGTGTTTTTCTTTTCAGGAATTCGTAATCAAGAAACAAAATTGAATACTATTTTGTCTTCAATAATGATTTTAGTTGCCGGAGGTTTATTGTTTACTTTAACTGTTTTACATGGAACAAAATCAAGAGATGAAGCACTTCGAATTGCAGATTTACAGGTGAAAAATGTAAGTAACAGTATACTAAAAGCGAATCAAGAAAAATACTATCTTCAAACTTCCGATTCTATTAAGTTGAAAAATGAACAATTAAAAAGTGAAGTAGAAAATATTATCAATAAAATTGATTCAACAAAATTGGGTTTATATTCCTATTTATCTGACGGAAAAAAAATGTCTGAAAAGCAACTGTTGAAAGATAATTATGGTAATATTGACAGGACCTCATTGTATTTTTTTCAAGGTGTAAATATGAATCCTGATCAAGATTTAGTAAAACCTCATTTAGTAAACCTTAAAAATGATTTGAAAAAATTCAAAAAGTTCATTGATGAAAATTATTCGAAATCGGAAAGTGCAATATTAAATTTAGGAGATGATTTTAGAGAATTCAAAAGTGGAATTAAGAAAGTACACTGGGAATTTCTTTATTTTGAAGGAGCACCTTTTGAAGTTGTTGTGAGAAATTTCGATCAACTGGTTTTAGATGTTCGAATTATTGAAGCAAGTTGTATTAAGTGAACTGTTTGTAATGAATACATAAAAAAAAAGACCTTCTATTTTGAAGGTCTTTTTGAATTTATATAAAAAATTTATTCGTTTAAATTAAAACTCACATTTCATCAATCCATCACGATCAATTTCAGTTAAATGAACAGTTTGAAATGTGTTTGCTAATTTAGCATCATAAGGAACTTTGACTTTAATATAGTTTTCTGTAAACCCTGTCATCATTCCATTATCTTCTTCATTTTCAAATAAAACCGTTCGAGTTGTATTTACATTTTCTTCATAAAAGGCTCTTTTCTTTTTATCGGAAAGTATGTGTAACATTTTACTTCTTTCTCTTCGAACATCCATTGGAACTGTTTCTCCCAATTTAGGAGCGCCTGTATTTGCTCTTTCAGAATACGTAAAAACATGCAAATATGAAATGTCTAGGTCTTTTAGGAAATCAACAGTTTCCATAAATTCTTCATTTGTTTCACCTGGAAATCCAATGATTACGTCGACTCCAATACAACAATCCGGACGAATAGATTTTATTTGTTTAACACGTTCAGCATATAATGCTTTCTTGTATTTTCTTCTCATCGTCTCTAAAACTCGATCACTTCCAGATTGTAAAGGAATATGAAAATGAGGGACAAAACGTTTTGAATCGTTTAAAGTGAAGTCAATAATTTCATTCGTTAATAAATTAGGTTCAATCGAAGAGATTCTAAAACGATCAATTCCGTCTACTTTATCCAATTCTTTTACTAATCCAAAAAAGTTTTCTTCTGAACCTTGACCAAAATCACCGATATTAACTCCCGTTAACACAACTTCTTTGATTTCTGTTTCAGCTATTTTTTTAACTTCTAAAATGGTCGAAGCGATTGATGCATTTCTACTTTTTCCTCTAGCTAATGGAATCGTACAAAATGTGCAGAAATAGTCGCAACCGTCTTGAACTTTTAAGAAAGATCTTGTTCTGTCGCCAATAGAGTAGGCTGGTACAAATTCATTTGTGTTTTTAATGTTTTCGAAATCTACAGTTGCAACTTCGTTTTTAGATTCTATTTTGTCTAAATGCTCTAAAATATTGAATTTTTCGTTTGCTCCCAAAACTAAATCTACACCTGGAATTTTTCCAATTTCAACCGGTTTTAATTGAGCGAAACAGCCAATGATTGCAATAAAAGCTTCAGGATTAATTTTTAAAGCTTTTTTAACGAGTTGTTTGCATTTTTTATCCGCATTTTCAGTAACAGAGCATGTGTTGATTACATAAATATCAGGATTTTCTTCAAATTCAACTTTTGCTACTCCAGCATCTTCAAATAATCGAGAGATTGTTGAAGTTTCAGAGAAATTTAATTTACAACCTAAAGTGTAAAATGCAACTTTTTTATATTGTATCATATCGAAAACAAAATTAATAAACTGTTTTGAATTGAAGAAGAATTAGGTTGAGAATTAGTTTGAGGTTTAGATTAAGGTTAAGGTTAAGGTTAAGGTTAAGGTTAAGGTTAAGGTTAAGGTTAAGGTTAAGGTTGAGAATTAGTTTAAGGTTAAGATTAAGGTAAAGATTAAGGTATGTATCATAAAAATGATTTGTTACTTTTGTTCAATTTTTAGGATGGATAAGAAAATTAGTATTGATTATAAAGAGTTTTCGGATGTATCTTTTTTAAGTAACAATGAAAAAGAGTTGGTGTCAAAAGCTCGATTAATTGCTGAAAA
>CAMDMY010000091.1 GCA_945902775.1 Chryseobacterium gleum | reverse complement strand
CGAGTGAAAATAACTTTAATTTGGGGATAATTCTTTTTAATCATCGATCCCAGTTTTATAGCCATTGATAAACAAACGTTTTTTTCAAAGGCAGAACTTCCGTGACAACCAGGATCTTTTCCACCATGACCAGCATCAATAACAACTGTTTTGATAGAAGGACGAGCTAATTCAGATGTTTGAGAAAAAATAAAACTATTAAAGTATAAGCCTATAACCATAAAAATGGCATAATTTCTGTTATATTTTGTTCTTTTATCCTTCATTAACAAGGTAATTTTTTAGTTTTGTACTTTAATTTCAAAATTGACGACTACAAATTTAGTTCTAATAATTGATTAATAATCGTTCTATATACTTAGTTTTCTTAAGTTCATTGTTAATAATGTTCCTAAGCAATTTTGCGTTCTCTCAAGATACAAACAAAAAAGATACCATTTATGTAAATGACACTTCTTTTGAAGAATCTGCAGTCTATGGCGCGAGGGATTCTATTTATATCGATTTAAAAACAAACAAAATTCATCTATATGGTGAAGCATATCTTCAATATCTAGATACAGATATGAAAGCGGGATATATCGTTGTTGACCTTAAAAAGAATGAAGTTTTAGCATCTTACATTTATGATAAGGATAGCAATAAAATAGAAAGTCCAAAATTTAAAAATGGCGCTGAAGCGATTGATGCTGCTAAAATTAGATATAACTTCAATTCTCAAAAAGGGTATATTGAAGAAGTTAAAATAAAACAAGATGAAATTTATCTTTATATGGGCGTGGCTAAACGTCATAAAAATGGTGATATTCATTTTAAACAAGGAAGATTTTCGACGTGCGAATTTATAGATGATCCTCATTATCATTTTCAGCTATCTCGTGCTGTAATGATTCCAGAAAAAAAGATTGTAACTGGACCGATGAATTTATGGATTAAAGGCATACCCACTCCTTTTGGTTTACCATTTAGTGTTATCCCTCAATCAAAAACGAGAACTCACGGACTTTTATTCCCTCAAATTGTACCGATTTCAGCTGCTGGTTTCGGCGTGAGGGATTTAGGTTATTTTTTTCCTATCAGCCCGACTGTCCACACTAGTGCTTACGCAACTCTTTTTAGTAGAGGGAGTTGGGGATTAAAAAATACAACTGATTATTATACTCAGTATAAACGTAAAGGTAGTTTCACCCTTTCTTACCAAGAATTAAAAGCAGGATTTCCAAGCAAATCAAGTAGTAATAAATTTGCGGTACTTTGGACACATCAAAAAGATTTAAAATCGAATCCTTTTTGGAATTTTTCATCGAATGTCAATTTCATGTCTGATAATAAGACTAAAAATAATTTAGATCCAATTAATACGCAATACTTTAATAATCAATTGAATTCGGATGTTAATCTGCAGCGTTTTTTTCCAGGAAAACCTATAACGCTTGGTTTAAAAATATCCTTAAAACAAAATACCTCTGCTAAAACTATTTCTTTGGCTAGTCCCGTTTTTAATTTAAATGTCACGCGTTTTTCTCCTTTTAAAAATAGTATCAAAGGAACCTCAGAATGGAACCAGTTTTTTGCTAGAATCGCTATTTCTTATAATTTAGAATCTCAAAATAGGTCTACTTTTCAAGATTCTTTGTTAACTCAGAACAAATACAAAGACATTCAAAATCAGTTTTTAAATGGTGTTTATCAAAATGCTACTTTACAATCTACCGTTGGCTTTTTTAAAAACACTTGGAAATTCAATCCATCAATCGTTTATACAAATCGAATTAACTTTCAACAGTTGAATCAAACGTACAATCCAACAACTAAAAAAATTGAAAGTGCAATGATTCAAAAATATGGAACTTCAAATGATATATCCTTGAATGCATCTTTAACTACGGTTGTTTATGCTTATTATCGTTTCGCAGGTAAGAAAAGTCAGCCTTTGCTTAGACATATCTTAACTCCCTCTTTTTCATTTAGATATATCCCAAATTTAAATACAAACAGGTTTGTTGACACTGGAACTGTGAATATTACACAAATCAAATATTCTCCTTTTGCAAATAGTATGTATGCTGTTTCAAACACTTCTAATCAGGCACTTATTACATTTGGATTTAACAACACATTTGAATTAAAACGTAAATCTGATAAAGACACAATAACAGGATTCAAGAAAACTAGATTAATAGACGCCCTTTCATTGAACGGTCAGTATGACTTGATAAAAGACACAATGAAACTATCTGATTTAAGTTTAGGATTAAGAATTAGTCCAGCGACAGCCATAAGTTTTGTAGGTTCGTCTAATTTGAGTCCTTATGATTGGAATCCTTCAACAGGAAGAGCAATCAATAAATTCGCAGTAAATTCAACTGGTAAAATAGGCCGATTGACTTCAACCAATTTAACAACTACCTACACTTTGACATCCAAAGAAAGTCAAAATAAAATTGACGATTTGATGTTAAAAAATGGAGCAAATTGGAATGCTGATTATCAATATTTTAATCTTCATCCCGAACAAATAATTAGTTTTGATATTCCTTGGAAATTAAATTTTTCACACGTTTATTCTATCACTGCAAACACAAGTAAAACATCTATTTCCGATAAAAACTTTAATTCTGTTCAAACTATCCAAACAAATGGTGATCTTTCTTTTACAAAAAGATGGAAAATTATTGGTTCGGTCAACTTCGATGTTAAAACGGTAAACGTAACATACACTACATTAACATTAACAAGAGACATGCACTGTTGGTATTTGGCTTTCAACTGGATTCCAATTGGAGGAAATCAAAGTTTCTTATTTAGTTTACGCTCTACTTCTAATATGTTTAAAGATGCTAAGTTGGATTTAAGAAAACCTCCTTTATTCTTTAATTAACAAACAATTACGTTTTATAAAAAACTATTCCATTGATCGATATTACATTTTCAAATTCTGAAGCTTTAGAGAAAGGAAAACTTCTCATTGCTGAACCTTTTTTAGATGAAGATTATTTCAGAAGAGCTATCATCTTTTTATGCGAAAACAACAACGAAGGAAGTTTTGGATTTGTAATTAATAACTTTATAAATATTAAATTATGTGATTTAGATGAAACATTTCCAGACATTGAAACTAAAATTAGTTTAGGTGGACCAATGGAAATAAATAGTCTTTATTTTCTTCATAAAATGGGAGACAAAATTCAAAATAGCGCATTAGTTGAAAATGGAATTTACATAGGTGGTGATTTTCAAGAGTTAACGAATTTAATCAAAGAAGACAATTCATTAATGGATGAAGTTCGATTTTTTATAGGTTATTCAGGATGGGCAGCAGATCAATTAGAAAATGAAGTTAAAAATAACACGTGGGTTGTTTCTGAAAAAAATGCTAAAAATATACTTTTTGAATCTCAAGCTAAACAGTCATGGAAAAGATACCTGCACGAGTTGGGGGGTAAATATAAAATAATTTCGACATTTCCTTTAGACCCTAATAACAATTGAAAATTAAGAATTATCAATTGTCAATTAAAATCCCTTTTGTTTTGATTTAAACTCAAAAAGATTAATTTTGTTTAATTGTGAAAAAATGACGAAATTATTTAGTCGAATCTTATTTTATGGACTTGCTTTACCTGTTTCGTACTTGCCTTTTCGTGTGCTTTATTGGTTTTCAGACTTTCTTTATTTAATCTGTTATTATATAGTAGGTTACAGAAAAAAAGTGGTTCGTAATAACCTAAAAAACTCTTTTCCAAATCTTTCAGATACTGAATTAAAATCAATCGAAAAGAAGTTTTATCGTCATTTTACAGATTTCCTTGTTGAAAGTGCTAAATCATTCTCTATTTCTGAAAATGAAATCATGAATCGTTGTTCGATTATTAACCCAGAACTTCCAAATTCCTATTATGAAAAAGGCAGAAGTTTGATGATTCTTTGTGGACATTATAATAATTGGGAATATTATGCTGTTGGCCTTCAACAACAAATGAAACACAAAACTTTAGCAGCATATCACCCGCTTAAAAATACATTTTTCGATAGAGTAATCAAGAAATCTCGTCAGCGATTTGGAATGAAGATGTTAAGTATGCGCGAAATTCCAAGGTATTTTTCTGAACAACAAAATTTAGAACCAACAATGACGATTATGGTCAATGACCAATCTCCTTCTGACCCTAAAAAAGCATATTGGAATACTTTCTTGAAACAAGATACAGGTTGGATGAGAGGAACAGAACGCATTGCTGCGAAATATGATCAATCGGTTTTGTTTGGATGTATTCGAAAAGTTAAACGTGGTTTTTACGAAGTAACTTTTTATCCGATTACAGATGAACCGAATAAAGTAGACGACGGTTTTATCTTAGATAAACATACTGAATACCTAGAAATGGTGATTTCAGAACATCCTGAGTTTTGGTTATGGTCTCACAAACGTTGGAAACACAAACGCCCTAATTAATTATGTCTATTCTTGCTCCATTAGCTGAACGTATGCGTCCGAAAACGCTTAACTCTTATATCGGGCAGCAACATCTTTTAAAAGAAGGTGCATCGCTTCGTCGTGCCTTAGACGCTGGTTTAATTCCTTCGATGATTTTATGGGGACCTCCAGGTGTAGGAAAAACGACATTAGCACAATTAATTGCAGATTATCTAAATAGACCTGTACATACACTTTCTGCGATATCTTCTGGTGTAAAAGATGTGAGAGAAGTAATTCAAAAAGTCGAAAATGGAGGTATGTTTCAACAAAAAGGAGCTATTTTGTTTATTGACGAAATTCACCGTTTCTCAAAAGCACAACAAGATTCACTACTTGGAGCAGTTGAAAAAGGCACCATTACACTTATTGGAGCAACGACTGAAAATCCATCATTCGAAGTGATTTCTGCTTTGTTATCTAGGTGTCAAGTTTATACTTTAGAAAACCACACGAAAGAAGATTTATTAGCTCTTCTTGACCGTTCAATTAAAGAAGATCAACTACTTAAAAATAAAAAGATTACACTCACTGAAACGAATGCTTTGTTAGCGATTTCTGGTGGAGATGCTCGTAAATTGTTAAATGTCTTTGAAATAATCATTGGAACGTTTCAAAATCAAGTCGAAATTGAGATTACAGATAAAATAGTAATGGATTCAGCTCAACAAAGTCTTGCAATGTATGATAAAGACGGTGAGCAACATTACGATATTATTTCCGCATTTATTAAATCTATTCGTGGTAGTGATCCGAATGCTGCAATCTACTGGTTGGCTCGAATGGTCGAAGGTGGCGAAGATGCAAAATTCATCGCCAGACGATTAATTATTTTAGCTTCTGAAGACATTGGACTAGCGAATCCGAATGCGCTTTTGATGGCGACTAATTGTTTTCAAGCGGTTGAAGTTATCGGTTGGCCTGAATCACGTTTAATACTGGCTCAGTGTACGTTATATCTTGCTAGTTCTCCTAAAGGTAATGCTTCTTATATGGCAATCAATAAAGCGCAAGAAGAAGTTCGTCGTTCGGGGAATTTGGGAGTTCCTTTATCTTTGAGGAATGCTCCGACCAAACTAATGAAAGAATTAGGCTATGGAAAAGGATATCAATATTCTCATAGTCAACCTGGAAACTTTGCTTTTCAAGAATTTATGCCAGAAGAGATTAGCAATGTCAACTTTTTTGAAGCTGGAAGCAGCAGAAAAGAACAAGAAGTGACGGAGTTAATTCAAAAATTATGGGGTTCTAAATATTCAAAATAAAGATGTTAGCTAAAATCGCATATTATTTCTTGGTCATACCGTTATCGTATTTACCTCTAAGGGTATTGTATCTTCTAACGGATTTTTTATTTCTGATTTTAATTTTATTCATTCCTTACAGAAGAAAAGTCGTTCGTAAAAATTTAATGAATTCGTTCCCAGACAAATCAGAAAAAGAAATTTTAAAAATTGAACGTCAATTCTATCATCATTTTACTGATATTCTAGCAGAAGGAATCAAAAACTTAAGTATTTCAAAAAGAGAACTTTCCAAACGATTAGTTGTCGAGAATAGCGAATTGATGAATAAATTGTATACGAAAAATAAAAGTGTTTTACTTGTTTCTGGTCATTACAATAACTGGGAATGGTTGATTACTGCTCAAAACAATTTATTCCAACACCAAGCAATGGGAATTGGAATGCCTTTGACCAGTAAATTTTGGGATAAAAAAATCAATGAACGTCGTTCTCGATTTGGAATGAAAGTCATCAATGCCCACAACTTAAACGATTCAATTCAAAAAGAAACCAAAGAACCAATTGCTATTTTAATTTTAGGTGACCAATCTCCTTTCGATTCTAAAAAAAGTTACTGGATGGAATTTTTGCACCAACAAACTGCTGTAGTATTTGGTACTGAACAAATTGCTAATCAATATGACTTCGCAGTTGTTTTCTTTAAAATGATAAAAGTTAAACGGGGTCATTATAAAATGGTATTGGAATTAGTAACTGAAACTCCAAGAGAATTACAATGGGGAGAAATTACGGAAAAACATACACATCTAATTGAAAATGAAATTATTAAAAATCCTCAATTTTGGATTTGGTCGCACAAAAGATGGAAACGTGAAATTCCAGAAAATTTAGATGCATTGAAATTGGAACAAAAAGCCAAATTTGAATCGAAATACAGAAATAATTAATGTTGAATTATTAATGTTGAATGTTTGATTTATCGAAGTAAAAATGAACTATACAATTTTAATAAACACTATAAAAATACTTGTTCAGTCTGAGTTTGAGATAGAAGCAACCGGTCACGATTGGCATCACATTGAACGCGTTTACAATACTGCTTGCTTTCTTCAATCAAAAGAAGGGGGAAATCGTTCCGTTATTGAATTAGCAGCTCTTTTACATGATATTTCTGACCATAAATTTAATGGTGGAAAATTAAACGAAGGTGGTAAAATTGCTTATCAATTGTTAATCGAAAATGGTTGTGACGAATCTACTGCTATTCAAGTAAAACAAATTGTAGATTCGGTTACTTTTAAGGGCGCAAATGTAAAAGATGAAGTGACATCGTTAGAAGCTCAAATTGTGCAAGATGCTGATCGTCTAGACGCAATTGGTGCGATTGGAATTGCTAGAGCGTTTGCATTTGGAGGTAATCGAAATAGACCAATTTATGAACCTAGCTCCTCTCCTACTTTACATGCTTCATTTGAAGAATATGCAAGTTCTAAAAGTCATACTATCAATCACTTTTACGAAAAATTACTACTTTTAAAAGACAGATTACACACGCAAACGGCGATAGAAATTGGAAAAGAACGTCACCTTTTTATGGAGGACTTTCTAAAACAATTTTACAAAGAATGGAACATAAATACTATAACAGACTAGATGACAATAAAATACGCTCTTGGAATTGATATTGGTGGAACAAATACAGCATATGGATTAGTTGACCAAACAGGGAAGTTAATTTATGAAACGAGTATTCCAACTACTGATTTTCTTTTGCCTGAAGATTTAGTGGCTGCCATTCATTCGGATCTAGTAAAACGTCATTCAATAGAATCGATTATTGGAATTAGTATTGGAGCCCCAAATGGAAATCATTTCACCGGAAATATAGAATATGCTCCGAACCTTAAATGGAAAGGAATTATTCCATTGGCTAAATTATTTCAAGACAAATTCAATTCACCTGCTATTTTAACAAACGATGCCAATGCAGCGGCTGAAGGAGAAATGCTTTTTGGAAACGGAAAAGATCTTAAAAATTTCGTTGAAATTACGCTAGGAACAGGTTTAGGAAGCGGTGTGATAATCGACGGAAAAATCGTTTATGGTGAAGATGGTTTCGCTGGTGAATTTGGACATATTCGTGTAATTCCAAATGGAAGACTATGTGGTTGTGGTAGAAAAGGTTGTTTAGAAACTTACGCCTCTTCAACTGGAGTTAAAAGAAGCATAACTGAATTAGAATCAATTAATAAAGCAACATCAACGTTATTTAAAATAGAAAATCCTAGTGCAAAAAATGTATTTGAAGAAGCTGAAAAAGGAGATCTTTTCGCCAATGAAATTATTGAATTTACTTCACAAATTTTAGGTTCTTCTTTGGCTGACTTCGCTTGCTTCTCTAATCCAAAGGCTTTTATTCTTTTTGGAGGAATTGCACAAAGTGGTCCTAAATTTGCAGAACGTGTAAAAGCACATTTTGAAGAGAATGCCTTAACGATTTTTCAAAACAAAATAGAAATTCGAATTTCATCTCTTCACGATAAAAACGCTGCTATTTTAGGTGCTGCAGCTTCGATTTTTTCAAAACATATCTAAACTATTAGACGATGAGAAATTTGATTACTATTTCTACTTTTATACTACTTTCTTTTCTGAGTTTTTCGCAAGATAATGGCGTAAAAAAAATACAAGAGGCCCAAGATACGCGAAAAAAATACATCGATTTCGAATCAAAAGAAGATGGAATGGTGAAAGCGCCTGAAAAATGGACGTATGTAAATCCTTTCATTGGAACAGGCGGACATGGGCATACTTTTCCTGGAGCAACAGCACCTTTCGGAATGATGCAATTAAGTCCTGATACACGAGTAAACAACTGGGATGCGTGTGGAGGTTATCATTATTCTGATTCAATTATTTACGGTTTTAGTCACACGCATTTAAGTGGTACAGGTGTTGAAGATTATTCAGATTTATTAATTGTTCCTCAATCGGGAAAACTAAAAACAACTCCAGGCTATAAAGATCCAAAGGGATATGGTTCTAAATTTTCACACGCAAGAGAAAATGCATCTCCCGGATTTTATAGTGTCAGTTTATTGGATTCTAAAATCAATGTTCGACTTACGACTTCAGACAGATCTGGAATGCACGAATATACATTCTTGGATAAAAAAGCAAAAAAATACATCTTAATCGATTTAGATCACAAAGACAAATTGTTGAACTCTTCACTTATCGTTGAAAATAATACAACTATAAAAGGATCAAGAATTTCAGAATCTTGGGCGAAAGAGCAACACTTCTATTTTCATTTAACCACTAACATTCCATTTATTAAATCAAAACAGATCATCAAGAATGGTCAACATAAATTAGTATTAGAATTTCCAAAAGACACTGAAAAATTGTTGATTAAAGTCGGAATGTCAGCCGTTGATATCAATGGAGCTCAAAAAAATGTCTCTCAAGAAATTCCGCATTGGGATTTTAATCAATTGAAAGAAGAAACTTTAGCAAAATGGAATGCCGAATTAAATCGAATAGACTTCTTCTCTATTGATCGAGACATCATGGTTAAATTCTATACATCCCTTTATCATTCATATATAGCTCCTAATTTATTCAGTGATGTTGATGGTAGATATAGAGGAATGGATCAACAAATCCATCAATTAGAAAATCCAGATGCCGATAATCAATATACAGTATTCTCAATTTGGGACACTTACAGAGCAACACATCCTTTATACAACCTGACTCAAACGAAAAGAAACGATCAATTTATTTCTACTTTTCTACGTCAATACAATGAAGTAAAAGGTCAATACGATCGAATAAGTAAATTACCAGTTTGGGAATTAGCTGCGAACGAAACAAATTGTATGATTGGTTATCACGCTGTATCAATCATTGCTGATGCCTTCACGAAAAATACAAATTCAAGCTATAACTCGAAAGAGGCTAGAAATGCATTAATTAGTTCAACCTATGATGTGTATGACCAACAAAAAAGTAAGAAAAATTCTTTTTTTAGAGGATTCACAGGATTTAACGAAGTAGCAGAATCAGTTTCAAAAACACTAGAATACGCTTATGATGAATATTGCATCAGTCGCTATTTAGAAACATATTATAAATTGCCTAGAATTATTTCACCTTTAGAGGCTAAAATTAAACCAAACGATGGGAAAGATAATTTTCTTCGTAGTTTAAATTTCATCAATGTATTTGATCCAAAAACAAAATTTATGCGTGCTAGAAACGAGGGTTTGTGGTACTCCCCTTTTGATCCTTCGGAAGTAAATTTTAATTATACAGAAGCCAACAGTTGGCAATATTCACTTTATGCACCACATGCAGTTGGTGTAATGCGTGATTTGTTAGGAGGTAAAGACTCTCTTTCAACTTGGCTAGACAGATTGTTTA
>CAMDMY010000090.1 GCA_945902775.1 Chryseobacterium gleum | reverse complement strand
AATATTTTTATAAGTTCGAACGTAGTTTTGTAGATTATATTTAATGAGTAATAATACCATCATAAAAGTTGAAGGATTAAGTAAACATTATTTGCTTAATAAAAGTGCTGAGCAAAAAAGTGACACTTTATATGGTAATTTTTTTAATGGAATAAAAAACTTAAAAAATATTACTCAAAAAAAAGAAACACAAGATTTTTGGGCTTTACAAGATGTAAATTTTGAAATAGAAAGAGGTGATAGAGTAGGTATTATTGGACGAAACGGAGCAGGAAAATCTACCTTACTAAAAATATTATCACGTATTACCCCGCCTACAAAAGGACGAATAGAAATTACAGGAAAAGTTGCTTCTTTGTTAGAAGTTGGGACTGGTTTCCATGGTGATCTTTCGGGGCGAGAAAATATTTACTTAAATGGTTCCATTTTAGGAATGACTAAGCATGAAATTGATAGGAAATTTGATGAGATAGTTGCGTTTGCAGAAGTAGAAAAATTTTTAGATACTCCTGTGAAAAGATACAGCAGCGGTATGTATGTGCGATTAGCTTTTGCAGTTGCTGCTCATTTGGAACCCGAAATATTAATTGTTGATGAAGTATTAGCTGTAGGAGATATTGCCTTTCAGAAAAAATGTTTGGGGAAAATGGAAGATGTGAGTACTAAGGAAGGGCGAACTATTTTATTTGTAAGTCATAATATGGGACAGATTGCTTCACTATGTAAAACAGGAATATTATTAAATAAGGGAAGGATAGAACTGCAAGGTAATATTCAAGATGTTATTAGTGAATACTTTAATTATTCTGGCAATGATGATATTACTGAATTTACTTATGATGATTCTTTTGAAAAAGAATTTTACATAAAAAAAATAACCTTATTAAATTTGAAAAACGTAGAATGCAAAAATTTTGCTCATAATGAGTCAATAAACTTATCTATAGAAGTTAAAAAAAACAGACAATTAAGTGACGTTATACTTGGTGTTCATTTTTATGATATTTATGATAAACGAATTTTCACCACGCAAATAGCTATTTCAGAAATTGAATTTGAGGGTAATTATAAAAATTTTCATCTTCAGATTCCTGATTCATTTTTAACTCCAAACACCTATTATTTCTCAGTTGGCATTCATATTCCTAATATACAGGTAATTGATGAAAAGGAAAGGGTTGGTAATTTAACAATATATGATAATGGCTCAGACTTTTTCAAATATCCTATTGGAGAATATGGGGTTGTATTTGCAAACAGTAAATGGATATACTAAAGAGATTAAAAGAATATGAATTGTAAAATTTGTAATAGTAAAACTGAATTATTTTTAAATTCTTACGTTTTTGATCAAAGTTTTTTAATTGATTATTTTAAATGTACAAAGTGTGATTTTATACAAACCCAAGAACCCACTTGGCTTGATAGAGCATATTCAGATGCAATTGCTCCTTTGGATATAGGTTTAATCGGAAGAAATAGAGTTTTTTCGGATCTTACAGAAAAGTTGTTGTTAACATTTTTTGACAATGAAAAAACTTTTGTTGATTTTGGCGCTGGGTATGGAGTGTTTGTTAGAATGATGCGCGACAAAGGATTTAATTTTAAGTGGTTTGATACTCATTGTGAGAATTTGTTTGCTAAAAATTTTGAAGAAAATGATTTGTCGAAAAAAGTAGATGTATTTACTGCCTTTGAAGTGTTAGAACATTTACCAAATCCAATAGAACAACTGGCCCCACTATTGGAAAATTGTAACACATTTATTTTTTCAACAGATATTTCATATCGTAAACAACCAGATTTTAATAATTGGTGGTATAGAGCCCCATATTCTGGACAGCATGTTGCTTTTTACACAGAAGAAAGTTTAGATGTATTAGCGAAAAAATTTAATAAACATTATTATACAAATGGATCAGATTTTCATTTTATTTCTTCAAAACTTATAGATAAAAGTTTAGTGAATGATTTTTTCTTTCCAAAACAAAAAACTATAACTGATAGAATTAAAAATAAAATATTTGGCAGTAATGAAAAGGTTCTAAAATATCGCGAGTCATTATTAGCAAGGGACCATGCTTTTTTAACAGAACTTTATTTTAAAAAATAAAAGATGTTTAATACCCCTATATTATTCATCGTATTTAATAGACCTGATGTAACACAATTAGTTTTTAATGAAATTAAAAAAATAAAGCCTGCGCAATTATTTATTTCTGCTGATGCTGCTCGAGATTCTGTTCCGTATGAAACAACATATTGTGATCAGGAAAAAAAGGGGGGCATAAGCAATGAAAAAGATAAAGATTCATTATTACAGTATGATTATGATTTCATTAAAAAAATGGTATAATAGATAAATGTTTTATCGTCTTAAAAATAGATTAGAAAGGATTCGCTTTGAATTACATTATATTTTTAATGTGAGTTTAATTCGATTTTCCATGTCGGAAAAGCGAATTCTAATTATTAAAAATGATGCAATTGGAGATTACATTATTTTTAGAAATTTTGTAAATGAAATTAAAGAATCTGTCAAATACAATGATTATAAATTGTATATTTTAATTTCAGAAAGGGTTTATCCAATTGCAAAAGAATTAGATAGTGATTTATATGAACATATACTTTTAAACACATATAGTAATTGTATAAAAATAGGTGATAAAATTCGATTTTATAAACAATTAAGTCAATTTAATTTTGAAACTATTATTGTCCCAGTTTATTCGCCAGATATAAAAACTCAGGAAATAACGAAGCATATAAAAGCTAAATTTAAATTGGGTTTTATTGGTGATACCAGTAATCAAACGGTCGAACAAAAATTGTATTACGAAAAATACTATACTTATAAGTTCCCAATTCATGAAACAAGGATTCATGAATTTGAAAAAATGACCGATTTTTTTGAAGCATTATTAAATAAGAACTGCAGTATTACAAAGCCAGAAATAAAATTAAATAAAACAGAATTTTTAAATGCCATTGTTTTTTGTCCTGGTGCAGGTCATGCATTTAGAATGTGGCCAACCGATCATATTTCTAAATTAATTATGTTAATTGCATCTCAGTATCCAAACATATCGTTTATTGTAGCAGTTGGTAAAAATGAGAAATATTTGTTTAACGAAATTAAAAAATCAGTTTCAATACCCATCACTCATTACCAAATTCAATCTACCCTTGGACTGGTTCAATTATTTGTAAAGTCAAATTTGGTTATATGTAACGATTCATCTGCCGCACACATTGCTGTTGCTTCTAATGCAAGAAGTATTTGCATATCTAATGGAAATAATTATAAACGTTTTATTCCGTATCCTCAAAATACAGAATCTAATCAAACTGTTTTATTACCAGATTTAATAGATAAAATGAGTGATGAAGAACAAAAAATGCTCTATTTTGGTAGTCAGATTGATATTAAACTTGTTAAAGTTGAAAAGGTTTTTAACGTTTGCTTAAAACTTTTAAATGATAAATAAAATTTCAATAGTTACCATAAATAAAAACGATGCAGTTGGTTTAGAAAAAACTATTAAGTCTGTTATTTCCCAAAAAAAAGATTTTTTTGAATTTATCGTTATTGATGGTAACTCTATTGATAATAGTAAAGATCTATTACTTTCCTATAAGTCCGGTATTACTTATAGCATTTCCGAACCTGATACAGGAATTTATAATGCGATGAATAAAGGCATATTAAATGCCTCTGGTGATTTTATTTTATTTCTCAATTCTGGCGATTTTTTAGTTGATGATAATGTAATTGAAGATGTATGTAAGCAAATTACGTTAAATGATGAGGTTGTTTCTGGTACAATTATAATTGAAGATGAGTTTAATAAACAACATAAGATGGATTCCCAAGAAAAAATTAATATTCAACATTTTATAAATTTAAGTTTATACCATCAGGCAACATTTATATCCAAAAAGCTATTTGATAATTATGGATTGTACAACGAAAGTTTTAAAATAGGAGGGGATTATGAATTTTTCATCAGATTATTTTATAAAAATAATTGTATGTATCGACGAATTTCCAGGAAAATAGCTTACTTTAAATCTGATGGAATTAGTAATGATTCAACACATATCCAAAAAAAAAGTATCGAAAGTAGGAAAGCTTGGGAATTAAATGTATCAAACCGCACATTAGAAATATTTAATGATTACGATAAAATCACAAGAAGTAATACTTTTTGGTTATATCAAAAAACACTTAAATCTAAAATCTATAATGCGTTTTTTCAAATATTGTTGGTATCTAGAAGCAGGACAGCTAAATTTGTAAAATCAATTTTTAAATCTTAATTTTTGTCTTTATTAACTTTTTTGCGATACAAGAAGAGGTAATAATATCGACGTAAAAGGAAAGGAAAACAGAATAACGCATCATTATTGTATAAAATTTTAAAATGCCATTAATATCAATCATAACGATTAATTATAACAACGTCAAAGGGTTACAAAAAACTATGGATAGTGTTATTTCTCAAACTTTTCAAGATTTTGAGTTCATAGTGATTGATGGAAACTCAACAGACAAAAGTATTGATTTAGTAAAGCAGTGCCCTCGAATTAATGAATGGGTGAGTGAAAATGATAACGGTATTTATGACGCGCAAAACAAAGGGGTATTAAAGGCTAATGGGAATTATTTATTGTTTTTGAATAGTGGAGATTGTTTTGTTAGTTCGTATGTTTTGCAAAAGGTAAGTTCTGCTTTATTAGGAGGAAAATCATTTTACTATGGTAATTTGATTTTAGAAAAAAACAAGATTAAAGAAAATCATTTAGCTCCAAAAGAAATTGACATAGATTTTATGCTAAATAGTACATTTTGGCATCCTTGTGTTTTTATAAAATCAGATTTATTTAAGCAGTTTGGTTTATATAGAACCTCTTTTAAAATAGTGGGCGATTACGAATTTTTTATTCGTTGTTTATTAAAACCCAATATCTCAACAGAATATGTAAACGAGTTTATTACAGAGTTTGATGGTAATGGTATTAGTAATGATGCAAGTCAGAATGAAACTCAAACTAAAGAACGTGAATTGGCTTGGAAACTAAATGTTTCTGAATTGGTATATGATAGTTTGAAAAAACAAAATGCTTTTTCTAGAAGCAAATATGGCTCATTCATTAATTCACTTCAAAAAATGAGAGGTAGACAAAATTTTTAATGGTTCAGGATAATGCTATAAAAGAATCATTGTTTGTTGTTAAAAAACAACTTATTAAGTCATTATCTAAAACTACTCGTTCATTAAAACGAGTAATGCTTCCAAAGCAAGTTGTAACTACCGAGAATTGCTTTGAAATTCCTATCATTATTAATAATAGAAATCGGTTTACTTTTCTAAAATTAATGATTGATCAATTGCAATCGTTTGGATACAAACATATTTATATTTTAGACAATGATAGCACCTATCCTCCTTTATTGGAATATTATAAAACCGTAAAGGCAAACATTATTTTCTTAAAGCAAAATGTTGGGTACAAAGCGTTATGGGAAACCAATGTATATGAGCAGTTTAAAAATAAATATTATGTGTACTCTGATCCCGATATTTTATTACAAAAAAATTGCCCAAAAGATTTTGTGTATCAATTATATATATTGTTAAATAAATATTCTGGCAAAGAAAAGGCAGGCGTTGCTCTTAAGATTGATGATTTGCCTGATTCTTATATCAACAAACATGAGGCTATTAAAAATGAATCTATTTATTGGACGATGCAATTAGAGAAAGATGTGTATGATGCAATGGTGGATACAACCTTAGCATTATATAAACCATTAGCTTTTGGAAATGCTGAAGAATGTGATGCTATAAGAGTAGGGGGAAAGTTGGCGGCACAGCACTTAACCTGGTATTTAGATTCCAATCATTTATCTGACGAGGAATTGTATTATAAATCTTCTATTAAAAAAAACACATCTGTATATAGTATTAAATGAAAAAATTAGTTTCTATATGCATACCAACCTATAAGCAGACAGAATACTTAAGAAAGTGTTTGGAGTCAGTATTAGCTCAGGATTTTAAAGATTATGAGTTGATTATTTCGGATGATACACCAGACGATACAATTGAATTATTTTTAAAAGTTATTTTAAAGGATCAATTTTATTCTTACACAAGAAATGTTCCAGCACTAGGAATGCCCGAGAACTGGAATTCCGCCATTAAGAAAGCGGATGGGAAATACATAAAAATCATGCATCATGATGATTTTTTTACTCGAACAGATAGTTTGAGATTGATGGTTGAAGAAATTGAAAAACATCATGCTTCTTTTTTATTTTGTCAAACGGATGTGTTTTACGTTATAAGTAATACAAATCGCATACACGAAATCTCTGACAAACAATTAGCTCTTTTAAAAACAAAGCCAGAGTTTTTGTTTTTTAAAAATATGATTGGAGCTCCATCAACCACACTTTGCATTAATAACAATGCTTTTAGTTATGATAAGAGTTTTAAATGGTTGGTTGATATTGATTTTTATATGCAATATTTATTCAATAAACAAAAGTTAGTTTATCTTAATATGCCTTTAATATCAACCATTCATGGCGCAGAGGGGCAAGTAACAAATTCTGTTATTGACGATAAAATTATTCAAATAAGTGAGCATGTTTTGTTATATAATAAAATAAAAAAATACATTCATAAGGATGCTGGCGTCAAAGCATTTTTTGATTATTTGTTTTATAAATACAATCTTCAATCATATTCAGAATTAGAATCAATAGTTCCCACTGCAAAAGAAAATGAGACATTTTTTATGACAGTTATATATGGATTGAAAAAGAATAGAAGATGGAAAGCGGTTAAAAAACGTTTTTTTGAAAGTCGCTACAATAATTATATCTTTAAATTTGAACAGTTTATATGATTATTGTAAAACTCATAGGTGGTTTGGGAAATCAATTATTTCAGTACGCAGCTGGGCGACATTTGGCGTATTTGCATAATACAGAATTGTTAGTAGACACCTCTTATTTAGAGAAAAATCCCAATGGTTCTTATACAAAAAGAGAATTAGAACTTTCTGTTTTTAATTTACGTTTAAAAATTGCGAATAAAGAAGATATTAAAAAATTTAATATCCAAAGTTCAAGTAAATACAGTAGAGCTTTACAACGTCATTTGCCTTTTTTGTTTACTAATTTATATGCAGCCGAAAGTGGCATTCAATACCAAAAAGATTTTTTAAATTACCCTAAGAATACTTATTTAGATGGCTTTTGGCAAAGCGAACGTTATTTTAAATCGATTGAATCTATTTTATTGAAGGAATTTACTCCTAATGAAAGTTTGAATTCAGAAAATGAAAATTGGTTAAATAAAATTACTGCTTGTGAATCTGTTTCTATTCACGTTAGACGAGGCGATTACTTGTTGTTAAAAAACGCTCAAGAGCATCACGGTAATTTGGGAATTGATTATTACATGAATGCAGTGAAATTGATTAAGGAAAGACAAAAAAATATTGACATATTTGTGTTTTCTGATGATTTAGATTGGTGCAAAACGAATTTAAACATTACAGATACAATTTATTTTGTAGATTCAAATCAAAAACAAAATTTTTATTTAGATATGTATCTGATGAGTCACTGCAAACATAATATCATTGCAAATAGTAGCTTTAGCTGGTGGGCAGCATGGTTAAATCAGTATGAGAATAAAATAATTGTAGCATCCAAAAATTGGTTTGCTGATAAATCATTACAAACAAAAGATTTAATTCCTGCTTCATGGAAAATAATTTAAATCAGATATCGCCTTTGGTTTCTGTTGTTATGTCGGTATGCAACGGCGAAACTTATTTACATGAAGCCATTGATAGCATAATAAATCAAAGCTTTTCTGATTTTGAATTTGTTATTATTAATGATGGTTCTTCTGATAAAAGCCTTTCAATTATTCAATCATATTCAGATAAGCGCATTATTTTAGTTGATAATAATGGAAATAAAGGTTTAATTTATTCTTTAAATAAAGGGATTGAATTATCACAAGGAAAGTATATAGCAAGAATGGATGCAGACGATATCAGTTTATCGAATCGTTTCGAAAAACAAATACAATTTTTAGAAAGCAATTCTGAAATCGGAGTCTGTGGTTGTGATTATATTCAATTTCATGAAACAAAAGAAACGTATTTTGATGCATTTAAACGGCATGATGAGACGTTAGCTTGGATGCTTTTTAATTCCTCTGTTATTCACCCATCTTTGATGATCAGAACCTCTGTTTTAAAAAATCAGCAACCTGTTTTTAATTCTAATTTCAAACATGCTGAAGATTATGAATTGTGGAGTCGGTTATTATTTATATGTAAATTTTCAGCTGTCAATGAAACTTTATTTAAGTATAGGGTTCATGATGGACAAGTGACTCAAATTCATAATAGTGAGCAAATAAATTCAGCTAATGCAATTCGAGAACATATTTTGAAGCGAGCGGGTTTTTCTTTTTCAGAAAAAGATTTAAGTATTCATTGTAAAATAGGGAGTTCTCAATTATTAAAGTCTTTTGAAGATCTTAAGAATGCAGAATTTTGGTTAAATAGTTTATTACTCCAAAATAAAAAAATGCAACTCATCAATGAGTCAATATTTAAATCTATATTGGGTAAGCAATGGTTCGATACCTGTGGTATAACAAACTTGGGTTTAAAAGCTTTTTGGTATTATTTTAAATCTGACCTAAAACACTTATATAAAGGAAGCAGTATTAAACTTCTAGTTAAATGTATTGTCAGAAATTTTAAGGAATAGATTTGGTAATTTCATTGGTAAATTTTTCAGCCCATATTTCCCAGTTTAATTCTTCTTCAAAACAGTTTCGTGTCGTTAAGCATAAATTCAAATACGATACCTTAGTTGCAATAATTGACATGATTTTTTCAGCATACTGTCTTCCCTGATCATCAAATGGGATTAAAAAACCGTTTTCGCCTTCTTTTACATGCCCTCTCACTCCTCCTGTATCACTTGATAATATTGGTAAACCAAATGCACTGGCTTCACAAAAAACAATTGGTGTACAATCAAACCGCGTTGGTAAAATAAAAAAATGGTGACTGAAAAAAAGTTGCCACAGTTCTTTAATTCCATTTTCTGAATTTTTATCTATAAATGGAATAATTGTGATATTCTCATTTTTTAATTCATGAGGTGCTGTGCAACCCACTATTGTCAGGTGTGCTTTTATATTGTTTTTTAACAGATGCTGCAAAGCGTTAAGAGCTATATCAACACCTTTATTTTTCCACGATGTTCCAATCAAGAATAGATTCCAAATCGAAGTATCCTTTGGTTTTAGAGCAGTTTCTCTGCTGGGTATTCGATCTAAATTTGCACCAAAAGGCAAGACACTAATTTTATTGCCAGGTAATTGATAAAAAGTTTTTGCATGTTCAGCTGCCCATTGCGAAGAAAAAAAAGTTTTTGTAGATTTGAACATGGCTTTTTTATCAGTATAAATACTTTCTCGCTCCGAAAAATTCAATAAATTACTTAAAACTGGATGGTAATTTATTGCGCCTTGTATAGTTCTGTCTACAATAATAAATAGTGGTTTATCTGATTCTATATATGCGCAGTACTCTGTACCACCACAAATTATAATTATATCGTAGTTTAATTTCCGTAATTCTTTTGAAAATAACCTACCAAATGCTTTTGAATATATGATTGAATGGCGGTAGTCAAAACGTTTTCTTAAAAAAAGCAGCGTAAATTGATTGATTACTTTACATATAAAATTTACAAATTTTGGATATTTTGGTCCCAGAGCAAATACAGAATGTCCTTGTTTTTTTAAAGAAGTGTAAGCATAGTGTGCTGTTCCAGACCAAGCATGCTTGTCATCTGGTGAGGTTTCAGTTATGTAGGCTATTTTATAAGTTTTCAATTGTTGTAAATATAATAAAAATAGTTCAGTTTGACTTTCATGTGTTTTATTCAAAAAATCATTAAACATTTAATGTTTATAAAGGTCTTAGTTATATGTTTTTTGTTTAATTTAACTTGCTAATTTTAACTTGTGGAAAACGCATTGAAAATTCTTTTACTTTCTGATACAAATTCTGAGCACACAGAAAAGTGGGCAATTAGCTTAGCTAAAAGAGGTATTAGTATTGGCTTATTTTCATTTAATAAAGCACCCTATCAATGGTATCAAAATATTGAAAACATTGAGATGTTATATGAACCCGATACAGTATTATCAGGTACCGGCCTTATCGAGAAAGTTAATTATTTTAAACACATCTCTCTACTAAAAAAGCAAGTAAAAAAATTTAATCCAGATATTTTACACGCCCATTATGCCACTAGCTATGGTCTAATTGGAGCACTATCTTCATTTAAACCATTAATCATTTCAGTTTGGGGATCTGATATTTTTGATTTTCCTAAGCAAAATATTATTTACCGTCAACTTTTAAAATATGCACTTTCAAAGGCTAATGTTATTTGTTCTACAAGTAATTGCATGAAAGATGAAGCTGCTTTATATACTAATAAATCAATTGATGTTATTCCTTTTGGTATTGATGTAAATAAATTTAATAGATTATCTAACGAATTACCTTTTAAAAGTAATGATGAAATACATATTGGTAACATAAAATCTTTAGAATCAAAGTACGGAATTGATATTTTAATTTATGCTTTTAATGAATTATGTAAAAAATATACTCTTAAAAAGCTAGTATTACATTTAGTTGGTAGTGGAAGCGAAAAAGACGCTTATATGCAGTTAGTAAAGGAGTTAGGGATTTCTGAAAGTGTTATTTTTACAGGTCGTATCGCACACGATGAAATATCAGAATATCACAAAAAACTAGATATTTTTATCTGCTTATCTATTTTAGATAGCGAAAGTTTTGGGGTTTCTTTGGTAGAGGCAATGGCATCTAAAACGTTCGTAATAGCAAGCAATGTGGCTGGGTTTAAAGAAGTTTTAGGGTCGGATAATGAATGTGGTCGTTTAGTTTCAGTTAAATCTGTAAGCGAAGCTGTTGATGCGATGATGGAGATTATTGATAATCCTATTCAGGCACAAAAAAAAGCAGAAAATGCAAGAAATAGAGCTTTGCGATTATATAATTGGGAAGATAATATTCAACAGATGATTGACGTTTATAGTCAGTTGATGAAAAGTAAAAGAGCGTGATATTAAAGCAAATAAATAACATTGAGTTGTTTTGTGAAAAAGCAGAGCCTTTTATTGGCGTTTTTGCTAGTAAAAAATGGTTATCTGTTTATGGCGATGCTTTAACCTTGATAGGGATTTATAAAGATGAGCACCAATTAATTGGAGGATTTTACTTTTTAAATACAAAAAAATATGGTTTCACTTTTTTAAAGTTGCCG
>CAMDMY010000089.1 GCA_945902775.1 Chryseobacterium gleum | reverse complement strand
GCAGTAAGGTCCACCTCTTCCCATTCCGAACAGAGAAGTTAAGCCTACTAGCGCTGATGGTACTGCCCTTTTGAGGGTGGGAGAGTAAGTCGATGCCACTTTTATAAAAACCCGTTACATGAATTTGTAACGGGTTTTTTTTGGTTTATAGTTTTCTTTTTTTAGTTGAGATGGTGTGCTGATGGTAAGCGTGTCCGCCAACTAAAGGATGGGAGAGTAATTCCGAAGTTTCGGAAGATGCCACTTTTATAAAACCCGTTACATGAATTTGTAACGGTTTTTTTTTTGGTTTATAGTTTTTGTTCGGCGTTAACCACTATTAAATATAATCAAAATAGTGATCACCTCACTATGTGCTATTATTGTTTTTTTCTTTGGAGAATTTCCAAGTAAAATGACCTTGGATTGATTTTTAAATTCTTAACAAAATTCATCAGTTTAATATAAAATTTACGTAGTTTCATACTTAAGTGAAATACATAGTTTTAGTTTAAATAATTTATTGTTAGTGTTTTAAAGATGTTAGATGTATTTCATTTATTTTTTACCATATTTAACTGACAATCAAGATATTATCAATTGAACTTAGGTTAATTTTTAAAAAGTACATTTACATTTAAAAGTATCAATATATTTGTAAAAATTTTTAACCAAATAAATATATGAAACAATTTTATTTAACATTATCATCTTTAGCACTTTTCTCAGGTGTTTTTTCTCAACCTCTAATTCAATCTACAGATTTAAACCCAAGTATTGGTGAAACTTTCACTATGCATTCTTCTAATTATGTTGATCCAGGACCATCAGGAAACAATGTAGTTTGGGATTTAAGTTCAATGGGAATTGGAACAACATATTCAACAACATTTGAGGCAGCTAATTCAAATTTTCCTTCTAGTAATATTACTATGAATGCTGCCAATCAGTCATATGTATATTGCCAATATAATTCGAGCGGTCAATCTGTATATGGACAAATGGTAGGTTCTACTGTAATTACATTCAGCGATGCCCAAAAACTGATTCAATTTCCAATTAACACTTCAATGAATTTTACGGATGCTTTTTCAGCAACATTTGTTTCAAGTGGTTATAATTTTGTAAGAAGTGGAAGTAGTTCTGTTTCATGTGATGGATACGGAACATTAACAACACCAAATGGAACCTATACAAATGTAGCTAGAGTTAAAACTATTCAAAATTATACGGATGTTTATAGTTTAGGAACAATTACTTATTCAGTTACTGCATATGCATGGTATTTGGCTAATGTTCATTTACAATTAGCTTCTGTTACTACTTTTAATAATTCTGTTCAGGGTACACAATCATATGGTGAATACCAATCTGGAACGAATTTAGGTGTTAACGAAAATGAATTAAATTTATTTAAAATTTACCCTAACCCATTTTCATCAGAAATTACAGTTAACAATGTTTCACAAGTTGAAAAAATCGAAATCATTAATTTAAATGGTCAAGTTGAAAAAGAAATATCATCCAACAATTTGACAGAAACTTTAAATCTAAATGACTTAAATAATGGTATCTATTTAATGAAAATATATACTAAAAATGGAGAACAAATTTTAAATAAGATTTCTAAGAAATAATAAACGATTGCTTTAAAAACAAAAGAGGCTGTCTCAAATTAAAATTGAGTAGCCTCTTTTGTTTGTTTATGAGTTTTCTTTTTTTTAGTTGAGAAGTTGTATTGTAATAGTTGTCCGCTTTCTAAACTTCAATCTCAACTTCAACCTCAATCTCATTCTTCAATTTATTTAAAAAAGATTTAATACCTTTATAGTATAAATATTTCTTGTTATGATCGATGAAATTATAGACAACGCACTTCGTGAAGATATTGGTGATGGTGATCATTCTTCTTTGTCTTGTGTTCCGGTTGATGCTATTGGTAATGCAAAATTGATTATCAAAGATAATGGTATTATTGCGGGTGTTGAATTAGCAGAAAGGATTTTTCATCGTTTTGATCCAAAACTAGAGGTTACTATTTTAATTAAAGATGGTAGTATTGTTAAAGTAGGTGATATCGCTCTAGAAGTGAAAGGAAGTTCTAGGTCTATTTTAGCTACTGAAAGATTGGTTCTTAATTTTATGCAACGGATGAGTGGTATTGCTACTCAAACAAATAAGATTGTTAAACTTTTAGAAGGTTGTTCTACGAAATTATTAGATACAAGAAAAACCACTCCCGGTATTCGTTTTATGGAAAAATGGGCTGTGCGTATTGGAGGTGGTCATAATCATCGTTTTGCTTTATATGATATGATTATGTTAAAAGATAATCACATAGATTATGCAGGAGGTATTCCCCAAGCAATACAGAGAACAAATGAGTATTTAAAATCTACTGGTAAAAAATTAAAAATTGAAGTGGAAGTTCGAGATGAAGATGAATTAAAACAAGTTTTAGAATTCGGTAATGTAGATCGTATTATGCTTGATAATTTCACTCCCGAAAGAATTAAAGCTGTCTTACCTACAATCCCTGCTATTTACGAAACAGAAGCTTCAGGAGGTATTACGATTGATACTATTCGTGAATTTGCTGAGACAGGTGTAGATTTTATTTCAGTTGGAGCTTTAACTCATAGTTTTAATAGCTTGGATATGAGTTTAAAAGCTACTTTTAATTAACTGATTTTATATTCTTTCTAAAAAAGATGAAGGGACATTTACTTCAAAACCTTTAGTTATACTATCTATTGTTACTATTACTCTATGTTTACCTTTGTTCTCATAGAATTGAGCAATTAAACCTTGAAATGGTCCTTTTGTAACTCTTACAGTTGCACCTTTTTCAAATACAGGGTTATCTAAAATCGAAAAATTATCTGCATCTGATAATAAAATTTTTAAATTTTCAATTTCAGCTTCTCTAATTATAGCAGGTTTTTTTAGATATTTTAAAACACCTGTAACACCTTGAATTTGATAGAGTGTAATTAATTTTGATTCTTCTATTTTAACAAAGACGTATGATGAAATTAATGGAGAAGTTACTTTTTTCTTTCGATCACTCCAAATTCTAATAGTTGTAATTAATGGTAAATAACAAGTCGTACCATTTTCAATTAAACGATCAAAAACTTTTTTTTCTGCTCTAGGCATAGTATAAATTGCGTACCAATTCTCTTTTATATCTATGTTCTCTAACATTTCTTAATTATACTTTGTTTTATTTAAAGCAAATATACAATTTTCTACCTTTATTTTGGTAAGGGTTCTATGTACGATTTTAATTGTTTCTATCTATATTTGTAAAAAAGTTAATAATGAATTTTATTTCTGTTACTGAACTTAATCAAATTATTGATAATCCTAATTTGTTAATTATTGATATAAGAGAAGCGTATGAAAGAGATATTTGCTCAATTCCTTCATTGCATATTCCTATGAATGAGATTACTAATTCTGATGTGCAATTATCTCATGAGAAGAAACTTGTTTTTCTTTGTAAATCTGGTAGAAGAGCAGAAGTCGTTGCTAATTATTTAGAGTGTGAAAAAGGATATTCAAATTTATATGTAGTAGAAGGAGGTATTTTAGCTTGGATTGAAAATATAGATAACACTTTAGAAACTTATTAATTATTGATTTTATGATTGAATTATTTCAACACATTTTACATTTGGATTTTGAATGGATTTTTGCAAATTACGGTACAGCAATTTATGTTATTTTGTTTCTTGTCATTTTTATTGAAACAGGATTAGTAGCAATGCCATTCTTACCTGGTGATTCATTGTTGTTTACAGCTGGATTATTTGCCGCTTCTGGTGATTTAAATTTATCGGCTTTATTGGGATTATTATTTTTAGCTGCTGTTTTAGGAGATAATTGTAATTATTGGATTGGAAGAACTATTGGACTTAAAATATTTAACATTAAATTCAGAGGACGACCAATAGTTAAAGTTCAACATTTAGAAAAGACAGAAGAATTTTTCAATAAAAATGGAGTAAAGGCTATAATTATGGCACGATTCGTTCCTTTTGTTAGAACGTTTGCACCATTTGCTGCTGGTGTTGGAAAAATGGATTATAGAAAGTTTTTATCGTTCGATATTCTTGGTGGTTTTTTATGGATCTTCAGCTTAACTCTTGCAGGATATATGCTAGGTGAGGTTGAATGGATTCGCAAACATATTGATTTAGTTTGTTTGGGAATCATTTTTATTTCTGTAGTTCCGATGTTACTGAGTATCTTAAAATCTAAATTTGGTGCTAAAAATGCTTAAATTTGGATTACTAGGAAAATCGTTATCCCATTCATTTTCTAAAACCTTTTTTTCCGATCTGTTTCAAAAAAACAATGTTGAAGGTGAATATGTAAATTTTGAAATTCCCTCAATTGAATATGTATCTGAAATACTAAACGACGAAAATTTAAAAGGGTTGAATGTAACAATACCTTATAAACAAGAAATAGTAACTTATTTAGATAAACTTTCTGATGAAGCTTTAAAAATAGGAGCAGTAAATGTTGTTCAATTTAAGGATGGTTTGAAAATAGGTCATAATACAGATGCTTTTGGATTTCACCAATCTATAAAACCTTTTCTAACTAATTTACACGAAAGAGCTTTAATTATTGGAAATGGGGGAGCTTCAAAAGCAGTTGAATATGTATTTAAATCGCTTGGAATCGATGTGATTTTCATTTCTAGAAATCCTGAAAAAGAAAATCAATTTGGGTATGATGAAATCAATGAACATATGCTTAGAGCATGTAAAGTGATTGTAAATTGTACTCCCGTAGGGACTTTTCCAAATATAGAAGATTGCATTCCATTTCCTTTTGAATATTTATCTCAAGATCATTTAGTTGTTGATTTAATTTATAATCCAATGCAAACAGTATTTTTAAGAAAATCAAAAGAATTTGGAGCAACTACTTTAAATGGAGAGTCAATGCTGCATCAACAAGCATTAAAGGCTTGGGAAATTTGGAATTCGTGATTTTTCACATTCAATTTTATAAGTCTTGCGTCTTTTATTTAAAAGTCTTTTATCTTTCATAATTCTTTTATCTATATTTGTAAACAACGAATTTTAAAATTAATCTTATGTCAAAAATTAAAGTAGCAAATCCTATTGTGGAGTTGGATGGTGACGAAATGACACGCATCATTTGGAAGTTTATTAAAGATAAATTGGTTTTACCTTATATCGATTTAGACATTAAATACTATGATTTAGGAATCGAATCTCGTGATGCTACTAATGACCAAATTACTATTGATGCATCTGAAGCAATTAAAAAATATAAAGTAGGTATCAAATGTGCTACAATTACTCCAGATGAGGATAGAGTAAAAGAATTTAATTTGAAATCAATGTGGAAATCACCAAATGGTACTATTCGTAATATTTTAGATGGTACTGTTTTTCGTGAACCTATTGTTTGTCAAAATGTTCCTCGTTTGGTAACAAATTGGACTGCACCAATTATTGTTGGACGTCATGCTTTCGGAGATCAATACAAAGCAACGGATGCTGTTTTTAGAGGGAAAGGAAAATTAACGATGACTTTTACACCTGAGGATGGTGGAGAAGTTCAATCGTTTGATGTTTTCAATTTCAAAGGAGACGGTGTTGGAATGGCTATGTACAATACAGAAGAATCTATTCGTGGTTTTGCTAAGTCATGTTTCAATATGGCTTTGAGTAAAAAATGGCCTTTATACTTATCTACTAAAAATACGATTTTAAAGAAATACGATGGATTCTTTAAAGATATTTTTCAAGAAATTTATGATGCTGAATACAAGGCTCTTTATGAAGAAGCTGGAATTACTTATGAGCATCGATTAATTGACGACATGGTTGCTTCTGCTTTAAAATGGAATGGAAATTTTGTTTGGGCTTGTAAAAACTATGATGGTGATGTTCAGTCTGATACAGTAGCTCAAGGATTTGGTTCATTAGGTTTAATGACATCTGTTTTAGTTACTCCTGATGGAGAAATTATGGAAGCTGAGGCTGCACACGGAACTGTTACAAGACATTACAGAGAACACCAAGCAGGTAGAAAAACGTCAACAAACCCTATTGCTTCAATTTTTGCATGGACAAGAGGTTTAGCTTTTAGAGGTAAATTAGATAACAACCAAGAATTAATTGATTTCTGCCTTAAACTTGAAGAAGTTTGTGTTGAAACAGTTGAGAAAGGCATAATGACAAAAGATTTAGCTGTATGTGTTCATGGAAACAAAGTGAATCATGGAGAACACTATGTTTATACTGAAGAATTTTTAGATGCTTTGGATAAAGGTATTCAAGAAAAAATGGCTTAATTGAAAAATTGAGATACTAAAAAAGGCTTCGAATTTCGAAGCCTTTTTTAGTGGATGACTATTTTAATAAGCTTCTAAATAGCAAGTTCTCTCAGAATTTGTCGTTTTGTTGCAATTCTTTTTAGCTTTTCTTTTAGTATTATAAAGTGTATAAGTTTCTGTATCCACAGTACCATTAATTGTGCAGGTACAATAATGAGCTTTATTACAAGAAGTTAAATAGCTTATAGCGAGAATTGAAAAGATAAATATTTTTTTCATTATTATTTTTTATAAATACTGAATTCAAATATACAAAATAAATAGATTCAATTATTGTATGTTTTTTTATTTTTCCTGCTACAAAAATATTTTCTTTTTGTGATAATTTAAACCAATTTCTTATTGTGAGATAAACTACAATCCTTACATTTACAAAAAAAATAATTGATTATGTCAAACGCAATTTTTAAAGTCCCTACTGCTATTAATGAACCTGTAAAAGGGTATGCTCCGGGTTCTCCGGAAAGAGAAGAATTATTAGCAAAATATAAAGAAATGTATAACCAAGCTCCTATTGATGTGCCAATGTACATTGGAGGAAAAGAGGTTCGTACAGATGATAAAAGAAAAATTACACCTCCTCATGATCATTCAAAGGTATTAGGTCATTTCAATTACGGTGAAGCTAAACATGTTGAACAAGCAATTGAAGCAGCTTTAGCAGCAAGAGAACAATGGGCTAATCTAGATTGGAATCAAAGAGCAGCCATATTTTTAAAAGCTGCTGATTTATTAGCTGGACCATTTAGAGCAAAAATGAATGCAGCTACCATGTTAGGTCAATCTAAAAATGTTTTTCAAGCTGAAATTGATGCTTCATGTGAGTTTATCGACTTTTTAAGATTCAACGTACAATATTTAACTCAAATTTATAAAGAACAACCAGATTCTCTACCAGGAATGTGGAATCGTTTGGAATATAGACCATTAGAAGGATTTGTTTTTGCATTAACGCCATTTAATTTCACTGCAATTGCAGGTAATTTATGTGCTGCTCCAGCTTTAATGGGGAATGTTGTCGTTTGGAAACCTTCTGATGCTCAAATATATTCAGCTCAGGTGATTGTTGAATTGTTTAAAGCGGCAGGTTTACCTGATGGAGTTATTAATTTAATTACGGTTGACGGACCAGTTGCGGGAGATATTATATTCAAACACAAACAATTTGCTGGCTTACATTTTACAGGTTCAACGGGGGTTTTCCGTCATTTATGGAAAGAAATTGGAAATAATTTAGAAAATTATAGAAGTTATCCTAGAATTGTAGGGGAAACTGGAGGGAAAGATTTCGTGATTGCTCATAAATCTGCTACACCTTCTGAAGTTGCTACAGCTTTATCTAGAGGTGCTTTTGAATACCAAGGACAAAAATGTTCAGCTGCTTCTAGAGCTTATATCCCTTCTAATATTTGGCCAGAAGTAAAACGAATTTTAGTTGATCAAGTGAATTCTTTCAAAATTGGAACAACTGAAGATCCTTCGAATTTCGTAAATGCAGTGATTGACGAAAAAGCATTTGATAAAATTGCAGGATACATTGATTTTATTAAAACGCAATCAGATGTAGAAATTATCGCAGGTGGAACATATGATAAATCAGTAGGTTACTTTATTCAGCCGACTGTTGCAGTTACAACAAATATTAAATTTAAAACAATGTGCGAAGAAATTTTCGGACCAGTTTTAACTATTTTCGTTTATGAAGCTGATAAATATGAAGAAACAATGGAAATTTTAGATCAAACTTCTGATTATGCTTTAACAGGAGCTATTATTTCTAACGATCGTTATGCTATTAATTTAGCTATCAAAAAATTAGAAAATGCAGCTGGTAACTTCTATATCAATGATAAACCAACAGGTGCTGTTGTAGGACAACAACCTTTTGGAGGTGCTAGAGGTTCTGGTACAAATGATAAAGCCGGAGCTTCTATGAATTTATTACGTTGGGTTTCTGCCAGAACAATAAAAGAAACGTTTGTTACCCCAACAGATTATAGATATCCATTTTTAGGTTAATTAAAACTTTTTAAGGAAGTATAGATAAAAGATATAAAGATTCAAGACTACAAGACAGATGAGTCTTATGGTCTTGATTCTTAAAATCTTAAATATTATACTATCCAATGTCTAGTATCTAATGTCTATTGTCTATTGTCTATTGTCTCTTGTCTAACGTCTAGAATCTATTATGCGAATTTTCTATTTATTCTTATTCCTTTCTTTACGATTATCAACGCGTTTATACTTTCGTAGAAGAGCTATTCATAATTCACCTAAAAGTTTTTTAGGACGAACTATCTATGTAAGTAATCATTCGGCTTCGTTTATGGATCCCTTATTGGTCGCTTCTTTTAGAAATCCAATTGTTTTTTTTATGACACGATCGGATATTTTTAAGCCAGCCTTAAAACCAATTCTTTGGGCTTCTCATATGCTGCCAATTTATAGACAACATGATGGGGATGATACAAAAGGGAAAAACGAAGAAGTTTTTAAAGATTGTTCTAAAATTTTAAAATTTGGAAGGAATCTTTTAATCTTCGGTGAGGGATTTACAGATGATGTGTTTATACGTCGTCTAAAACCTGTTAAAAAAGGAGCTGTTCGAATTGGATTTATTGCCCTTGAAGAAATGAATTGGAAAAAGAAAGTATATTTAGCTGCTGTTGGCTGTAATTATACTGACCCTAATTATCTGCGAAGTGACATTTTAATTTCAACTTCTGATAAAATTTGTTTAAATGACTATAAAGAAGCTTTTGAAGAGAATCCGAATAAAGTTATAACTGATTTAACAAAGCTGATTGAATCTAAAATGAAAGAGGAAATCACGCATGTTGAAGATAAAAATTGGGCACCTTTTCATGAAAATATTATGCAATTGACAAGAAAAGGAATGAATGCTGAAAATTATGATCCAGCTTTACCATTGAAGACGAAATGGAGGTATTCTCAAAAGCTTGCAAATTGGATGAATGAGAAGGATTTAGAAAATACACCTGAATTGGTTTCATTAAAATCTGAATTGGAAGATTACTTTAAATTATTAAAACGTTTTAAGTTAAAAGAACGTTATATTTTTGATTTTCAAACTAATAAAGGAACAAGAATTAAAGAGATTTTATTTTTATCGTTGATGTGGCCTTTTACTATTATTGGTTTGATCCATTGTTATTTACCTTATATTCTAATTAAAAGATTTACTGAAAAAACATTTCGTAGACGAGTATTTTGGGGTTCAGTTAAAATGTTATTAGGTAAAGCTTCGATGGGAATATTGAATATTCCTTTTATTTTCTTGATTCATGCTTATGTTTATCCGAGTTATTTAGTAGGATTTGCGTATTATCTTTTTGTAATTCCTACTTGTGGTTTAATAGCATATTTATATTCAAGAAATTTTGTTGATTTTAAAACCAAAGGAATCATTCAAAAAATGGATTTAACAAAAATCATTTCTAAAAGAAAAGGATTGATTGATAAAATACATGAGGTTATTCCTGTTGCTTAATTTATTTTAAAGCGAAGCCAATAGATAATTCCAAATGCAGTGATGACTGAAATTAGTACGTTCAATAGTGCTGTAATCCATTGTCCATTAATAATTAATTGAACTGTTTCGTTGCTAAATGTGCTAAATGTACTAAAGCCTCCGCAAAATCCTATTAATAAGAAAGGACTTACCCAAGAAGGTTGATTTAACTTATTTTGAAATAAATACGCAATTAAAGCTAAGATTAAGCAAGCAATTGTGTTTGAGATGAATGTAGCTATCGGTAAAGTAGAAGTTGTAAAGTTTTCTATTGTTTTTGAAACTCCATAACGGGCTAAGCTTCCCAAACCACCACCTATAAATATATAGAGAACAGTAATCATTTTAAATTTGAATTTTCTCGAAAACGTGAGAATATAAGTTTAGATAATAATAAAGCGATGGTTGTTCCAACTAATCCTCCAACAAATACATCAGATAGATAATGAACGCCTAGATAGATTCGGCTAAAACAAACAATTGTCGCTATTATAATTAATGTTGTTAAAAGTTTGGGATAAAATGCTTTCAATGAGTAACCTACAAAAACAGCGATAGCAAAAAAGTTAGCGGCATGTGAAGAAATAAATCCATATTGGCCACCTCTGTAAAATTCTCCAGGTTTGCTTTCATAGAAATGTAGTTTTTCAGTAAGCAATAAATTGTGTGAAGGTCTGTACCTAAGAAACACCTCTTTAAAGCAATTGGTTGATATTAAATCAGATAGCACAACACTTAGTATAGCTAATAAGGTGAAAAATACAGTTTGTTTAAACGTGTTTTTTTTAGCTGCTAAATAAATTAAAAAGAGATAAAAAGGAATCCAAACTAATTTAGATGAAATAATCCACATTATTTCATCTAAAAAAGGAGTATGCCAACCATTAATGGTAAGTACTATCGATTGATCAATCTTCTCTAAGAAGTTATCCATTGTTCAAATTTGTCCAAATCATATCTTTTAATTCGGATAGGTTTTGTTGGGCAATACTTGAAATAAAGATATAAGGAATTGCGGGTAAATCTTGTGCTATTTCAGCTTTTAATTCGTCGTCTAACATATCTGATTTTGAGATAGCTAATAAACGATCTTTGTGCAATAATTCAGGATTGTACTGTTTTAATTCGTTTAATAAAATTTTGTATTCAGCATGAATATCAGGACTATCTGCAGCAATCATGAAAAGTAAAACGGAATTACGTTCTATGTGCCTTAAGAACCTCAATCCCAAACCTTTACCAAGATGTGCGCCTTCAATTATTCCAGGTATATCAGCCATAATGAATGATCGATAATCTCTGTATTTTACGATACCTAAATTAGGGCGTAAAGTAGTAAAGGCATAATCTCCAATTTCAGGTTTTGCAGTTGATAAAACTGAAAGAAGTGTACTTTTTCCAGCATTAGGAAAACCTACCAAACCAACATCTGCTAATACCTTTAACTCTAGAATTTTCCAACCTTCTTGTCCAGGTTCTCCTGGTTGTGCATAACGAGGTGTTTGAAAAGTCGAGGATTTAAATTGATTATTACCTAGACCACCTCTACCTCCAGGAACAAGTATTCTTTCTTCCCCTTCTTTAGAAATCTCGAATAAGATTTCTCCCGTTTCTATATCTCTAGCTAAAGTCCCTATTGGAACTTCGATGTATTTGTCTTCTCCTTGTCCACCCGTTTTCAAATTACCAGAACCATGACCTCCATGTCCAGCTTTTGAATGTTTATTGAATTTTAAATGAAGAAGCGTCCATAATTGGCTATTTCCTCTCACAATAATATGACCTCCACGACCACCATTTCCTCCATCAGGACCACCTTGAGGAATATATTTTTCACGTCTAAAATGTGTAGAACCACCGCCTCCGTTACCAGATTTACAATGAATTTTTACATAATCAACGAAATTATCTGAAGCCATACTGTTTATTTGTTAACGTAAATCAGAAATTGATTTACAAATTTCATTTATTTTGAAATGAAATGCAAAGATACAAAATTATTGGTGATAGGCCGATATTAAATATCAAGAGACGTATAATAATACGTCTCCACAATTAATATTATTCAATATTTCTTCAAAGGGATTAAAGGGTTAAAATTATTTTGAGGTTGCTGGTATTAAATTACAATTGAAAACATATATGGATAAAAAAGTAATTCTCTGTTTTTTTTATTGTATAATTTCCATTTTATTACAATTATCTTTTGACCAATTTTATTTCATTTTCATAATTATCAA
>CAMDMY010000088.1 GCA_945902775.1 Chryseobacterium gleum | reverse complement strand
CCTCATTCTTTTTTATTTCTTAGAGTTTGAACAGAATGTAAGGAACTACCAAATTTTAAAGGTAGTATCCTGAATATCCAATAGGAGAAAAAACGACGAGAAATAATTCACTTTTAAATTTAAACATATTTATTATGAAAATTTTAAAGCAAGTTTTAGGTGTTGATATAGCTCAAAAAGAGTTAGTTGTTACATTAGGAAGAATTGATGAGGATCTTTCTGTCGAATTGTATTCATATCGTGTATTCCGAAATAGTGAAACGGGTTTTGTTGCCTTATTAAAATGGTTAATAAAGGAAACTGACAAGTCTGTTAAACTACAAGTTGTCATGGAAGCTACAGGTGTTTATCATCAAAAATTCGCCTATTTTTTAGCGGATAAAAAAATTGATTTGAGTATTGTTTTACCTAATAAAATCAGCAATTTTATTAGGACTTTAGAAACAAAAACAATAACAGATAAATCATGTTCACAAGCAATAGCACGTTTTGGTTTAGAACGTAAATTAGACAACTGGAAAAAGCCAAACAAATTGTACAAAACACTTCAACAATTCACTCGAGAACGAGACCAAATTGTTGCTGAAAGAGTCATTGTTAAGAATCAAATTCATGCTGAAGAATCTGAAATTGAACCAAATAGAAAAAGTTTAAAAAGATTAAAAGAAAGATTGAAGTTATTGAATAAGCAAGAAGTTGAAATAAAATTTGACATTCAAAAATGTATAGACTCGAACGAAAATGTAAAACAAGTCGTTGAGAAAATCTGTACTATTCCAGGTGTAGGACAATTAACAGCTGTTATCGTTTTAGCTGAAACTAATGGTTTTGAGTTAATTAAAAATAAAAAACAACTAGTTAGTTATGCCGGTTTTGATATTAAAGAAAAGCAATCTGGAACTTCAATAAAAGGTAAACCAAGAATTTCGAAAAAAGGCAATCGATTTCTAAGAAAAGCAATGCATTTCCCTTCTTTGAGCGCCATTAAATCATCTAACACTCATAAAGATTTATTTGCAAGAATTACAGCTAGAAGTGGTGTAAAAATGAAAGGATTAATTGCTGTACAGAGGAAAATTTTAGAATTAATTTACATAATGTATAAAAATGACACTAATTATGAGCAAGATTATGAAGAAAAGAAAAGAGTGCAGCTACAAGTAACTGACACTCTTACAAACTAGCTCGAAGCCGTTTTCTAAAACAAAGGTAAAAAAAAATAATATTTTTCTTGGATATTAACACAGAATCTTACTTTTTCTTGATAAAAAGTAAGCAAAAATCAAGGTTCTTTCTGAGGAATTTTTCACTTCATTTAGTTTATATAAAATCAACAAACATTACTAGTGAAGTGAAACCGCACGTAAATACTTTCCTTCACGCTCTCTTTCGCTGAAAAAGCGAAACGCGATTACGGAAAAATTTACAGCTAATTCGTTAGAAAGACCAAATTCATATTAGTGCTTCGCAAATACATGTCTATTTGGTTCAAGAATACAATACCAAAAATTAGTCCCAAACTTTTGGTATTGATCCTTTATTTAAAATGCCTCAAGCTTTAGCTGGAGGTAATAAAAAAAATCAAATGAATCGGCTTTAGCCAAAATAATAGGTACTATCATTTTAAGGATAGCATTCTCTAGTTTTAATTCAGTATTTATAGGTTTTGGCTAAAGCCGATTTGTATGGGAACATCATATTTGAATGGGCTGAAGCCACATTCCAATTCAATTCTCACATTTATATTGATAGTTTAATAGGAGATAAATAAATCTTGATAATTATGAAAATGAAATAAAATTGGTCAAAAGATAATTGGAATAAAATGGAAATTATACAAAAAAAAACAGAGAATTACTTTTTTAACCATACAGGATTTCAATAGAAATTTAATACCAGCACCTCAAAATAATTTCAACCAGAAAATCAACTATCTTTACTGTATGAATACGTCAAAAACAGGAGGATACGCAGCAATTGGTGTTTACAGAGGGAAAACAGAACATAATATTGGAACACTTTGGAGATCAGCCTATATTTTAGGTGCTGCTTACATATTCACTGTTGAAAAACGGTATAAAAAACAAACTTCCGATGTATTAAATGCTTGGTCGAGAATTCCGCTTTTCCATTACGTTACATTTGAAGATTTACTTAATAACATTCCTTACAACTGTCGTTTAATTGGAGTCGAAATAGATGATAAAGCTACTTTATTAAGCGAATTTGAACACCCACAAAGAGCGATTTATTTACTTGGTTCGGAAGATCAAGGATTACCGCCTGAAGTTTTAGAGAAATGTCATTTTGTGATTAAACTTCCAGGAAACTCCTCAATGAATGTAGGGGTTACAGGTTCAATAGTTCTTCACGACAGAGTATCAAAAATACCGACAGCACTTCCTCCCGATCATCGTATTGATTTATAAGTTGTTACCCAAAAAACACATCGTTAATCATTTCAAAACCAGCCTTTTGATTCACTCGTTCAATGATAACCGTTTTACCAAAACTTAATTCATCACGCATTACAGCAGAATCCATAGTTAGGAATAACGTTTTATTTTTTATTTGAATATTTTTAGTGCGATTCGCTACAGCAATTCCCATCATTTCTCCCCAAGCCTGAAGAACATCCATTTCTTTCAACTTGCCATCCAAACGATATGCTTTCATTAATTTTTCAATTAACTCACCTACTGTCGCCTGATTAGAGGATCTTTTATTTTCGTTCATCTTTATAAAGGATTTATGATTGGTTCTTTCACATTCGCAAAATCTAAATCATCAGTTAATAATATTTCACCATTATTCACTAAATAATTTTTACTTTCAAATCCATTCTCTTTAAAAATTGAACGAATTCGTGTTGGATCGGTATCAGTAACTAAAACTTGTCCAAAATGTTGTTGAGAGACTAATTCCATCAATTTTTGAACACGTTGATTATCAAGCTTATCAAAAATATCGTCCAGCATCAAAACTGGATTCACATTTAAGTGTTTCTTCAACCATTCATATTGTGCTAATTTTAAAGCAATTAAGAATGATTTCTGTTGACCTTGTGAACCAAATTTCTTAACAGGATGACCTTTAATAGTAAAAACCAAATCATCCTTATGAATACCCGCATTTGAATGATGTGTAAAAGCATCCTTTTGCTGATATTGGATTAATAAGTCCGAAAAAGAAGTTGAATTTAGTTGGGATTTATATTCTAAATGAACCTCTTCAATTTCTAAACCTATGAAATTATAATTTGCTTGAAAAACTGGGATAAACTCTTCCAAAAATTGCTTTCTAGAAGTGTGGATTGCAGTTCCTACAATAATCATTTGATCGTTCCATACTTCAATTGATTCTCTATCAAACAGACCATGTTCGTGCATATTTTTCAATAATGCATTTCGTTGGTCCAAAATTTTATGGTAACGTTGAAGATCATCTAAATATTTACGGTTGAATTGAGAAATAATCCCATCCATCCATTTTCTTCTAAATTCACTTCCTTCAACTATTAAATCTCTATCATAAGGAGAAATCATTACTGTTGGAAATTGTCCAATATGATCTGCTAATTTATCGTATTCATTCTTATTTCTTTTGAACACTTTTTTAGCACCACTTTTTACAGCACAATGAATATTTATTTCCTGCTCATTTTTCACCCAATTTCCTTGGATAACGAAAAACTGTTGTCCAAAACGAATATTCTGACGGTCAATTGCATTCAAATATGACTTGCACATACTTAAGTAGTGTAAAGCATCCAAAATATTCGTTTTACCAGAACCATTTTGGCCTGAAAAACAATTAATTCCGGGCGACAAAGCCAATTCTGCTTCTTCGTAATTCTTAAAATTAATTAGCTGAAGAGATTTTAAATACATAGTGCAAAAGTAGTGAATCGAGGTTAGCGAATTGCTATTCATAACTAGTTTTTTTCATCACATTTCAACTTATATTTATTAACTCTTTATTAAATTGGAAAACTTGTTAATAACTTCGATTCGTCAATTGAAAAAAAAAACTATTTTTGCAACATTAAAATACCGAAAATGTTAGAAAATATATCAGGATCAAGTCTTAAAGAGCAATTTAAATCAAATGATAAACTTCGTTTGACTACTTATGTTGTAGGTGGTTTAGTAGTTATCACATTGGGATATTTCACATACAAGCAATTCATTTGGGGTCCAGCAAACGAGAAATCAAAAGCTGCCTATTTTGAAGGGTTAAACTATGCTGACAAAGACTCTACAGATGCTGCAGTTGAAACATTGAAACCAATTGTCAAAAAATACGATGGTAAAATCGGTGGAGAAATTGCTCAATTCTCATATGCACGTCAATTAATGTCAAAAGGGCAATTTGCTCAAGCATTGAAAGAATTAGAAGGTGTGAATGTTGAAGATACGTATGTATCTGTAATGGCTATTGGACTTCAAGGAGATTGTAAAAGTGAATTAGGGAAATACGAAGATGCTGCTTCTTTATATGTAAAGGCGGCTGAAAAACAAGATAACGATTTCACAACTCCAACATACCTTTTCAAAGCAGCTTTTTGTGCAGAAAAAGTAAACGACTTTAATTCAGCTGTAGAATTATACAAAAGAATTGAAGACAACTATCCTGATTTCGCAAATCAAAAATCAATTAAAAAATACATAGCGAGAGCGACTAAAACAGAAAAATAATTATGGCTACTGCAAATCGCAATTTGTCAGATTACAATAAGGACTTTGTTCCAAATGGTGCCGATTTTAGAATCGGCATTGTTGTTTCTGAATGGAATGATTCGATTACGTTGAATCTATTAAAAGGTGCTAAAGAAGCACTTTTAGAGAACGGAGTGAAAGAAGAAAACATCTTGGTTCGTTTTGTTCCTGGAGCATTTGAATTACCCCTTGGAGCGCAATACATGTGTGAATTCACTGAAGTAGATGGTGTAATTGCTATTGGAGTAGTTATTCAAGGAGAAACGAAACACTTTGATTTTGTTTGCGATGGTGCTACACAAGGAATTAAAGATGTTAATTTACAATACAATACACCTGTTGCGTTTTGTTTGCTTACCGATAATAATATTCAACAATCGATTGATCGTTCTGGAGGAAAACACGGTAACAAAGGAATTGAATGTGCAATCGCTTGTATGAAGATGGTTGGATTAAAAAAAGATTTCGAAGCAAATAGCAACGATGCGAAACACAATCAAAATTAATTGTTAAGACTTTAGATTGTTAGACAATAGAAATTAGACTTACAATATCTAAATTCATTTTAAAAACACTAAAAAAAATTCAAAATGACACTTATAAAATCAATTTCAGGAATAAGAGGTACAATTGGAGGGAAAGTCAACGAAGGACTTACACCAATTGATGCTGTTAAGTTTGCTGCTGCTTATGGAACTTGGTTGAAAAATAGAAATACTTCGAAATCATTAAAAGTTGTTGTTGGTCGTGATGCTAGAATTTCAGGGCAAATGATTTCAGATTTAGTGATTTCTACTTTAATTGGTTTAGGAATCGATGTGGTGAATCTTGGTTTATCTACAACACCTACAGTTGAGGTTGCTGTTACAATGGAAAATGCTCAAGGTGGAATTATCCTTACTGCAAGTCATAATCCAAAACAATGGAATGCATTAAAACTTTTAAATGAAAAAGGTGAATTTATTTCAGGTAAAGATGGCGAAGAAGTATTGTCAATAGCTGAACAAGAAGCTTTTTCATTTGCAGAAGTAGATGATTTAGGAAAAATAACAAACACTGATGCATATTTACAAAAACACATTGATGCAATATTAGCTCTACCTTTAGTTGATAAAAAAGCAATTGAAGCAGCTAATTTTAATGTAGTTGTAGATGCTGTTAATTCAACAGGTGGAATATTTGTTCCAGCAATGTTAGAAGCATTAGGGGTGAAAAGTATTACAAAAATCTATTGCGATCCAACAGGACATTTTCCTCATAATCCAGAGCCACTTCCAGAACATTTAACTGATTTAGCAGATAAAATAAAAGAAGTTGGAGCTGATGTTGGAATTACAGTTGATCCAGATGTTGACAGATTAGCATTAGTATGTGAAGATGGATCTATGTTTGGAGAAGAATACACTTTGGTGGCCGTATCTGATTACGTTCTTACCCATACTCCAGGAGCAACTGTTTCTAACTTATCTTCTACTAGAGCTTTAAGAGATATAACTGAAACTCGAGGATTACTTTATTCAGCAGCTGCAGTAGGTGAAGTGAATGTTGTGACAAAAATGAAAGAAACAAATGCTGTAATAGGTGGAGAAGGAAATGGAGGAATAATCTATCCTGATTTACATTACGGTCGTGATTCTTTAGTAGGAATTGCTTTATTTTTATCGCACTTGGCACACAAAAAAATAAAAGTTTCAGAGTTAAGAGATAGTTACCCAACATATACCATTTCTAAAAATAAAATTGAATTAACTCCATCTATTGATGTTGATTCAATTTTAGCAAAAATGGCTTTAAAATATGCTGAATTCGAAGTAGATACTATCGATGGTGTGAAAATTTATATCGATAAAGAATGGGTTCATTTACGTAAAAGTAATACAGAACCAATTATTCGTATCTATTCTGAAAGTGCTACAGAACAAAAAGCAAATGATTTAGCTGAAAGAATTATAAGTGAGATTAAAGAATTGATCTAAAAATAGATATAAGATTTTTAGACTTTAGACATTAGACAAATTCAAGATTAAGATTCTAATATAATGAAAATATCATACAACTGGTTAAAACAATACGTTAAAACAAATTTATCTCCTGTTGAGATAGGGAATATTTTAACTGACACAGGATTAGAAGTAGAAAGTATTGAAAAAATTGAAGCTGTAAAAGGTGGATTAGTTGGAGTGGTTGTAGGGGAAGTACTTACATGTGAAAAACACCCTGATGCTGACAAATTAAAAGTGACAACAGTTAATGTTGGAACTGATGAAACATTACAAATTGTATGTGGAGCACCAAATGTAGCTGCAGGACAAAAAGTAATCGTTGCTAAAGTTGGCAGTACTTTATATCCAAAACCAGAAGAAGCTTTCAAAATAAAATTATCCAAAATTAGAGGAGTCGAATCACAAGGAATGCTTTGTGCTGAAGATGAATTAGGATTAGGAGAATCTCACTCAGGTATTTTAGTATTAGAATCATCTATTGAAGTAGGAACAAAAGCTGCCACCTATTTCGAACTAGAAGATGATTATGAAATAGAAATTGGTCTAACACCAAATCGTGCTGATGCGATGGGACATATTGGAGTAGCTAGAGATTTAGTTGCTTATTTAAATGTACATAAAAACAAAGGTTTATCAATCCAATGGCCATCAGTAGAAAATTTCAAAAAAGGAAAAGCTGATTTAAAAATCGCAATTTCAATTGAAAATGAAGCGGCTTGTCCACGTTATACAGGAACAACGATAACAGATGTTGAAATTAAACCATCACCTGCTTGGTTACAAAAAAGACTTAGAGCAGTAGGTTTATCTCCAATAAACAATGTTGTAGATGCTACCAATTTTGTAATGAGAGAATTAGGAACTCCGTTACATGCATTTGATGTAAAAGCATTGAACGGAAAAATTGTAGTTAAAAACGCAAAAAAAGGAGAAAAATTCATAACATTAGATGGGATTGAAAGAACATTATCTTCTGAAAACTTAATGATTACAAACGGAGAAGATAATCTTTGTATTGCAGGAGTATTTGGTGGATTAACATCTGGTATTAAAGAAACTACAAAAGATGTATTTTTAGAATCAGCTTATTTTAATCCTGTTTCAGTTCGTAAAACAGCAAAGTTTCACGGTTTAAATACAGATGCAAGTTTTCGTTATGAAAGAGGCGTAGATCCAGCTTTGACTGAATACGCTTTAAAACGAGCAGCTCTTTTGATACAAGAATTAGCTGGTGGTGAAATTGGAATGGACATCGTTGATCTATATCCTAAAAAAATTGAAAAACATTCTATCGTATTTCATTATGCTAGATGTAATCAATTGATTGGAGTAGAATTACCAAAAGAACAAGTAAATGAAATTTTACAAAATTTAGATATAAAAATTCTATCTGATATCAATGGTACTGCTAAATTAGAAGTCCCAGCTTACAGAGTTGATGTAACTCGTGAAGCAGATGTTATTGAAGAAGTGTTGAGGATATTTGGTTTTAACAATGTTCCGTTACCTTCTAAATTAAATACTTCTATTGGAAACTTTAAGAAACCTGATTTTGAAAAAGTTCAATCAATAGTTTCTGAATTTTTAGTTGGAAAAGGATTTGTGGAAACGTTAAATAATTCGTTAACAACTTCACAATACACTGATAAATTAGGTGGTGAAATCATACCTTCTAAACGTAATGTAAAAATGTTGAATCCATTAAGTCAAGAATTAGACGTTATGCGTCAATCTTTGATTTACAATACATTGGAAGTAATTCAACACAATCAAAACAGACAAAATTCAGATTTAAAATTAATAGAATTCGGAAAAACTTATCATAAATTTGAATCAGGATATAGTGAGAATAAACGACTTTTAATTGCTGTTACAGGTAGAAAAAACAAGGAACAATGGAATTCTACAAATGATACTGTAAGCTTTTTCACAATTAAAGGACTCGTGAATTCGATATTTAAACGATTAGGTCTTGATTCCATGTTAGTAGAAACAGCTTTGAAAAATTCTGTTTTACAAGATGGAGTTCAAATTTCTATTTTGAAACAAAAGGTAGGTGAATTTGGATGGATTAATCCAGCTTATAAAAAACATTTTGGAATTAAAAACGATGTTTATATAGCTGATTTAGATTGGGATAAAATACTTGAAGCATTGAATTATGCTAAAACGAAATACACTGAATTACCAAAAACATTTGAAGTACGTCGTGATTTCTCATTACTTTTAAATAGTACTACATCTTTCTCTGAAATTGAGATAGTTGCAAAATCTTGTGATAAAAAAATTCTAAAACAAGTTGGGCTATTTGATGTTTACGAAGGGAAAAATCTTGGAAAAGGTAAAAAATCATACGCTGTATCATTTACATTTCAAGATTCTGAACAAACACTAAAAGATACCCAAGTAGACGATGTGATGAATAAAATAAGAAAAGAATTAGAAACGAAGTTAGAAGCTCAATTAAGATAGTGGATATTTAGAATGAAAAAATTCATAGTAACGGGTATTGGAACTGATATAGGAAAAACTGTAGTAAGTTCAATCTTGGCAGAAGCTTTAAAAGCAACATACTGGAAACCTGTTCAAGCTGGAGATCTTGATAATTCTGATTCTTTAAAAATAAAAAAATGGTGTTCAGAAAGTGTTCAGGTGTTACCAGAAGTTTTTCGATTATCACAACCACTATCACCACATTCAGCAGCTGAAATAGACAATATAAAAATAACTGCGAATGATTTAGTTTTACCAGAAGTTGATGGTAATTTTATATTGGAAGGTGCTGGAGGAATTATGGTTCCATTAAATCAAGAAGGTTTACTATTTGTAGATTTAATTCCTATGTGGAATTTACCTGTTATCCTAGTTTCACGACACTATTTGGGCAGCATCAATCATACTTTACTTACTGCTGAAATATTACAAAATAGAGGTGCTAAAATTGAAGGTGTTATTTTTGTTGGTGATGAAAATAAATCAACAGAATCAATAATTTTAAGTAAAACAAAGCTAAAATTAATCGCTCGAATACCGATAACTGAAGAAATTACAAGTGAATTCATAAAAGATCAATCTAAGAAAATATCACTTTAAAATTAAAAAAATGAGTGAATTACTTGAAAAAGATAAACAATATGTTTGGCATCCGTTTACTCAAATGAAAACAGCTGATGCTCCATTAGAAATTGTAAAAGCAGAGAAAACAACTTTATATACCGCTGATGGAAAAACATTCATTGATTGTAATTCATCTTGGTGGGTTAATGTTCACGGTCACGGTCATCCTCATATAGGAAAGGCTATTAGTGAACAATTTTCAAAGATTGATCACGTAATTTTTGCAGGAGCTACACATCCAAAAGCAGTAGAACTTGCTGAACGTATTATAAATATATTACCTAAAAACCATTTCAAAAAAGTCTTTTTTTCAGATGATGGTTCTACAGCAGTAGAAGTTGCATTAAAAATGGCTTTCCAATATTGGTTTAATAGAAATGAGCCTAGAAAAAGAATATTAGCACTAGATGGAGCCTATCATGGTGATACTTTTGGAGCAATGGCCATTGGACAAAGAGGATATTTCAATGAACCCTTTGAACATTTCTTTTTTAATGTTGATCAATTAGAATTTCCAACAGCTGAGAATGAAAAAGAATTATTAATTCGAGCAGAAAATTTATTCAAAACAAATGAATTTGCAGCAATAATTCTAGAACCAATAATTCAAGGTTCTGCAGGAATGAAAACCTATTCAATTCACTGGTTAAATGATTTAGTAAAACTAGCTCAAAAATATAATGTACTAGTTATTTTCGATGAAGTTATGACAGCTTGGGGGAGAACAGGTAAATTATTTGCAATGAATCATTGTGATGTTGTACCTGATATTGTTTGTCTTTCAAAAGGTTTAACAGGAGGAGTATTACCATTAGGTTTAACTGTGACGCATGATAAAATATATAATGCATTTCTTTCAGATGAAAAATCAAAGGCATTATTACATGGACATTCCTTTACAGGAAATCCGATCGTATGTGCTGCTGCTTGTGCGAGTCTAGATTTATTTGAAGAAGAAACTACTTGGAAAAGTATAGAAACAATTTGCGAATTAAATTCTCAATTTAAAGAACAAATAAAAAATAATAAAAACATCAAAGAAATACGTCTTTGTGGAACTATACTAGCAATTGAATTACAAACGGGTGAAGGAAATACTTATTTTTCTTCAATTAGAGATGTAGCATATAACTTCTTCTTGTCCAAAGGATTATTAATTCGTCCTTTAGGAAATGTAATATTTATAAATCCACCTTACTCAATTACTACAGAAGAATTAAATAAAATACACCAAGAAATAACTAATTTTCTCTGTATTATTTAGGCAAATTATTAATTCTATTTACAATTTCTACAATAGAAGGTTCGTTTTTCAATTTATCATTTGATGCAAGAAATTCTAAAATATAAGAAGAATTAACACCTTTAATTCCAACTGGCAATTTACTTATTTCAACGAACGAACTTACAATAAATCCAGCATTACCGGCTTTCATGGTATATAAATCAAATCCTTGATGAAATTTAGTAATATGAAATTCATATTGCTTCAAAACTATCATTGTAATAAAATATTCAAAATTTGAATTTATCTTAATAATAGATTTGTCTTTATTCATTAAAAAAGCATTCAACTCAGGATTTTCAAGAATTGAATTAGTTAAGTTTAATTGCTTTGGTTTAAAATTAGTAGCATATTTAACTAAATGAACAGAATCGTCTCCAATAGGTGTGATAACTGGAGTAGTAATTTCTATGGACTCAACAACAGAGTCACTTTTAGAAGTAGAAGTTATATTATCAATTTCTGAATCTATAGTATCAATTACATTTTCAACAACTGATGAATCTACTTCGGTTAAATCATTAACTGGAGTTACAGACGATTGTTTATTGAAAAGAGTAGCACAGCTACTTAATATCAATATTGAAATAAATAATAAACTTGCTTTCATAATACCATTGTTAATATACTATAAAGATATCAAATCTTTTTTAAATAAATAGAAGATTCAGTGTAAGAATGAGGTTAAGATTAAGATTGAAGTTAAGGTTTAGAAAATAAGCAAAAAAAACCGTTATAAATTCATGTAACGGTTTTTTATAAAAGTGGCATCTTACGACACTTCGTAATTACTCCCCCATCCTTTAGTTGGCGGACACACTTACCATCAGCACATCTTCTCAACTAAAAAAAGAAAACTCATAAACCAAAAAAAACCCGTTACAAATTCATGTAACGGGTTTTTATAAAAGTGGCATCTTCCGAAACTTCGGAATTACTCTCCCATCCTTTAGCTGGCGAACACGCTTACCATCAGCACACCATCTCAACTAAAAAAAGAAAACTATAAACCAAAAAAAACCCGTTACAAATTCATGTAACGGGTTTTATAAAAGTGGCATCGACTTACTCTCCCACCCTCAAAAGGGCAGTACCATCAGCGCTAGTAGGCTTAACTTCTCTGTTCGGAATGGGAAGAGGTGGACCTTACTGCTATAGACACCTAAAACTTGTTGGGGTATTAAGCATTGGGT
>CAMDMY010000087.1 GCA_945902775.1 Chryseobacterium gleum | reverse complement strand
CTAAAAAAAGGAAAACTTCTTTTTATTATTTAGGCGCGTTTGATTTAGCAGGAAATCTTATTTCAGCATTTCAAAAGTATCAAGTAAAAGATTCTTTAGGAAGATTTAAAGTGGGAGGTTTAGCCTATGCTCAATTTTCAAGAATAGATAATACTATTATTTATACTGTACCTTTTGGTAAAACAAGAAGTTTAAATATGAGGTCGTTAATTGGTGCGGGTTTATCATATGGAAATTCTAAAACATCTTTACCTTATGATTATAGTTTTTATGCCGGTGGATCAAATGATGTTAGAGGATGGAAAGCAAGTGCTCTAGGTCCTGGTTCTTATAAATATTATTTGGATACAAATGGAACTAGTATTCAAATTGGAGATATTCGATTAGCAGCTTCTGTAGAGTACAGATACCAATATTCTAAAAAATGGAAAGGTGCTGTGTTTTTGGATGGTGGAAATATTTGGACAATGAAAACGGATTTAAATAGACCGGGTAGTAAATTTTCAGGTAACTGGTTTAAAGAGATTGCTTTAGCTCCAGGTATTGGGTTAAGAAGAGATTTTGATTATTTTGTGATCAGGATAGATTTAGGATTCCCAATTCACAATCCAGCATTACCAGAAGGAGAACGATGGTTATTTCAAAAACATACAGCCTTCAATAATGAAGTAACTCAATTTTTAAAGGATCATACAGATATGACTTTAGATGCATTAAATAAAATTGACACCACTCCTTTTAAACCAAGATTTAGTTTTGGAATTGGATATCCTTTTTAATATTTTCCAAGGTCAAAGTAATTAATCTGTGGAAAGTGTGCGTTAAAAAAGCCATATCCATTAATTATATTACTCGAATAAGTAATTGGCTCAATATTCAATTGAGTAAAAACACTTCCAGTTCCATTTTTTTGATGTAAATAATTAAAATAAGTTTCATTAATGTTTGATAAAGTAACAACGATACTATCGTTGTGATTTAAGTTATCCAACTTGTCTTTGCTTTCGTATGTGTCGCCAAATTCTTTATCTGAAATTAGAATCGTTTTGATTAATGCGTTTGCGCCATTATTAAAGTAATTTACAAAATCTGTTGAGCTAGAATTTTGCAGTTTTTTATAAACGTTAATTAAGTACCAATTATCAATTCCTTTTATATCATTGAATGAATAGTTGATTAATACATTTGTGTCAGAACTGTTTTTTTCTATAATTGGAGTAATATAATTGAAGTTAATTTTAGCAAGCATATTAGTATAAGAGTGAATTGTATCTTTGCCATAAGATGCGAAAAGTTCGTAATTTTCGTTCACTTGAAAAGCTTTCTCGAAACTTACGTAAATACCCGGATTTAATTCGTAAAAATTAAAAATTTCACCATTGAATTTCATCTGAACAGTTGCTCCAGAAATTAACAAGTTTGAAAAATCTGCTGTTGTATTACCATCTAAAACTGAAAATGATTTTGTGAGAGCAACAATCATAATATTATTAGGAATAACATGAGTGAAAACAACTAGTTTTGATTCTGCTGCTTTAACATTAATGTCAATATTTTTTGGTCTACAAGAAGTTAATAGAATCAGTAAAATAAAAATAGAGGAAATATTTTTCATAACTTAAAACTTAAAATTGTAACCAATTGTTGGAAGAAAACCAAATAAGCCAGGTTGTGTGTATTTATAAGAGCCATCCGGATTTTGCACTACTTGAATTTGAAATGGTGCAGCTCTATTGTAGACGTTATATACACCTAAATGCCATTCAGAAGAATATTTTTTCTTTTCCTTGATTTTAGATTTAATAATGAAATTAATGTCTAATCTGTGAGCTGATGACATTCGATAAGAATTTCTTTCAGCAAATATTGGAACTATATCAACTCCAGTTAAACCTGCGTTAGGTTGAAAGTATTGACCGATCATAGGTGTGAAACGAGTACCTGAGCACATTTCAAAAATAGCTGAGAATGAAAGTCTTGGATTAATTGTGTAAATTCCTACAAAAGTAAAATAGTGCCTTCTGTCATATTTTGCCCAAAAGGGATTTCCATTATTAAGTTCATTAAATCTTCGTTTTGTCCATGATAGCGTATATCCTATCCATCCTGTAATTTTTCCTTCTTCTTTTTTAAATAAAAACTCAGTACCTGAACTCCAACCTTTTCCTTGAATTAATAAATCTTCAAATTTATCATTCATTATTAATTGGCTACCTTCCTTATATTCAGTTAGATTCTTCATAAATTTGTAATAACCCTCTATAACTATAAATGATTTAAGTTTAGGTAAGTTGATGTTATAAGCAAGTGCTATTTGATCCGCTATTTGTGGTTTAATGTTTTTTGAAATTGGATACCATAGATCTGTAGGTAGCGCCATAGTACTACTAGAAACACGGTGCATAAATTGATACATTCGTGAAACGGAAAATTTTAAAGCTTGTTTTTCATTTATTTGGTATGCAATATTAAATCGGGGACTTACACCAAAATAATTTCTTGTAGAGATAAAACTAGAAGGTAATGAGATTCCAGCATCAATTTTCCAACGATCATTGAGAGAATGTTTTATATCAAAATAGACATTTGATTCAACCGTAGTCAATAATGTTCCTTTTTTATTTTTTAAAAATTCAGTTATAATACCAGATGTGCTTATTGCATTTGGTCTAAAACGATGATTTGTGATTTGAATTCCATAATTTAATTTGGTGTTTGAATTTTTGAAATATTGGAAATCATATTTAAAGCCAATGTCTTCAACTGAGCTTTTGATTAAAATATTGTTCTCGAAAAAATTCCCATAAATATCATATTGAAATTGAGTATGAATAAGAGATAAATTACTAAAAAGTTTAGGATTGAATACATGATTCCAACGAATCGTTTGTGTGAAATTACCTAATGTAAAACCGAAACCGAAAGTATTTGAAGAGTCAGAGCCATTCCCATTAAATTTTAAAACATCATTTCCAAAATAACTACTTAAATAGAGTTTGTCTTTTTTGGAAACTATAATATTGATTTTAGCATTTAAATCATAGAAATAAAAGGGAACATTGTAGCCAGCTAACTTAAAAACCTTATCAATATAAGATCTTCTAGCAGCAATCATAAATGATGCTTTATTTTTCCAAAGGGGCCCTTCAACTGTTAAACGAGAAGAAAGCATTCCAATTCCACCATTTACTCTAAATTTATTTTTATCACCGTCAATTGTTCTTATATCTGTAATTGAAGATAATCTTCCAGAATAATTGGCTGGAAAACCTCCTTTATAAATAGTAATATCTTTTATGACATCTGGATTAAAAACAGAAAAAAATCCAAATAAATGCCCGGGATTGTATACCGTAGCTTCGTCCATTAAAATTAAATTTTGATCTCCATCACCTCCACGAACAAAGAAATTGGTTCCTCCTTCAACACCTCGATTTATTCCAGGCATCAATTGTGCAACTTTCAACACATCAGTTTCACCTCCTATAGCAGGGAGCATTTTAATTTCTTTTATATTAAGCCGAACGACGGATACTTCCGTGTTTTTAATTAATTCTTCGCCTTGTGATTTCTTTGCTTTTACAACAACTTCTTGAAGTTGTGCTTGCGTACTTTTAATAAATAAATCTTCCTCTGAAGAAATTAAACCAGAAATTTCAATCGTAGTGTTTAAATATCCGGTAGATGAAATTAAAAGAGTGTATTTTTCATTTTTAGGAATTTGAATTGAAAAATAACCATACTCATTGGTTGTTATACCTTTATTTAATTCTTTCACAAAGACTTTTGAATAAAGTAGAACCTCTTTTGTTTCAGGATCTTTTAAGTAACCGGAAATTGTAATGTTTTCATCTATTTGAGAAAAACAAAAAATAGAAAATGAAAAAGTAAAGAGAAATAGTATTAGTTTATTCATTTGTTTGTAATAAAAATCCCTCAAAAAAATAAAACAAAAATTATCTATTTTTTTATCTTAAAGTATAAACGAAAGTTATAGTAATTTATTATTCACTTTTATTTTTAATCTTCTAAAACAGTTAAATTAGCAAATCTAAGTAGTAAGGTTTTAGCACCTTTTCCAGGAAAGAAAATAGTAGCTTTTTTATCACTTCCTTGCCCTTCAATCGTCGTCACTTTTCCGTTTCCAAATAATTCATGTTTCACATTATAACCAACTTTTAAATCTAAGCTCAATGAATCACCCTTGCTAGCTGGAGAAACTGAATTTATTGATTTCATTCCAGCAGGTGCAGAAACACTTTTATTTAAACCGCCTACAAAAGGTTTGTCAAATGCTGTTGGTCTTGAATTTAATGATCTTCCTCCACGACGTTCAGAAACTTCAAAATTTAAATATTGTTTGTCAATTTCATCTATGAAGCGACTTGGTTCAGCTGTAACTAAATTTCCCCAGATAAACCTAGATGTTGCAAATGATAAAGTACACGATTCTTTAGCTCTTGTTACTGCTACATAAAACAAACGTCTTTCTTCTTCTAATTCAGTTCTAGAATGAAGTGCCATTTGAGATGGAAATAAATTTTCCTCTAAACCAACTAAAAATACGTGTTCGAATTCTAATCCTTTACTAGAGTGAATCGTCATCATGGTAACGTGATTTAATTCTTCATCAACACTTTGATCTGCATCTGTAAGTAATGCAACGTCTAGCATAAACTCTGAAAGCGATTTCACACCATCTTCACCTTGAGATACTGTAAACTCTTTTATACCTGCTAATAAGGCTTCAATATTTTGGTAACGTTCAACTTCTTCAGGACCTTTGTCTTTTTCTGAATGCAAATCTTTTAAAATACCAGATGACTTAGCAATTAATTTAGCTAATTCGAAGGCATTCATAGAATCTAATTGAGCCCCAAAACTTTTAATCATTGTGGTGAACTCATAAATTTTATTTTTAGCACCTTGATTGATTGCAACTGGAAATGCATTAAAGTCACAAATAACATCCCAAATCGAAACACCATGTTGATTTGCAGTAATAATTATATTTTCTATCGTTGTTTTACCAATACCTCTTAAAGGATAATTAATAACACGCTTTATTGCTTCTTCGTCTCTTGGATTTGTAGTTAATCTGAAGTAAGCTAAAATATCTTTAATCTCTTTTCTTTGGTAAAATGACAATCCTCCATATATCTTATATGGTATATTCAATTTACGCATTGATTCCTCGAATGCACGTGATTGTTTGTTTGTTCTATATAAAATAGCAAAGTCATTAAAGGACAATCCTTTGGCTTGTTTTAAATCGTAAATTCGATTCGTGATGATTTTACCTTCTTCATTATCGGTTAGACTTCGAATGACGTTGATTTTATCACCTTCAGCATTATCAGTCCAAACATTTTTCTGAATTTGATCTTGATTTCTACCAATAACACTATTAGCCGCTTCAACAATGTTTTTAGAACTTCTATAGTTTTGTTCTAATTTAAACATTTTGAAATCTGGATAATCTTTTCTAAAGTTTAAAATGTTTTGAATGTTTGCTCCCCTGAAAGAATAAATACTTTGTGCATCGTCACCAACGACACAAATATTTTCATAAACAGCTGCTAATTTTTTTACGATTAGGTATTGAGCGTAATTGGTATCTTGGTACTCATCGACAAGGATGTATTTGTATTTTTGTTGATAATGTGATAATACATCAGGGAAGTCACGAAGTAAAACGTTTGTCTGATATAGCAAATCATCAAAATCCATAGCACCTGATTTAAAACATCTTAAGGCATAGGTAGCATAAATTCTTGCTAATTCAGGGCGTTTAGTTTGTCTATCCTCTTCGAGGATTTCAGCATTTTGAGCATATGCCTCAGGTGAAATTAAATTATTTTTTGCTGAAGAAATTCTATTTAAAACCATACTAGGCTTATAGATTTTATCATCTAGATTATATCCTTTAACAATTTCTTTTAGTAAACTTTTAGAATCTTGTGTATCATAAATAGTGAAATTCGTAGGGTAGCCTAATCGGTCTGCATTGTATCGTAATATACGTGAGAAAACAGAGTGAAAAGTTCCCATAGTTATATTTTTAGCTTCACTTGACCCAACAATTTTACCAATACGATCTGTCATTTCACGCGCCGCTTTATTGGTAAATGTTAGTGACATTATATTAAATGGGTCAATACCTTGTTCAAGCATATAGGCAATACGAAAAGTAAGTACTCTCGTTTTTCCAGAGCCAGCACCTGCAATTACCATCGTTGGTCCGTATATATTTTCAGCAGCCTCTAGCTGACTAGGGTTTAATTCGTCTAAATAACTCATAAAAAAGAAGTCTAAAATCTATTGTCTAACAATCTAATGTCCAGATATCACAAAGATATAAAACAAGATTCAACGATTTTTTTGAAAAGATTAGAGTTTTTCTATTTTTACTAACATGAAAATGTAAAATAAGAAAAAAGTAAGTTTTTTTAATTTTTAACTTAAAAAATAGGGGGTAATTACAATTATTTTATATTTTTTTATGCTTTTATTAAAATTAAAAGGGGGGTGTTAATAAAAAAGTAATTTATTGATAATATTTAAATGCTTAAAATTATTATTTTTGTCAAAAAAATAGCGAGACATGGCGACTAAAAGAATGCAAGCGTATCATGATGTGTTAAATAGAACACCAAAACACATCGAATTTGAAGGTAAAATCTCTGAAATTTTTGGAGAAAATGTTTTTCATGCTGAGGTAATGCGTGAATACTTACCAAGTGAAGCGTATAAATCGATGATGGATTCTGCTTTAAAAGGAACTCGTTTAGATCGTAAAATGGCTGATCAAGTTGCATCTTCAATGAAAGATTGGGCTTTAACTAAAGGTGCAACTCATTATACGCATTGGTTTCAACCATTAACTGGTTCAACAGCTGAGAAACACGATGCTTTCTTTAAACCTGTTGGTCCAGGAAGAGCTATTGAACGTTTTGATGGTGATTTATTGATTCAACAAGAGCCAGATGCATCTTCTTTTCCAAATGGAGGAATTCGAAATACGTTTGAAGCAAGAGGTTATACTGCTTGGGATCCTTCTTCGCCAGCTTTCGTTATAGATAAAACATTATGTATTCCTACAATTTTCATCTCATATACAGGTGAAGCTCTAGATTATAAAATGCCATTATTAAAAGCATTGCATTCGATTGATGAATCTGCAACAGCAGTGTGTCAATATTTTGATAAAAATGTAACTAAAACAGTTGCGACTTTAGGTTGGGAACAAGAATATTTCTTAGTTGATTCAGCTTTATTTAATGCACGCCCTGATATAATGATGACGGGAAGAGCTTTGTTTGGTCACGCGCCAGCAAAAGGTCAACAGTTAGATGATCATTATTTTGGTTCAATCCCTGCTCGTATTACATCTTTTATGCGTGAATTCGAAACAGAATCTATTCGTTTAGGAATACCTGTTACAACTCGCCACAATGAGGTTGCTCCAAATCAATTTGAGTGTGCGCCAATTTTTGAGGAATGTAATTTAGCAAACGATCACAACCTTTTGTTAATGGATATTATGGAGAAAGTAGCTCGTAAACATAATTTCCGTGTTTTACTTCATGAGAAACCATTTGCAGGTGTTAATGGTTCAGGTAAACATAATAACTGGTCATTAGGAACAGATACAGGAGTAAATTTATTAGCTCCAGGAAAAAATCCAAAGTCAAATCTTCAATTCTTAACCTTCTTTTGTAATACGATTAAAGCAATTCATGATCATGCAGATTTGTTGAGAGCTTGTATCGCAGGAGCAGGTAATGATCACCGTTTAGGTGCAAATGAAGCGCCGCCAGCAATTATTTCAGCATTTATTGGTTCTCAATTAACTTATCTATTAGATGAAATTGAGAAAAATGTAAAAGCTGGAAAAATGACTCCAGAGGATAAAACAGAATTAAAATTGAATATCGGTAAAATTCCACAAATTATGTTGGATAATACAGATAGAAATAGAACTTCTCCTTTTGCTTTTACTGGAAATAAATTTGAATTCAGAGCGGTTGGTTCTTCTGCTAACTGTGCTTCAGCAATGATTGTTATAAATACGATTGTTTCAAATCAATTACAGATTTTCAAAAAAGATGTAGATGCTAGAATCGAAAAAGGTGAGTCGAAAGATGAAGCAATTTTGAAAGAACTTCAAACGATGATCAAAGCTTCTAAGAAAATTCGTTTCGAAGGAAATGGATATGGTGAAGAATGGGTAAAAGAAGCTGAAAAAAGAGGGTTATCGAATTTAAAAGATACTCCAAGAGCATTGAAAGTTTGGGGAGATAAAAAAGTAGTTAAATTGTTTAATGATATGAATATATTGACTCCTAGAGAGTTAGAGGCTCGTCAAGAAATTGAGTTCGAAGCTTACATTCATAAAATTCAAATTGAAGCTCGTTTAATTGGTGATATAGCTCAAAATCATATTGTACCAGCTGTAGTTGAATATCAAAATAAATTAATTCTTAATATTCAAGGTTTAATTTCTGTTTTAGGAGATAAATCAGGAAAAGAAGCTTCAAAAGCTCAATTAGAATTGTTAACTAAAATCTCTGATCATTTGAATAAAATGAAAACAGGATGTGATGATATGTTAGCAGCGCGTAAATTAGCGAATAAAGTAGATGGAAACGAGGCGAAAGCTGTCGCTTACTGTGATAAAGTAAAAGTTTATTTTGATGACATCCGTTACCATGCTGATAAATTAGAATTATTAATCGATGATGAGTTGTGGCCATTACCAAAATTCAGAGAAATGTTGTTTACTCGTTAATCAATAAAATAAATACTTAAAAGCTCTTCTAATGAAGGGCTTTTTTTATACTATATTTTCCAATAAAATAACTATTTTAGCATCTGTATTAAAAAGCATTTATGAAAAAAATAATAAGTTTCGCATTTCTATTTGGTTTTATAATCAATTCATTTGGTCAAATTGAACCAAAACATACTTTTACAATGGAGGTCGGTATGCCTATAGCAACAGCGAATCCATTTTTCAAAGGAGTAATGAAAAGTATTGTTAATTTATCTTCTTATTATCAATTTCGATTTAATAATTCATTTACGATAGGGGCGGGTGCTAACTATTCTTATTTGCAAGTAGATAAATTTAAAGTACCCACGGCTGAGCCGGCTGTAGGTGGTGTTCACACGATTGGAGGTTTTGTTAAAGTTGGACACGAGAAATTTCATAATGAACAATTTGCAACAGATTTTGGAGTGAAAATAGGGTACAATAAAACGTATTTTAATACCGATTTTAACGATTCTATTTATGGAAAAGCTCAAACTGTTAATTCAGTTTCTGTTACTCCTATGTTGGGATTAATTTTAAGTGTGGATGAATTTTCATCCTATCGTTTTACAATTGGGTATGCTTTTAATGGTTTTGGATTTTCTCCACAACGTTTGGGGATTCAAACAAATGCTGGTTACAATGTTTCAGATTATTCTAACCCTACGCAATGTTTAATAATTGGATTTGGTTATACACATTATTTCTCAAAAGTTAAAAACACAGAAGAATAGAACCAGTTTTAAATATTTGATGCTGAATTAATATAATTTAATCAAAATAAAAAGTTAAAAGTATCGATAAAATGTTTGTCCAAACAAATTCAATTCAGTCCATTCGACAGTATTTTAAGTCTAGGTTAGAAAATATGTTTTCTGATAATGAGATTAAAATAATTGGTAACGAAGTTATATGTCAAAGATTAGGATTCTCATCTGCTGATTTGATTGGAGCAAATAACCAATTATTATCAGAATCAGATTTATTGTTTTTTAGATCAATAGTAAAAAGATTATTAAACAATGAACCTTTTCAGTATATAGTTGGAAATTCTCATTTTTATGGTTTGGAATTAAATTCGGATAAACGAGCACTTATTCCGCGTCCTGAAACGGAAGAACTAGTTGAATGGGTGAAAGAAGTTTATATTAATAATAATCAAACACTTAGCTTTACTGATGTATGTACAGGTAGTGGTTGCATTGCTTTAGCATTAAAGTCAATTTTTCCTAATTCTAAAATTAGTGGAACTGATATTTCTTTAGAAGCTTTACAATTAGCAAGAGAAAACGCTATTAAAACAGGTTTAGATGTTGATTTTAAACAGTTTAGCGCTTTAGATGAGGTTGAATATGATGAAAAAGCAAACTTTCAATTAGAATCATTTGATTGTTGGGTTTCAAATCCACCTTATATTCCTGAAGAAGAAAAAAAGGTAATGGCTGAAAATGTTCTTGAATTTGAACCACATTTGGCTTTGTTTGTTCCAGATGAAAAAGCGTTGGTTTTCTATGATAAAATTGCTCAAATGGCAATAAAATATCTAAAATCAAAAGGGAATTTATTTTTTGAAATTCACGAAAATTTAGCAAATGAAACGAAGATTTTATTAGAAAATATAGGGTTTCAAAATGTAGAAATTAGAAAAGATTTACAAGGAAAAGATAGAATGATTAAAGCTGTAAATAAATAGTTTTAAAATGAATAAAGAGCTGGCTAAAAAAGAGGTAGAGCGTTTAACTCAAGAGATAAATAAACACAACAATTTATATTATATTGATAATCAGTCAGAAATCTCTGATTATGATTTTGATATGTTACTAGAACAGCTTCAAAAATTAGAAGCTGAATTTCCAGAATTAGCTTATAGTTATAGTCCTACTAAAAGAATAGGGGGCGATATTACTAAGAAACAAGAATCTGTAGTACATCGATTTCCAATGATGTCGCTTTCAAATACTTATTCTGAAGAGGAAATAATCGAATGGGAAAATCGATTAAAAAAGTTAGCTGATGGTCCACTTGAATATGTATGTGAATTAAAATACGATGGTGTTGCAATTGGTATTCAGTATGAAAATGGAATATTAAAACAGGCTATAACTAGAGGTGATGGAACGAAAGGTGAGAATGTTACGGCTAACGTTCGAACAATTAGAACGATTCCGCTTCAATTAAAAGGAGATTACCCACAAGATTTTGAAATTAGAGGAGAGATATTTTTTCCTCTGAAAAAATTTCAAGAATTGAATGAACAAAGAGCAGATATTGGTGAAGTTGAATTTGCTAATCCACGAAATACAGCTTCAGGAACACTTAAATTACAGGATTCTAAACTAGTATCAGAGAGAGGGTTAGATTGTTATTTGTATGGATTGTATGGTTATGACTTGCCTTTAGAAGGACATTATGAAAGTGTTTTAAAAGCAAGCGAGTGGGGGTTTAAAACACCAAATCCTGAAAAGCGAATGATTTATAAAACCGATTCGATTGATGGTATAATGAAATTTATTCGTTTCTGGGATAAAAATAGAGTGAAATTGCCTTTTGAAATAGACGGGATTGTAATTAAAGTAAACGATTATACACAACAACAACAACTTGGATTTACTGCAAAATCACCTCGTTGGGCAATTGCATATAAGTTTAAGGCGGAACGAGTTGAAACAATACTAGAATCTGTTTCTTATCAAGTCGGAAGAACGGGAGCTGTTACTCCAGTTGCTAATTTAAAACCTGTTCAATTGGGAGGTACTACTGTAAAACGCGCGTCTTTACATAATTCAGATCAGATTCAAAAATTGAACTTGCACATTAATGATACCGTTCAGGTTGAAAAAGGGGGAGAAATTATTCCAAAAATAGTTGGGGTAAATTTGGATAAACGAAATGGTCAAAGTGCTGTAATTGAATTTATTGAAAATTGTCCAGAGTGTAATACTAGTTTAGTAAGAAGAGAAGGAGAAGTTCAGCATTATTGTTTAAATGATATGGAATGTCCTCCTCAAATTAAAGGTAGAATAGAGCATTTTATAGGGAGGAAAGCAATGAATATCGATGGACTTGGAGCTGAAACAGTAGATGTTTTAGTGGAAAAGAATCTAATTCATTCATATGCAGACTTATACGACTTAAAGTTTGATCAGATTGTCGATTTAGAAAGAATGGGAGATAAGTCAGCCGACAATTTATTGAAAGGACTTGAATTATCTAAAACAGTTCCTTTTGAAAGAGTATTATTTTCATTAGGAATTCGTTTTGTTGGTGAAACAGTAGCTAAAAAATTAGCAAAAGGTTTAAAATCGATAGATGCAATCCAAAAGGCGACATTCGATCAATTAATTTCAATAGATGAAATAGGAGAAAAAATAGCTATTTCAGTTCAGCAATTCTTTTTAGATGAAAGAAATATTCAAATTATCGAAAAACTGAAAAATGTAGGATTACAATTTGAGATAAAAGAAAAAGAAGGTCTGACAAATCTATTCGAAGGTAAAATATTTGTCGTTTCAGGTGTT
>CAMDMY010000086.1 GCA_945902775.1 Chryseobacterium gleum | reverse complement strand
GAAAAGTAGCTGATATTTATACAACTGAATTAGTGATTCAATCAGGTGTAGATGCTCAATTAAAAAACAAAGGTTTTATAGTGAAAAGTTCTGGTTTTGATAGGTTTATTTCAATCAAAGGGAATAGAATTCAAAATGCAGATATTGATTTAGTATATAGAATGTCAAAAGATTCTTTGTATCATGTATATCAATCATTTAGTGCACATGCATTAACTCATAAATTGGCTATTGAAAAAGCGAAACATATTCGTCACAGTATAATTGCTAAGGATAGCTTGGTGACTATTGATACAGATTATTCGTATCCAAAAGAAGATAAATTAAGATTTCAAAAAGTGACAATTATTATTGAGTTACCGAAAGGAAAACACGTAAGATTATCTAATCATTTAGTTTCATTAGATACTGAACTAGATGATGAAATAGTCGATGATTCTTATTACGAAGAGGAGGGAACCTTATATAAAAATGGAACTTATGATCATTGGGATTAATCTAATTTTAAACTAATATGAAAGTCAGTTTGCATGAATTTTTGTAAGCTGACTTTTTTGTTAATAGATATTGAGTCTATTTTTGATATTTTTTTAAAAATTCGCTTGGAGTTTCAAAGGTTTTCTTCTTAAAAAATCGAGTGAAATAAGAATAATCATCATACCCTAATTCCAATGCGATATTAGATAAAGTAAATTTGGAGCTAATTAGCATTCTTTTACTTTCTAGTATAATTCGCTCACTAATTAAATCTTGAGTTGTTTTATTGAGAATTGTTTGAACAATTCTGTTTAAATGTTTTGTGCTGATATTCAATTGTTCAGCATATTTATGAGGAGATTTTTCAGTTTTAAAATGTTCATCTATTAATTTTTCTAATTGATGTAGTTTATTGAAATAAGAGTTGTTTTTTGTTTTTGTGATTTCGTTCTTGTGGTTGTAAAGTCGAGTTAAATCTATGTATAACAGATCTATAAGACTTCTTATTTTGTGAAAACGGAGTAAATGTTGATTGGTGTATTCATAGTTGATTTTTTGGAAATATTCACTTACTGTTTTTAATTCTCTTGAAGGGAGTTGTATATGTGGGGTATTTTGTCTCGTATAGAAGAATGGAAATTCAGCGACTTTTTTATCAGTATAATATAAATCGTAAAAAGACTCAGAATGAAAAAATATATAGCCATCAATATCGTCTGAAAGTGTCCAATGATGCGTTTGTCCTGGATTGAGTAAAAAAACACTTCCTGCTGTTATGTCATAAGAAGTAAAATCAATTTCATGAATGCCTGTTCCACCTGTAAATAAAACGGTTAAATAAAAGTCATGTTTATGAGGTAAGGCGATTGAATTATGGAATTCATTGCAATGACTTATAAGATTGTTAGCGTAAAATTCGTGATCATTTTTTTCAAAAATGAATTTATTTATTTTTAAAATAGGAATTTTAATCATCTTATAAAATTAGATAAAATGTCTTAATAATCCATTTTTTTGTCTTTTATTACTATTGTTTTATTTACTATAAAGGTTCATTTTTGTATTCAGAAAACGAATTAAAATGAAAATTACAGAATATTTAGGAAAAGGTAAATGTCCGAAATGTGAAAAGGGGGTTATTTTTAATTCAATCGGGAATGTATTTAAATTTCAGATGCCTAAAATGAATGAATGTTGTTCTAATTGTGGTTATCTATATGAAAGAGAACCTGGTTATTTTTTAGGTGCATTTTATGTGAGTTATGGTATGACTGTTTTGGAGTTATTGGTAATTTATTTTATCACTCAATTATTTATTGAAAACGTTTGGGTTATTATTTCCATTATGATAGGTGTTTTGATTTTGATGAGTTGTTTCAATTTTAGAGTTGCCAGATTGGTCTGGATTTACACTTTTAATAAATGAATTTAAAATATTCCATTTCAATTAAATCAAATCCATCTGCCCAATAATTAGGAATAGTTATGGTGATTTTAAATCCAGCTTTTTCGTAGAAAGGATAAACGTGTTGTGATGTTCGGACGATAATTTTTTCGACACTTTCTATTTTTTGAAGTTCAGAAAGACGATGTTTTAAAAGCAATGTTCCGAATCCTTGTTTTTGAAAATCAGGATGAATCATTCCCCAACTAATTACCCCCATTTTTTTATCTTTTGTTAAATTTATTCCACCACAACCTACAATTTTATTTTGAAATTCAAATACGTAATAACAGTCGATTTCATGATCTAAATAATGAATGAAATCCTTTTCTTCTTCAGGGGAGAAATAAGTCGGGGTGTTTGATTTGAGGATTTCTAAAAGACTGTCTTTATCTGATTTTTTGTAGTTTCTGATTTTTTGAAAATTCATAGACATAATAATTATTCAGTTTTGTACTAAATTAGATAAAATAAAGGTTTGTTATGGCCTTTTCTCTTGAATTATATTTTTACTACATTTACGTTCTATTATTATTAAAGTATAAATTGAAAAGTAACATTTTTTTAAAGTTTGTTTTATTTTTTCTAATCTTTTTCCTTTCCGTTTTTTCGAAAGCCCAAACACCATATTATAAAAATTACACCGTAAAAGATGGACTTCCAAGTTCTGAGACTTACCAAGTATTTCAAGATTCTAAAGGTTATATTTGGGTTGCATCGGATAATGGAGTTGCTCGGTTTGATGGATATTTATTTAAAGTTTTTACCACTAGAGATGGTTTACCAGACAATACGATTTTTGGGTTTTACGAAGATAAATTAGGGAGAATATGGTTTCGATCATTTTCCGGGAAATTATCCTATTTTAAAGATGGTAAAATTACTTGCTTAAAAATAAATGAGGAGCTTCATAAAAAATTGAAACAGGAAATATTTATTTCAATGGCTTTTAAAAACGACACCTTGTGGTTAGGGGCAGTAAAATCACTAGAAATATATAAAGTTGTTTGGGATAAAAAAGGTAAAGAAAAGTTGGTTTTAGATCGATTCGAAGGGTATGGAAATTACCTATATCAAATAGATAAAAAGAATTTTATTTATGGTTACAGCTACTGTAATCTTCAGATGTTAGGGAAGTCATGTTTTACAGATATTTATGACTTTAGAAACTTGACCTTTGTAAATAAAAAGGTTACTAATAAAACGATAGGATTTCCTAAAAGTAAAACAGATAATCCGCATAGGATATGTATAAGGTATAAACAAAACAACTATTTGTATTCTCTTGGTAATTCACTAACGGTATTAAATGATTATGGTGATATAAAAGAAACCTATTCACTTGATGATGAAGTAATTTTAAGTTTGCACGAAGACAAAAACGGAGGTGTTTGGGTAGGAACCTATAAACATGGAGTGTATTATTATCCTGATGGAAATCTTAAAAATAAACCGGTAAGTTATTTAAATACAGAATCTATTACATTTTGCATAGATGATAAAGAATCAGGAATTTGGTTATCATCACTTGAAAGTGGCATATATTATATCTCATATAAAAATCACAAGAATTATTCATTTGAAAATGGAGATATAAATAGTAAAATTTCGTGTGTTAAAACTATAAATAATGAGTTATGGGTTGGTTTTGAGAACGGAATAATAAGAATCTATGGAAGAGAAAAACTAAAAGAATATAATCTTAATGGTATAAATTCAAATAGTAAAATTACATATATAACGCCTTTGAAAAATGGAAATGTTATAATCGGAACATATTATTCATCATTTATCATTGAAAACTCAAAGCAAAAAATTAGAAAATTTGTAGACTTATATTCTTCGGGGTTATTACAGTCAAAATTAGACAATAGTATTTGGTTAATTCGATCTTTAGATATAATTCATTTTAAAAAATTTCCAAAAGGTGAAAATTCAGATACAATAGAGTTTGATGATAAAATTCAAACCTTCATTCAAGATAGTAAAGGGACGATTTGGTTAGGAGGTATGAAAGGTTTATGGTACATACAAGCCAATAAAGTGGTAAAAGACAATCACAAACTTTTGCAAGAAAGAATCAACGATTTAAAAATTTCTAAAAACAATATCTTTTGGATGACAACTAAAGGTAATGGAGTGTTGATCAAAAATGGAAAAAAAGTATACAATATAAACAGTAGCAATGGATTGTGTGGAGATGTTTGTCAAGCCGTTGCTATTGAAACGGATAAAATTGCTTGGATAGGGACTAATAAAGGGATGAGTAAAATTAGCATTACTAGTTTTAAGCCATTCAAGTATAAGATCCAGAATTTTACAATTCAAAACGGATTACTTTCGAATGAGATTAATGATTTAGAATTAAAAGGAGATACAATTTATGTTTCATCAAACGAAGGAATTACTTTTTTTAATAAAAAACACATTGCAAAAAATAGTTTTCAACCACCAATTTATATTTCTAAAATAAATATTAATGATAAAAATATCAAATTAGCCAATACGTATCAACTGAGATATAATCAAAATAATATCCGAATTGATTATGTCGGTTTGAGCTACAAAAATGCTGGTAACGTGAAATATAGTTACAGATTAAAAGGTTTAACTGAAAAGTGGACGAGAACTAAGTACACATCAGCCAATTTCACAACGTTACCTTATGGTGCTTATACGTTTGAAGTTAAAGCGCAAAACAATGATGGATATTGGAGTAAATTACCAGCCAGTATTCAATTATCGATTTCACCACCTTTTTGGAATACTTGGTTATTTAGAATCATGGCTTCTCTCAGTTTCATAGGAAGTGTTTTTGCATATATAAAGTATAGAATAAATAACATTGAAAAAAGATCGCAAGAAAAAACAGAATTGTACAAAAAAGCAGCAGAAATGGAAATGAAATTTTTGAGTTCACAGATGAATCCACATTTTACCTTCAATGCTATGAATTCAATTCAATATTTTATGTTGGAAAATTCTCCACAAAAGGCGCAAGATTATTTGGCGAAGTATTCAAAATTGATTCGACGTGTACTGGAAAATAATATGGAAAAATATACTCCATTGATGGATGAAATTGAAATGTTGGAATTATACATGGAAATTGAATCCATGCGATTTGAGGGTGGATTTGAAATTGAGATAAACGTTTCATATGAATTAGAGGTAAATGATTATTTAATAGCTCCAATGCTCCTTCAGCCATATATTGAAAATGCAATTTGGCATGGACTAGTTCATAAAAAAGATGGAAAAGGAAAAATTTCCCTGTCTTTCACATTAGAAAGGGACACAATCAAATGTGTGATTGAAGATAATGGAGTAGGTAGAGAGAAAGCAAAAGAATTTAGAACAAGTGAAAAAGAACATCGATCTGTAGGGATGTTGATTACGCATCAGAGAATGGAGTACTTAAATACCGATTCCAAAGAAGAAATTAAAGCGGAAATCATCGATCTTCAAAATAAACATGGGGAAGGCTGTGGAACCAGAGTTGATATTTATTTATCTATTATTCTTGAAGATTAAATACTACTTAAAACAACAAAGTATCTCCCAATCAAGGAAAATACTTTACTGAAATTATTTGATTTCTAGGTGATAGTATAATGTTTTTTGAATATTAGTTTTGTTTTTGACAGTATTTATTAAATACATTACAAAAGTAGTGTATAAGTGGGGTGAATTTTGACCGTTTATACACTAAAAAGACCGTTTTGTGTTTTTTGTGTAATCGGTAAACTTGATTAAATGGAGTGTTTTAAAGCTGGTTATATTGTGTTTTATTTTTTTAAAAAAAAAGAGCAAAAGCACAATTAAACAAATTAATTAAAACATATTCTATTTTAGAAATACATTAATTCTGTTTCAAAATGGAGATTACCTCCGATTTTTTTCTTCTTGAAACTTCGTAAAAAGAACCGTTAACCATATTAATGAAAAATGGAATTGTTTTAGAATAATTGGTTATATGTTTTACATTGATGATTGTACTTCTATGTATTCGAATAAAATTACCCGTCTTCAGCAATAAATCTTCTAACTCTCCAATCGATTTGGAAGCAAGGTATTTGCGATTGTTTTTAGTGATGATTTGAGTGTAATTTTGTTGAGCGATTAAAGAGCAAATATCAGCAGACGATATTTGTTCAACTACATCGTTCACATGAACGGTTAAAGAGATATCTCCAGATGATGCTTGTGAAATCCCATTTCTTTTAAGAATAACTTTTTCAACAGCTGATATTAAGTCGTCTTTATCTACTGGTTTTAATAAATAATCAATGGCATTTACTTTAAAAGCATCCACGCCATATTCTTTATGTCCAGAACTGAAAATTACATCAAAATTTATGTTGCCTATTTTTTTTATAATATTGAAACCATTGTCATCTGCTAAATGAATGTCTAGAAAAACTAAATCTGGCTTCAATTCTTCGATAATTAAATAAGCGCTTTCAACATTGTTTGCTTCTCCAATTATTTCAATAGTTGGACAATTAGATTGAATTAACATTTTTAACGAATCTCTTGCATGTAATTCGTCATCAACAATAATTGTTCTAATTTTTGCCATTTCTATTTTAATAAAAAACAAAGTTACATCATTAATTTTAAACATTAAAATTTTAACACTTTGTTGTTTGACTTGAGTCTGAACAAAAGAATTGGGGAAGAAATTTATGAAATAAAGAGAATGTATTCTAAATCTGAAGTAAAGTAACACTTCGTATAATCAATCAATAGAGTGAAATGAAAAAGTTAGAAGCGATTTTGAAAGTTAAAACTTAAGTTTATTAAACAAAAAAAGAGACTGTATCAATATTTGATCAGTCTCTTTCGTAAATTGTAGAAATGATTTTTAATTCTTAACGAAATTTAAAAACGTTGGATTTTCTCCTTCAATTTTTAAAACATACATTCCTTTTGATAAATTTTCAATATTAATCAATTCATTTGAAATTATTCCTTTTGAAATTTCTTTTCCAAGGTTGTCTATTATGGCATATGTTGATTCCATATAGTTTGAAGTTCCTTTTATTGAAATATTATCATTTGAAGGATTAGGGAAAATGCGAAGGTTTTTATCCATATTAATTTCTCCGATACTAGCAGCTGATTGATAAGTGATAACTAATTTTGGGTGCAAATTTTGGTTAATATGATCAGTTGAACAGAAATTCATTTTTCGGTAATAATTTTCATTCTGAAGTTGCATCATAAATCCAAAGCTATTATTCATATTTAAAAGCATATCTTTTAGTAACAAAGTAACATCAATATCTAAATAATCTTGTTGGGGGTTTGAAGTGCCAGTAACACTTAAACAATTTGTTGAAGATGTACTTGGCATTGTGTTCCAAGTAACAGTTGATTCACTCCAGCTTGAAGTTATTCGCTTAATGAAAAAATCATTTGATCCGCTTAAATCTGAATGAAATCCTGTTCCAGCATCTACATCCCTTGCATAAAGCGACAATTTAGCATTTGAAATAGTTGAATTTGCTGGGATTTGAGATAAATCAAATTCAATTATACTTCTTGTTGCTCCCGCTACACCACTCCAAGTCCAAGCTGCAAAAAGAAATTCTTCATCGTTTCCAAAATTGTTATTAGTTTGGGCGCTTACCCCATGTAGCATTGCATCTTTTCCTGAAAGGGCATCAGGTTGTAAAGTTAGAGTTTGTTGTGCTGAACAAATAAAACTAAAAAAGAATGATAATAATCCAATTGTAATTTTTGTTTTCATAAAATAAAGTTTTTTAATTAATTAATTTTTTTAGCAAAAGTAAAGCATTTTATACTGTAAAAATGACCGTTTATTAAGTTTTTATACCATTACATTGATGTGAAATTTATTTTTTAAAATCAAAGACTCAAAACAAACTTTAAAAACAAACTATTTTCACTTTCTGAATATTTATTCAGATAAATTCCATTTATTAAGAATTTCTATAAGTCTTTCTTATTCTGAATTTATGATGTTTCTGATATTTGTTTAAGATATATTTCAATTAGAACCTAATATGAACATAATTATTTTATTGAGTAAAGTAAGATTATTATGATTAGGCTTCTAAATCTAAAATTTAGTCGAAAAAGTCAATTTAATAATTGAAATCGGTGAATTTAATGCAAAATAGTGATTAATTATGTTAAAATGACAGCGAATAAACTTTATCTGTTCGTTACTTTTTCCTTATCTTCGCCATGCTTTTAAAGCTAAAATAAATTTGATTATGGAAGATAAAGTATACTATAAGCCAATCAACAATGTACGTATTGTAACTGCCGCTGCCTTATTTGATGGTCACGATGCTGCAATTAACATCATGCGTAGAATTATTCAATCTACTGGTTGTGAGGTGATTCATCTAGGTCACGATCGTTCTGTTGAAGAGGTGGTTGACTGTGCTATTCAAGAAGATGCTCAAGCAATTGCGATTACTTCTTATCAGGGTGGTCACAATGAGTATTTCAAATACATGCGTGATTTATTGGTTGAAAAAGGTGCTCCTCAAATAAAGATATTTGGTGGAGGTGGTGGTACTATTCTTCCAAGTGAAATTGCTGAATTACAAGCTTACGGAATAACGAGAATATATCATCCAGATGATGGTCGCACAATGGGATTGCAAGGAATGATCAATGATTTGATCGAGAAATGTGATTTCCCAGTTGGTGAGAAATTGAATGGTGAGATCAAACATATCAAAGAGAAAAGTGTTCCTGCGATTGCAAGAATTATTTCTGCAGCTGAAAATTTTGCTGATGCTTCAAAGGTTGTGATGGATGAGGTGAGAGCAATGGCTAAAGCAGTAAAAGTTCCAGTTTTAGGAATTACTGGTACAGGCGGTTCTGGAAAATCTTCTTTGGTTGATGAGTTAGTTCGTCGTTTTTTAATTGATTTCCCGTCAAAAACGATAGCTGTAGTTTCAGTAGATCCTTCTAAACGTAAAACAGGTGGAGCGCTTTTAGGTGATAGAATTAGAATGAATTCTATTAAAAATCCTAGAGTTTACATGCGCTCTTTAGCAACTCGTCAGTCAAATTTAGCCTTGTCTAAACATGTTTCTGAGGCTATAAATGTGTTGAAAGCAGCTGAATATGATTTGATTATCTTGGAAACTTCTGGAATTGGTCAGTCGGATACGGAGATTTTAGATCACTCTGATGTTTCTTTATATGTTATGACTCCAGAATACGGTGCTGCTACTCAACTAGAGAAAATCGATATGTTGGACTTTGCTGATGTAATTGCATTGAATAAGTTTGATAAAAGAGGTGCGTTAGATGCGCTTCGAGATGTTCGTAAACAATACCAAAGAAACCATAATTTATGGGATGATTCTGTAGATTCAATGCCAGTTCACGGAACAATCGCTTCTCAATTTAACGATCCAGGAATGAATACTTTGTATAAAGTAATTATGGATAAAATGGTTGAGAAAGCGGGTGCTGATTTACATTCTACTTTTGAGATTACGCATGAAATGTCTGAAAAAATTTATGTGATACCGCCTGATAGAACACGTTATTTATCTGAAATTTCTGAAAACAACAGAGGGTATGATAAATGGGTGAATCAGCAAGTGGAAGTAGCTGATCGTTTGTATGGAATTACAAAATCAATCGAATCGATTAAGGCTACTGATATAGAGGATAAAGATCGATTAATTAAAGGTTTAGAAGAGGCTTTAGAAAAAGAGAAATTAAATTTCGACCCAAAAAACTGGGCATTGATTCAAGATTGGGATGCTAAAAAACAATTATACAAAGATCCAATCTTTAAATTTAAAGTGAGAGACAAAGAATTGTCTTTAGAGACTCATACAGAATCGCTTTCTCATTCTCAAATTCCAAAAGTGGTAACTCCACGTTACAAAGGATGGGGTGATATTTTGCGATGGATTTTACAAGAAAATGTACCTGGTGAATTCCCGTATACTTCTGGTTTATTCCCTTTCAAACGTGAAGGTGAAGATCCAACTCGTATGTTTGCAGGTGAAGGTGGACCAGAAAGAACAAATAAACGTTTCCATTACGTAAGTTTAGGAATGCCTGCAAAACGTCTTTCTACAGCTTTTGATTCGGTTACATTGTACGGAAATGACCCTGATTTAAGACCAGATATTTATGGTAAAATTGGAAATTCAGGTGTTTCAATTTGTTGTTTGGATGATGCGAAAAAATTGTATTCAGGATTTGATTTAAGTCACCCAATGACTTCAGTATCAATGACAATTAATGGCCCAGCGCCAATTGTTTTAGGATTCTATATGAATGCTGCTATTGATCAAAATTGTGAGAAATACATAATTGAGAATGAGCTTCAGGTTGAGGTTGAGGAAAAAATAACTAAAATATATCAAGAAAAAGGGATTCAGCGACCTCGTTATCAAGGAGATTTACCGGAAGGGAATAATGGATTAGGTTTGATGTTACTTGGTGTTACGGGTGATTTGGTTTTACCTTTAGATGTTTATAATTCAATCAAAGCAGACACATTAAAACAAGTTAGAGGTACGGTTCAAGCAGATATATTAAAAGAAGATCAAGCGCAAAACACGTGTATTTTTTCGACAGAATTTGCATTGAGATTGATGGGAGATGTTCAGCAATATTTTATTGATAATGCAGTTCGTAATTTCTATTCTGTATCTATTTCAGGGTATCACATTGCTGAAGCAGGAGCTAATCCTATTACTCAATTAGCTTTCACGCTAGCGAATGGGTTTACATTTGTTGAGTATTATTTAAGTCGCGGAATGGATATCAATGATTTTGCTCCAAACTTATCTTTCTTTTTCTCAAATGGTATTGATCCTGAATATGCTGTAATTGGTCGAGTTTCTCGAAAATTATGGGCGAAAGCAATGGCGAAAAAATACGGTGCAAATTCACGTTCTCAAATGTTGAAATATCATATTCAAACTTCTGGTCGTTCATTGCATGCACAAGAGATTGATTTTAATGATATTAGGACAACTTTACAAGCTTTATATGCGATTTACGATAACTGTAATTCATTGCATACAAATGCTTACGATGAAGCGATTACAACACCGACAGAAGAATCAGTTCGTAGAGCAATGGCTATTCAGTTGATTATCAATAGAGAGTTAGGATTAGCGAAAAATGAAAATCCGCTACAAGGAAGTTTTATTATCGAAGAATTAACTGATTTAGTAGAGTCTGCAGTTTTAGCTGAATTTGATAGAATCACAGAAAGAGGTGGGGTTTTAGGTGCAATGGAAACAATGTATCAACGCTCTAAAATTCAAGAAGAGTCATTGTATTACGAAACATTGAAACACAATGGTGAATTCCCTATTATTGGTGTGAATACTTTCTTAAGTTCAAAAGGTTCTCCAACAATTTTACCGAAAGAAGTAATTAGAGCAACAGAAGAAGAAAAACAATATCAAATCAGTATGTTAGCTGATTTGCATAAATTCCATGAAGAAAAAGCAAAAGGACAAATTAAGCAAGTTCAAATGGCTGCAATCAACAACAAAAATATCTTCGAAGAATTAATGGAGATTACAAAAACTTCTTCTTTAGGTCAGATAACAAATGCGTTATTCGAAGTAGGAGGGCAGTATAGAAGAAATATGTAGTTTTTGAACTGTTGAATTTTTGATTTTGAATGTTGGGTTATTGATTTTTCAGGCTTATTTGTGAAGTTTTTACAATTGCTGTAAGAATTCTAATTATTGATTCACATTCATTTTTGACATTTGAAAAATTATAACTAATAAAATTTGATGATTCAATTAATTGGATCCAGTAAAGGGTTTCTCTAGCTTCTTTTGATGCTATGCTCATATTAGCAGAGAAATCTTTTTTACTATATCCAGCGCCTGCTTCTCTTACATTAGCTCCATCAAACATCAAACATTCAAAAACCAACATTTTTAACAAGCCCATTCTTGCAAAAAACTTCTCCTAATTCAATCTTTTTTAGATAAATTTCTCTGCTTTTTGAAGTTTGATCTTCTCTTTGAGGACGTTCATGAAACAAGTGATACTGAACAGTGTGGAATTTTGTATTGATGAATTTGTAGCCTGCTTTTTGAATTCTCCATTGAATATCACTGTCTTCTCCGTAGCCTGGTAATTCGTAATCTTCATCAAATCCGTTCACTGCTTTTAAAATCTTTAAAGGAATTGCCATGTTACAACCTAATAAAGAAGGTTTATTTGTTGTTTTTAAGCGTTTTAAAGGGATGTAAAAGCCATCTTCGATATGATTAGCTTTATTTAGAAATAAGCTTAGAAATGAAGGTTTACAGCTTTTTGAAGAAAGCAGCTTTTCGGTTGTGATTTTATCAATATTTACTCGTTTTGCAAAAAGGACAGTATCTTCTTTATAATTTTTAACATAATTTTCTACAAAATTAGGATGAAGCATGCAGTCTTCGTCTAGAAAGATAATCAAGTCTTCCATTGCATTTTCAATACCTTTGTTTAGAATTTTATTTTTTCTAAAACCAATATCTTCTTGATGGATGTGTTGAATTGGATAGGAGTAATGAATGTTTTTAATAAAATTTTTAACTATTTCTGAATCACCATCTTCTAAAATTGAAACCGCAAAATTCCTGTAATTTTGTAATTCGATTGAATCCAAAACCTTTTGAAGATACGGTACGTTTTTATAAACAGTAATGAAAATTCGGACTGAAATTGTTGGTGACATAGTCTCATTTTATAGTGATTTT
>CAMDMY010000085.1 GCA_945902775.1 Chryseobacterium gleum | reverse complement strand
GTACGAATGTTCATATCCCTAATTTTCCAATTATCTTGATCTTGATAAACTCGATTAGATAAGAATACATAATTTATTTGATATTCAGGATCTGCCCAAGCTAAAGTACCTGTAAAGCCTGAATGACCAAAACTAGATTGAGAAGCTACTTCATGACATGTTCCTCCTCCTGAATTCTTAGGTCGATCAAAACCAATAGCTCTTCTATTAGTAGGACAAAACTGACATTTCGTGTATAAATCTACTACCGATTTTTTAATATACGAAGTTTCCCCATACGTTCCTTTATTTAATAAAAGTTGCATCAATGATGCTAAATCTTTTGCGTTCGAAAATAAACCTGCGTGTCCACCTACTCCACCTAACATCGCAGCACCTGGATCATGAACATACCCATGCACTTGTTGCTTTCTAAATGCCATATCTTTTTCTGTCGGAACTATTTGAGACAATGGGAAATAATTCAATGGACGATACCTCATGTACTGAAGTCCCATTGGCTCATATAAATTTTTTAATAAATATTCATCTAAGTTTTGATTCGATTGTTTTTCTACTATTTTTTTAATGAAATAGTAACCTAAATCAGAATATTCATATTTTTTAGGACCTAATTCTGAATTTAAAATTCGTTTGTAAATCGAATCAGTATACGAATTTTTAATCCAAATCCCTTTTGCTACTTGATTCTCAAACCCTTCCTTTTTCTCCTTCGAATATATTTCAGGATTTAATTCTCCCTCTTTCATCGTTCTTTTGTAAAATGGTATCCAAGCCGTTAAACCTGCCTGATGCGTCATCATATCTTTCAATAAAATATCTCCAAAAGGACTTCCGCCGGTTAATTCTGGTAAATAATCTTTTATTTTTTTATCGATTGAAAATTTACCTTCCGACTCCAACTTCATAATCGCCATTGTTGAACCTGCAATTTTTGTAACTGAAGCAATATCATACACGTCTGTATCTTTTACTTTAATTGAATCTTCGTAACGTTGAGTTCCAAAACTTTTTTGATAAATGATTTTTCCTTCAACAGCAACCACAATTTGACAACCTGGAAAAGCACCTTTTGTTATTCCATCCTTCGCTAATCGATCGATTTCTGCAAATTTCTTTGGATCAATTCCTAATTCCTCAGGTTGAGAAAATTTTAATCTACCTGTACTTTCAACTTTGATTCCTGAATTAATTGGAAATTGTTTTGAAACGGTAAAAGGAAGTTTTCCATTTGCTTCTATCGCTCCATAAATAAATTGCGACATCCTCTCCATTGCAACTTCCTTATTTTCAAAACCTAAAACTACAGCATCTACCTTTTTTAAATTACAGCTTTTCTTTAAGATTTTAGGATTCCCAAATATCACAAGTGCATTTTGGGATGTTGAGGGTAATTTCTTCAACCACCTTCTCCAATTTTTAGGCATTCCATACTCTTTTCCAGAAGATGAAGCATGAAATGCTGTAATTACAACATCGTATTTACCTAACTTATTAACTAATTGTTCTTCAGCTTCCTCTACACTTGAAAATTGATAATGATCTATTTTTCCAAATCGCTCCAAGCCCAAACGAAATGCACCTGTATTGTTTCCTATACTTATTCTAACTATTTTTTTATCAAGTTTAGAAAGTGGTAATAGATGATTAAGATTTTTAAGTACCGTAATTTTCTTCTCATAAGCTGAACGTTTAATCCATGAAAACTCACTCAATTGAAAATCCCCTACTTCATTCAATCTTGCAATAGTATCAGTTGTAGTTGATTTTTTAAAAAAATTAAATGTCAACACGTTAGAAGTATAACTAAACACCAACATTATCAAACAAAACACTCCTAAAATGGTAAAAATATATCTTATCTTCTTTCCTAATTTCATTGAATAACGAATTAAAATTGCAATTATGTTATAACATACAAAAATAACTTTTGATTCTAATATAACATAGAATTTAAGAGTAGCATTTGAAGAAGTTATAGACATTAAAAAGTTATAAACTCTGCACTTAATTAACTAATTTATCGAAAGAATTATAACTAATTAACATCTATTATGAGATTAAAAACAAGAAAAATAGTTATTTTTACTAACTTAAAATTCTAAAAACACCCATCGTTTAAAATGAGTGATGTAATTAAATTATTGCCCGATCATATTGCCAACCAAATTGCAGCTGGTGAAGTTATTCAACGTCCGGCTTCAGTTGTGAAAGAAATGGTTGAAAACGCAATAGATGCAGGAGCTACAAAAATAGATGTCTATATAAAAGATGCAGGAAAAACGTTGATTCAAATAGTTGATAATGGAAAAGGTATGTCAACTTTTGATGCTCAAATGTGTTTCGAACGTCACGCTACAAGTAAAGTATCAAAAGCAGAAGATTTATTTACACTTACAACTAAAGGGTTTAGAGGTGAAGCACTTGCGTCAGTTGCAGCAATTGCTCACGTCACTTTAAAAACACGACAAGAAGAAGATCAAGTTGGGAATTTAATTCAAATTGAAGGTAGTAAAGTTACGAAAAAAGAAGTTGTTGTTTGTCCGGTAGGCTCCTCTTTTGAAGTTAAAAACTTATTTTACAATGTGCCTGCTAGAAGAAATTTTTTAAAATCTGAAAGTATTGAATTTAGACATATTTTAGATGATTTTGAAAGAATTGCATTAGCACACCCTGAAGTTTTCTTCACTATAAAACACAATGATACAGATCTTTACAATTTACCTTCCGCAACTTTAAAGAAACGAATTGTAGATATATTAGGGAAAAGTTCAAATGAAAAATTAGTTCCCATCGATGAATCAACTGATATAGTTGAAATCATCGGATTTGTAGGAAAACCTGAGTTTGCTAAGAAAAAAAGAGGAGAACAATTTTTATTTGTAAACGATCGTTTTTTCAAAGATTCTTATTTTAATCACGCAATTACGCAAGCCTTTGATGGACTTTTACAACCCAAAACATTTCCATCCTATTTCTTGTATTTCACTATTGATCCTCAAAAAATTGACGTTAACGTACATCCTACAAAAACAGAAATAAAATTTGAAGAAGACAAATTAATCTATGCAATATTACTTAGTAGTGTAAAAAGAGCACTCGGAAAATACAATATTGCACCTACATTAGATTTTAATAGAGAATCGAGTTTTGATTTACCTCATTCTATGGGGAATCAAATTGCTGTTGAACCTAAAATTATTGTCAACGAAAATTACAATCCTTTTAATAACGTTACATCTGCTCCTTCAAAATCATCTTCAAATCAATCAAGTTTTACTTCAGCTATAAAGTCTCAAGGATTTGGAAATAAAGAGATTAATCAAGAAGATTGGATGAATTTTTACGCTATAAAAGAAGATAAAGATACTTTAGATGAATCAAATAATCCAATTGAACTTGATTTGGAAATTGAAGAAAACTCGAAAAAAGAGTTTGTTATGAGAGGGAATTTTCTATTAACTTCAAGTAAATCAGGGTTTATGGTTATTCACCATAAAAGAGCAGTTGAACGAATTATTTATGATACTCTTATGAATTCGTTTATTTCTAACCCAATAAATTCTCAAAAACTTTTATTCCCTTATGAAAAAGAAGTATCTGCAGGGGAGAAAAGTGAGTGGCTAAACAATTCGACAATGCTTGTTAGACTAGGGTTTGAAACTGAATTTCAAGACAATATAATGCTCATAAATGCAGTACCATCTGTTTTACAAGAAGAAAATATAAATGATTGTTTGGATGGTATTTTAGAAAATATTTCATTTAGAGAAATTGAAAAAGGTGATATTGCCCACATATTAATCAACGCAATAGCAAGATCTTCATCACAAAAAAAGAATGTTTCATTTAATAACGAATCTTCGAATCAATTGGTGGAAGATTTATTTCAATGTCAAGAACACGTCTTTACACCTGGCGGAAAAACTATAATACAAACAATTACTTTAGAAGAACTAGCAAACAAATTTTAATATGTTTTCATTTTTAAATAATATACCTCAAGTAACAAAAAATATTTTATTATTGAATATTTTGTTTTTTGTATTCAAGTTCTTTTTTTCATCACAAGGAATCGATTTAGATCGAAGTCTTGGTGCATACTATCTAAATTCTCCCAATTTTGAACCGTACCAAGTTGTTACCCATTTTTTTATGCATGGTGATTTTATGCATATTTTTATGAATATGTGGTTATTTGTAATGCTTGGGACATTTTTAGAACAATTGTGGGGACCTAAAAGATTCTTTATTTTTTACATTGCTTCAGCACTTGGCGCATTTGCTTTATATAATATTATTGGCGTTTATCAAATTCATGAAATTAAAAATTCATTAGCTTCTTTTTTAGACGTAGAAACTTTAAATCATATTATAAAAACAAGTTATAATGAAATTCAATTAGAAAATAATATTAACGAATATTTAGTTACACTTCCCAATAATGGATCGGTAGATATTAATTTACTCAAACAGTATATTAGTTATACAAATACACCTTTAGTAGGAGCTTCAGGTGCAGTATTTGGTATTATGGCGGCATTTGCTATTTTATTTCCTAATACTGAATTTATGATTTATTTTGCTATTCCTGTAAAAGCTAAATTTTTAGTTGGTGGATATTTTTTATGGGAATTGTATAAAAGTTTTAATGGTACACCTGGAGATAACGTAGCGCATTTAGCTCATGTTGGAGGAGCAATTGTTGGTGCAATTATTATCTTATATTGGAGGAAAACGGATAAAAAACATTTTTGGTAATGAGTACAGCAAACACTTTATTGGACGATTTAAAATACCAATTGAAAAATGGGGATATGACCATACGTTTGATTTTTATCAATACGATTGTTTTTCTATTTATCGGAATTTTAAATGTTATTGGAAATTTAACATTAGGTGAAACACAAAAATCTATAGAGTTATTCAATGAGAAACTATTTTCTTTAAATACCGATGTCGCAAAACTTGTCTATTCACCTTGGACATTAATAACGAGTATGTTTGCTCATTTTAGCTTTTTTCATTTATTAATGAATATGCTAATGCTTTATTTTTCAGGTAAAATGTTTACCCAACTTTTTAGTGGTAAACGTTTACTAAACACCTATTTACTAGGTGGGTTATTTGGAGCTGTATTGGAAATTATAGCTCGCTCAATATTTCCAGTATTCCAAAATATAAACGTAGGAGTTGTTGGCGCATCAGGTTCAATTATGGCAATTTTTATTGCATTAGCACTCTACAGACCAAATCTACAAGTTATGCTATTTGGAGTATTCCCTGTGAAATTGATTATTTTAGCTGCTATATTTTTTGGTATAGATCTTTTTGCATTAGCCTCAAATGACGGTACAGCTCATTTTGTTCACATAGGAGGAGCTATTTTAGGTGCAATTTCAATTAGAAATATTAATAGTCCTTCAAATATTATAACTATTTTTCAGAAGTTTACAGATTCAATTTTTGGATTTTTTCAACGTATTTTCAAAAAGAAAGAACCAAAATTCACTATCCATAAAGGAGGAAGCGGTCGTGGAAATGTAAAAACAGATGAAGAATACAATTATGAAATGAAACAACGACAAGTTCAGGTAGATGCAATATTAGATAAAATTGCAAAATCCGGATACGAGTCTTTGTCAAAAGCTGAAAAACAAATTTTATTCGATCAAAGCAAGAATGCTAGGTAAATTAATACGAAATATATTAAGATTTTCCTCATGGTTTAAAATCGCTACGATTGTTTGCTTAATATGCTTACTGTTAGCTTACTTATGTCCTTATATTCACCCAGTAACTTTTTGGCTTCTGCCCTTTTTCGGATTAGCTTACCCTATTATTTTCCTTTTTTCCATCTTCTTTTTAGTCATTTGGACATTAGCTAGGTCGAAATGGGCACTTATTGTATTGTTGGTCTTATTAATTGGAGGAAAATTACATTTTAGAATGGTGGCTACAGGTGAAAATCCTGAGATAACACCTAAGATTAAAGAAACACTTCACGTTTTAAGTTACAATGTTCGACTCTTTGATTTATACGATTGGGCGACATCCGAAAAATACGAAAATCGCGATTCTATTTTCAGTTATTTAAAAACTGAACAACCCGATGTAGTTTGTTTTCAGGAGTTTTATCATCAAGACAAGCCTACTAATTTCGTGACGCGTGATGCCATTATTGACTTTCTCAATATTAAAGATTATCATGAAAGGTACAGCCATAAATTTACTGGACGACAAAATTTTGGAGTAGCCATGCTTTCCAAATATCCTATGATTTCCAAAGGGGATGTTGCTTTTGAAGATGCTGAACACGACGACGACAATTATTGTATTTATGCAGATATTGTGAAAGGAAAAGACACCTTTAGAATATACAATGTTCATTTACAATCGATTAAGTTCAAAAGAGACGATTACGCTATTTTTAATCAGAATGCTATCCAATCTGATATTGAAAAATCACAGGTAAGAATGATGATTGATAAATTAAGAATCGCTTTTCCTAAACGAGCGTATCAAGCCCAACGAGTAATGGAGCATGTGGAAACTTCCCCCTATCCTGTAATCGTTTGTGGCGACTTCAACGACACACCTTTATCTTACACTTACAACCAATTCAATAAATCATTAATAGATGCTTTTAGAAACTGTTCTTCTGGTATTGGTCCAACGTATATTGGACGTGTACCTGCTGGAAGAATTGATTACATCTTCCATTCTAAATCATTGAATTCAATGGATTTTAAAATTCAAGAAGGTGAATACAGTGATCACAGAGCTGTTTCTTGTCGAATTTTCAAAGCTATTGCGGATTCTTTATAAAGTTGCTAAAGACTTTAGGAGTAACCAATCTACCTAGGTCAGCCAGGGATTTTGCCTAACGAGTTCACTTTTTTCTAGCCGATAATTTCAATTTTATATTTACCAATTCCGTAATTTCAGTTAGTAGCTTGAGATTTTATTCATTTTGATAAGGCTCTCTATCAATAGTGATTTGTCTGACATTTTCTAACGCCTTTTTCATATATTTTTTCCAAAATGTCTTGGTGAAAATCCAATTAATTGGATAAAGCAAAATATTATTTGAATATAGTGTATATGAATATTCAATTAATATTTTATCTTTTTCGAGTTCAGTTGTTTGCCACTCCCCTACAAACTTATAAAATCCTAACATCCAAGCTTGAAATTGGTTAATTTCAATTTTCCAATATTTGTTTTCAATACGTTCTAAAACATTATCTACTGAACCAAAACCACCTTTTTGTGTTAATGATTTTGCAACAAACACTTTTTTACTTGAATTGGGTTGTCCCCAATTTTGGTCTTCAGTACAATGGGTTACTTTTGGCATAATTCCATATCCAGTATGAACTTTCGTAACATCACAGAGAATAGGTGATTTGAATGCTCTTTCCAATGAACAATTAAAGGTTGCCGATATTTTTACTTTCGTTTCCATTATTTCTGTTTTATTTCTTTGACGTTTACTTTGTCTGTTTGTAATATAACAGAAATGGTTAATCTGTTAATTTAAAATATCGGGTTTTTATTTGTCCTAAAGTTTAATTTTCTCATCTCGTTTCGATCAGCAATATATTTATTTAGTAGCGAGATTTAAAAGTTTTCCTATTTCCTTCAAACCTGAAGTTAGATTCCTTGTCTTTTGCACCTAACTTCATTATTCTCAATATAAATACTCATTTACAAAAGTAAACTGTTCATTTTCTCTATTCAAAACCTCATTTTAACAATTTCCATTCCGACCTCTATAAATTAAAAGAGGATGTCTCGACATTTCGGACATCCTCTTCAAATCTTTTTATTTTAACTTATACCATTTTAAATAATTCACTTTCATTCACAGGAATTAAAAATGATGTATTTAGTAAGTCAATTGTATTAACTAATGTATTGTAAATTTTCCAATCTTCGTATTGACCCAAATCTGAAAAAGAAATCATTTTTGTTTCGTTCTCATTTTGAACAACTAATTTCAAACGATTAAAAAAATCGATATTGAATTGTTGTCCAATAGTTTTGATGAATTTTACAGAGCTATCGATTGAACAACCAGAAGCCATTGCTGTTTTCTCGTCAACTGCTAAAACAACAAAGTAGTCACCAATAATTGTTGCATCGGCAACTAATTTTGAACCATGAGCTGCCCAAGAATTAACAAATACTTTAAATGCTTCAGTTAATTGAACTTTTTCATTTTCAGAAAACAGACGATTTGATTGGTAAACCCAAACTCTTGAATCGGATGCTAATTGAGGAAAGTACATATCTTATAAATCAGATGCCGAAGCAATTAATTCTGCAACATCAAGAACCTTAACATCATCTTCTCTTCCTGCTAACTTAACACCATCTGTAATCATTGTATTACAGAAAGGACAACCAGTAGCAATTATTTCAGCCGAAGTTTCTAAAGCTTCTTCTGTTCTCTCAACGTTAATTTCTTTGTTTCCTTTTTCAGCTTCTTTGAACATTTGAGCTCCACCAGCGCCACAACACAATCCGTTTGTTTTGCAACGTTTCATCTCAATTAATTCAGCATCTAATTTTTCTATCAATGCACGTGGAGCTTCATATATATCGTTTGCACGTCCTAAATAACATGGGTCGTGGAAAGTAATTTTCTTCCCTTTGAATTGAGCACCACCTTCTAATTTCAATTTACCTGAATTAATCAAATCTTGAATTAATTCAGTATGGTGAATCACATCGTACTTACCACCTAATTCAGGATACTCATTTTTAAGTGTATTAAAACAGTGAGGACAACCCGTAACTATTTTTTTGACTTCATACCCATTTAATACTTGAATATTCATCATTGCTTGCATTTGAAATGTAAATTCATTTCCTGCTCTTTTAGCGGGATCTCCAGAACAACTTTCTTCTGCTCCTAAAACAGCAAATTTAACATTGCAATTATGTAAAATTTTCACAATTGCTTTTGTAATTTTTTTAGCTCTATCATCAAAACTTCCAGAACAACCAACCCAAAATAAGATGTCAGGTGTTTCTCCTGAAGCCATCATTTCTGCCATTGTTGGTACTTTTAATAAATTACTCATACTATTTTGAATTAATATCTTAATATTTTTTTATTATGTTGAGACGTTTTATAAAACGTCTCTAAAACAAATCGTAAATTTAAACGTGATGAATCACGTTTCTACGAAACGAATAAACAATAAATTGTTTTATTCTTCGTTCGCCCAATTTAAACGATCTGCTTGCGCAAATTGCCATGGTGCACCGTTGTTTTCAATGTTTGTCAACATACCTGCTAATTCTGAAGGCATTTTTGACTCTTCCATCACTAAACTTCTTCTTAAATCTACGATTATTGATAATGGATCAATATTCACAGGACAAGCTTCAACACATGCATTACAAGATGTACAAGCCCAAATTTCTTCTTCTGTAATGTAATCGTTCAATAAACTTTTACCATCAGAATAATCTTTACCATGTTTACGAATATTTTCACCTACTTCAACAAGACGATCTCTCGTATCCATCATAATTTTTCTTGGAGATAATAATTTACCTGTGATATTTGCAGGACAACTTGAAGTACATCTACCACATTCTGTACAAGAATAAGCATCTAAAAGATTTTTCCAAGTCAAATCTGTAACATCTTTCGCTCCAAAACGAACTGGTTCAGCATTTGGATCAACATCAACTGCTGCATACGGATCAGCATTCGGATCCATCATCAATTGAACTTCTTTTGTTACTGATTCTAAATTAGTGAATTTCCCTTTTTTATTTAAATTCGAATACCACGTATTCGGGAATGCTAAAAGAATATGTAAATGTTTTGAATAGGGTAAGTAATTCAAAAATGAAAAAACCATAACAATATGTCCCCACCAACCTATTCTTTCAATTAAATGTAGACTTCCTTCAGATAAATTCCCGAATAATAGTGGTCCAAACCAACTACTGAAAGTTAATCCCAAAGATCCATCATTTAAATTTTCAGCATGAGACCAACCATTTTGGTATAACACTTCATCAGCTCCATTCATCATAAAAATGAATGTCACCAAAACAATCTCCATGATTAAAATTAGATTCGCATCTTTTTTAGGCCATCCTGCTAATTCCTTCATATTTAAACGAGGAAGTTTGATTAAATTTCTTCTTGACAAGAAAGCAATCGTTGCAATAAAGGCTAATACCGAAAGTACTTCTATAAAACTCACCATGAATGTATAGAAACCACCTAAAGATGGTCTGAAAATTCGATGAGAACCTGAAATACCATCAACAATAATTTCAATTAATTCTATTTGAGTTATTACAAATGCAGTATACAAAGCCATGTGTAATAACGCAGGAATTGGTCGAGCAAACATTTTTTTCTGACCCAAAGCCACCAATGTCATAACTTTCCAACGTTCAGACTTGTTATCTGTTCTATCTAAATCTCTTCCTAGAAGAATATTTGCTCTAATTTTCTGAATATTCCATGTGAAAAAACCAAATCCAACAAGGGATAAAAGAATAAAAACTACAGTAGAAATCATTTTATTTTGTGTTATTTTATGTTTGAATTAGAATCTAAAATTTGATGTAATTTATTTTCATCATCAACCGTTAGATGTAACCCTTTTGATTTACGCCCTATCAATGAGATAGTTACATACCTTTCTGGATGAGTTTCAAGATCAATAATTAAGTTTTGTAAATCTTTATTTGACTTAATCAACTCATTGTAAAGTACTTCATCCTTCACCAATTTTCCAAGAGTACCTTGACCTTTGTCAATTGTTTCCATTACACCATTCAATCGTTTAATAACCGAATGAGCATCTCCTATTACATGTTTAAAATCAGCTGTAACTAAATCGTCTGTAATTTTTTTTGTGTTCCCAATAATTGAACCGATTTCGTCGTTACTCTTTTTCAAATTGTACGACAAACTTTCAACATTTGAAAGGATAGAACTAAACTTATCTTTTTCAGTTGTCAATAATCCATCTACTTGTCCTGCCACATTTGCTATTCTGGAAATAGCAACTTGTAACTCTGTTAAACTTCCTTCTAATTCTGTTGTGGCTGTAGTATCCCAAAAAGAAGAAAAAGAAGCTACTAATTTATCGACTTTTTCCATCATCCCTTGCAAACGTGTGGTAACAGGATCTGCATACGCTTTTACCTGAGAAAACATATCAACTGCAACAGATCCCATCATCGAATCACCTGGCTTATAATAACCATTTGAAATATCCGAATTAAATGTTAAAACCAATCCTTTACTGAATAAATCCAATGGTCCAACCTCTATTGAAGAGCCTTTTGGGATTTTAATTTTATCTTTTTGTAAATTAAATTTGATTCGAACTTGTTTATTAGGATCAGCGTTAATAACATTTTCAACTTCTAATACCTTTCCAATACCTACGCCATTTAAAACGACAGAACTTGCAGGTGCAATTCCACCAGAATTGGGGAAATAAGCATAGTAAGAATCATCTCCACCAAAAAAACTATTTCCTTTAAGGAAATTAACCCCAGCAACTAATAAAGCGATTGCTGATAGTGCTATAAAGGCTGTCTTTATTTCTTTAGATATTTTCAAAACTTTATTTTTCTGCTAATTTAATAGCTTTTTCTAGATTAATACGCTCACCATTAAAAAATGCTACAATAAAAGGACTATTAAAACCTAATTTTAATAACTCATCTTTGTAATTTCTTGCTGCTTTAATATCACCTTCAAAATTTCCTGCCGCATACTTATACAGTTTATCTTGCTGATATTCATAAACTTGAACACCTTTGAATCGTGGATCAGTTAAATTGATTTTTTTGTCAGAAGTTTCTACCTGTACTCTAAATATCACCTTGACTTTTTCAATATTATTTTTTTGTGAAGTTTCTTTTGAAGTAGATGTTTTAACGACCACGGGTTCATTAGTGTTGTGTTTCTTTTCTTCCGGATTTTTTAGTTCTACTTTTGGTTTAGTTGGAGCAGATGTTTCAACAGTTTGTTTTGGTTTTACCTCTGTTTTAACTGGTGGAGCAGATTCCTCTTTCACAAATGGATTCGATTTCACCTCTTTAATTTCTTCGGCCTCTTTTTGCTTTTCCTTAAATTTCGGCTCTGTAATACCTTCTAATTCATTACGATACGATTCAAAAGCATCAAACATTGCATTTGACATTTTAAGTTGATTGATTGTATCATTTAAGAATTTCTCTTCATTTAAATTAGTTAAAAACCCCGTTTCAATTAAGATACTTGGCATAGTTGTTTTATATAAAACCAAAAATCCAGCTTGCTTAACACCTCTATCAGAACGACCTAACTTTTTAACTTCTTCTTGTACTTTTGAAGCAAGACTTATCGATTGATCTAAAAATACGGATAACTGAATCTGACGAGCTATAATAGCATCAGGAGATAAATCAAAATCTTTGTATTTAGCACCTTTGTCTTCTTCTAAATAAATAGTCGCATTTTCTCTTTCTGCGATTAATTGTTGAGCTTCCGTTTTGTGTAAACCTAATACATATGTTTCTACACCAAAAACAGCTTCCCCTGCAGAATTAGCGTGAATACAGATAAATAAATCTGCTTTATTTCTGTTAGCAATTTTTGCACGTTCATCTAGCTCTACAAAAACATCTGTGTCGCGAGTGAAAAT
>CAMDMY010000084.1 GCA_945902775.1 Chryseobacterium gleum | reverse complement strand
AAAATATTGCACAATTTGAGAAATCACATGGTTCTAAGCAACACGATCATATTGTTTGTACAGATTCAGGAGAATTAATTGAATTTTGTGATCCTCGAATTCAATCTATAAAAGCAACTATTGAAGAATTATTTGATATGAAAATTGATCATCATTCGTTGTATTTTTATGGAGTTAGAAATAAAAAAGAAAATAAATAGTGGGATTTTCTTATGAGATAAAGACTCAGTTATCTGTGAAAGTTTTTTCTTTAACAGGAAAGATAATGACAGATGAAGATTTAGTAGATATTTCAAAAGATATTACTACCTCAATTGAAAAAGGAATTTGTAATCTAGTTTTTGATTTAAATAATCTAAACTATATAAATTCTACAGGAATTAATTTGTTTATGAGAACTTTAACGAAAGCTCGAATAAATAATGGAGATTTGATTTTTTCTAATGTAAATGGAACAGTTTCAGATCTTTTTAAGATTGCTAAATTAAATGAAATATATACGATTTATTCTTCTCAAGAAGAAGCATTAAATCACTTTAAGAATAAATGATAATGAAGGTAGATGTATTATTAGGCCTGCAATGGGGTGATGAAGGAAAAGGAAAAATTGTCGATGTATTAACTCCAGAATATGATATAATTGCTCGTTTTCAAGGTGGGCCAAATGCAGGACATACTTTAGAGTTTGAAGGTATTAAGCACGTATTAAACACGATTCCATCAGGGATTTTTAGAGATAATGTATTGAATATAGTAGGAAACGGTGTTGTACTTGATCCTGTCCTTTTTCAAAAAGAACTCGAAAAATTAATTCCCTTTAATGTTGATTACAAAAAAAGATTGTTGATTTCTAAAAAAGCACATTTAATTTTACCTACTCATAGACTTTTAGATGCTGCATCAGAAACAGCGAAAGGAAAGGATAAAATTGGCTCTACTTTAAAAGGAATCGGTCCTACATATATGGACAAAACAGGTAGAAATGGATTAAGAGTTGGTGATATTTTTTCTCCAAATTTTAAACAAAAATACGATATTTTAGTTGAAAAACATGTGGGAATCTTAAAACATTACGAAGGTTTTGAATATGATCTAGCTGAACTTGAAGGACCTTGGTTTGAAGGAATCGAAACTTTACGAGGTTTGCAAGCGATTGATAGTGAGCATTATATTAATAACGCTTTAAAAGAAGGTAAAAAAGTATTAGCAGAAGGTGCGCAAGGTACAATGTTAGATATTGATTTTGGAACATATCCTTTTGTCACTTCTTCAAATACAGTAACGGCTGGTACTTGTACTGGTTTAGGTGTTGCCCCAACTACTATTGGGAAAGTAATAGGTATTTTCAAAGCTTACTGTACACGAGTAGGTAGTGGACCATTTCCAACAGAATTAGACGATGAAGTTGGAGAATTTATTCGTAAAGAAGGTAACGAATTTGGAGCTACTACAGGAAGAGCTAGAAGATGTGGGTGGATTGATTTACCTGCATTAAAGTATGCAATTATGGTGAATGGAGCAACAGAATTATCTATGATGAAATCTGATGTGTTAGATAAATTTGAAACAATTAGAGTTTGTACTCATTATATCATAAATGGTGAAAAATTAGATTATTTCCCTTATGATATTACTGATTCTGAAATTACTCCAGTTTATGAAGATATAAAAGGCTGGAATAGTGATTTAACAAAATTATCCACTTACGCTGATGCTCCTTCGGAATTGAAAGAGTATGTACTTTATTTGGAGAATAAATTAGGAATTCCAATTTCAGTTGTTTCAGTTGGACCAGATAGAAAACAGACGTTAGAAAATAACTAATTAGTGAAAATTCAAACTTATATATTCAAAATTGCGCTTATAATAGGCGCAATTTTTTTGCTTAATTACCAAGCAAATGCTCAAAAAAACACACTTGAGTTATTGCCTGGTTCTAATACGTTTGAATTTAATCAAAAAACGGGCACACATCGCTTAATTGGAAGCGTGAGTTTTATTTATCAAGGCAATACAATGTATTGCGATTCTGCACATTATAAGGAGCAATTACAGGAAGTACACGCTTATGGCAACGTTCATGTCACGAAAAATGATTTAAATTTATATTGTGATTCGTTGTATTATCAAGGTTCTAAAAAACAAGCAAAACTTTGGGGTAATGTAAGAGTGCGAGATCAAGAGTATAAAATTACTACCGATACACTTGAATATGACGCAAATAAATCTGTCGCTATTTATAGATATGGCGGTAAAGTGGAAAGCATAGTCAATGATGAAGTATTGACTAGTATAGTTGGACATATGTACTCTAAATCGAAGGATATGTTTTTCAGTCAAGCGGTAAATTATAAAAGTCATGATTTAAGAATGACTACGGATACTTTACGATTTAATTATAAAAAGAAAACAGCTTATTTTTATGGTCCAACCAATATTACTCAATTAGAAAAAAATACGGTAAAAGGCTCAAAAATATATTGCGAAAAAGGTTGGTATAATACTTCTACCAAAGAGGCAACACTTCAAAAAAAAGCTTCTATATTAAAAGACAATCAATTGATGACAGGTGATTATTTGTATTCTCATTCTCAAAAAGGAATTTCAATTGGAAAGGGTAATGTTGTGTTTAAAGATACTTCACAACATCTGGAATTTAGAGGGAATTATGCTTATTCATCGGATAGTAAAAGATTAACTTATCTGACAGGAAAAGCTTTAGCGCTTAAAATTGACGGAAAAGATACGTTGTTTATTCATGCTGATACGCTTTTCACTTTAAAAGACTCTTTAGGGAATGCTACCGAGATGAAAGGGTATAAAAACGTGAAACTTTTTAGAAAGGAATTACAAGCAAAATGCGATTCTTTAGTATACGATAAAGTTATCGGAAAAATGGAATTATTTAAAGATCCGATTGTTTGGGTGAAAACCAAAACAGAGTTAAAAGGTGATTTTATTGAAGTTTTATTTGTTTCAGATACAATAATTGAAAAAGCTAATGTGATCGGAAACTCGACTGTTTTATTTGAGATTGATTCAGGAAGATATTATAATCAAATAGGAGGGAAGGAGATTTTCACATTTTTTAAAAATAATGATATTTATCGCACAGACGTAAAAGGGAATGCAAGAACAATTTCTTTTCCTGAAAATACAGAAAAAAATGATTCAACAGTCGTAATTAAACGATTAGGCATGAATCGTATTTATGCTTCTGATTTGAGAGTTTACCTTGATAGTAATGAAGTGGAGGGGATAACTTATTTTGATAAACCAGATGGTGTTTTTTATCCAATGGAAAAACTTAACAAAGAAGAACAATTCATTAAAGGTTTTAAATGGTTGGCTGTTTTAAGACCTAAAACCTGGAAGGAAATTTTGGATTGATGTTTTTTTATTTCATTGTTTTTTGTAGGTATAGGGTATGCCCTATAACTACAAAAAAAACAATGAAAAAATTAATCTTCTACTTCAACATCCCAACGTTCAACTCGCATTACGCCTTCAACTTGTTCAAATTTACTCATCAATTGTTCTAAATGTTGAGTGTCATATACCAAAACTTTAATTCGACCTTCGAATAATCCATCATTTGTTTCAAACGATATGAATTTCATATTCACGTTTTGTTGATTTGAGATGATTTCTGTTAATTTGTTTACAATTCCTAAACTATCAGTTCCAAATAATTTAATAGCAGCTAAACGCTCTTTTAATTCTTCATCTTTCCATCTTGCTTTTACTAAACGATATGCCATTTTAGACATTAAATGTTCAGCATTCGAACAACTATTTCTGTGAATTTTTACACCGTCATTGATCGTAATGAATCCAAATATTAAATCGCCAGGAATTGGATTACAGCAACGGCCCATTGTATATTGGATGTTTTTAAAATCTTCTCCAATTATAAGAACATCTTCTTTTTGATTGATTTTAGAGTATACATCTTGTTCGTTTTTATCTTTCGGAGAAACATTTTTCTTCTCTAATAAAAGCGTTCCATTTTGGTTTTCTAATTCTCTTAAACGAGTTAAATCTATTTTACTTTTAGCTATTCTAAAAAAGAGTTCAGTTGAATTAGGAAGCGCATAAAAACGTTCTAAAACAGCAATATTTTCTTTTGTAAATTTGATGTTGAATTGCTTTAATTTACGTTCTAAAATTTCTTTACCATCTTGCGCAATTGCTTTTCTTTCATCATTTAGAGCGTTTTTAATTTTTTGTTTTGCTCTTGCTGAAATAACCATCATCAACCACTCGTCTGAAGGTTTTTGTTTAGGTGAAGTAATAATCTCTAATTGATCACCACTCTGAAGTTGGTAGCTTAAAGGAACAAGTCGATTATTGACTTTACCTCCGATACATTTGTTTCCAATATCTGTATGAAGATCATAAGCAAAATCAAGGATAGTTGATCCGTTTGGAAGTACTCTTAAATCACCCTTAGGAGTGAAAATATAGATTTCTTCTCTGAATAAATTCAATTTGAAGTCATTCACAAAATCCATTGCGTTTCCATCAGGATTTTCCATTAAATCACGAATTTCATTAATCCATCGATCTAACTTGCTATCTTCTGTATTGTTTTCCTTGTATTTGTAATGTGCCGCTAAGCCTTTTTCTGCAATTTCATCCATTCTCTTAGAACGAATTTGAACCTCAACCCATTTTCCAGTAGGAGACATAACAGTAGTATGCAATGACTCATATCCGTTTGCTCGAGGTGTAGAAATCCAGTCTCTTAAACGGTCTGGACTTGGTTGATAGAAATCGGTTACGATACTATAAATTCTCCAAGCATCTGGTTTTTCCAATTCTTGAGGAGTATCTATTATGATTCGAATAGCAAAAATATCATAGACTTCCTCAAAAGGTATCCCTTGCTTCACCATTTTACGGTGAATAGAAGAAATCGATTTTGTTCTTGCTTTAATTTCAAAAACATATCCCTCGTATTGAAGCGCTTCTTTAATCGGATTTACGAATCGACGAATAAAGCGATTTCTAACATCTTGAGTAGATTTCAAATTTGCTTCAATACTTCTGTATACTTCACCGTCAGTATAAAGCATCGCTAAATCTTCTAGCTCACCTTTGATTAAGTATAAACCTAAACGGTGTGCTAAAGGCGCATATAAAAATTTAGTTTCAGATGCAATTTTCAATTGTTTATCCTGAACCATACTTCCCAATGTTCTCATATTGTGAAGTCTGTCAGCTAGTTTGATTAACACTACACGGATATCCTCTGAAAGTGTTAAAATCATTTTTCTGAAATTTTCAGCTTGGATTGAAGCGTTTTCTTCAAAAACTTCTGGAATTTTTGTTAATCCATCAATTATTAAGCGAACTTTTGGTCCAAATAAATCTTCTACATCTTGAAGTGTAATATGAGTGTCTTCAACTGTATCGTGCAACAACGCACAAATGACAGATGTAGCTCCAAGTCCCATTTCCTCACTACAAATTCTAGCAACTGCGATTGGATGATAAATGTATGGTTCTCCCGATTTTCGTCGCATATCTTTATGGGCATCAACTGCAACGTCGAATGCTTTTCGGATTAAACGTGTGTCTTCTTTAGAACGATTTTTTGTCGTTTTCATAAGACCTTTGAACGCATTTAAAATTTCAATACGTTCTTTTTCTAAATCGATATCAGGGAATTTACTTGAAATATCACTCATAATATAATTATTGTTTTGCAGGTAAAACTTTTGTAATTACTTCTCCAAATCCAACTCTTACCCCATCTTTAGAACTATGCCCTCTCATAATAACGGTGTCGTTATCATTGATGAATTTTCTTTCAGAACCATCTTTTAATGTAAGTGGTTTAGAACCTCTCCAAGATAATTCCATCATTGAACCGTATGAATCAGGAGTTGGTCCAGAAATAGTACCAGACCCCATTAAATCTCCACATCTTACATTACAACCATTAACAGTATGGTGAGCTAGTTGTTGGGATAAATTCCAATATAAGTATTTATGATTTGAATTACAAATTAATGATTCATTTGAATTTTCAGGCTGAAGAAAAACTTCTAAATTAATATCATATGATTTAGCTCCTTCATATTCTAGGTAACTTAAAACTTTAGGGTCTTGAACCGGCCCATCTAATTTAAAAGGTTCTAAAGCATCTAGAGTTACTATCCATGCAGAAATTGAGGAAGCAAAGTTTTTAGATAAGAAAGGTCCAAGTGGAACATATTCCCATGTTTGAATGTCACGAGCCGACCAATCATTAAATAAACACATCCCAAAAATATAGTCATCAGCTTCACCAGTTGTAATTGAATCACCTAATGTTTTTCCATCATAAGTAATGAAAGCCATCTCTAATTCAAAATCCAATAATCTACAAGGAGCGTAAATAGGAGCCTCTTCTGGATTTGGTTTAATTTGACCTTTAGGTCTGTGAATATTTTGTCCAGATAGAATAACTGAACTCGCTCTTCCGTGGTATCCTACCGGAATATATAACCAGTTTGGTGAAAGCGCATTTTTAGGATCGCGAATCATTGTTCCTATATTAGTTGCGTGTTCTTTACTAGAGTAGAAATCAGTGTAATCTCCTATGTTAACAGGCATACTCATTTCTATTTTAGAAACTGGAATCAAAACTTGAGCAATGTGATTAGAATTTCCTTTTAACTCAGATTTTGAATCATTTAATAAATGAGATATTCTATTTCTTAAATCACGTGTAGCTTGCTTTCCTTTTTTCATTAAAGAATTTAAAAACTCATTTTCAAAATCTACTAATGCGAAAGGTAAATGATCTAGATAGCCTAATTCATAAACTTCTTTTAAATCTAAAACATGGTCACCAATTCTTACTCCAACTCGAGTAGAAGAATCTTCAATTTTAAATATACCAAATGGTAAGTTTTGAATAGGGAAATCAGAACCTTCAGGAACATTTACCCAACTTTTTAACGCAGGATTGTTTGCTTCAATCATAATTTTTAATATATTAAATAATTTATAATCAGGATGTTCTAAAAAATCAATTATGGTTTTTAAAAAAGTGAATTTTTTTAAGAATTTCCTATAATAGTTGTCGTTTATAAAAATGCTCAAAGTATGAAGTTAACAACCTTTGAGCATAATTACTATATTTTAAGCTATTTTTTTTCAGATTTTAAACATTAAATCTGAAATGTAAAATATCTCCATCTTCAACAATGTATTCTTTTCCTTCTACTTTGAATTTACCAGCGTCTTTCACCGCGTTTTCAGACCCTAATGTTGTGAAATCTTCATATTTCATAACTTCAGCACGGATAAATCCTTTTTCGAAGTCTGTATGGATAACACTTGCTGCTTGTGGAGCTGTCATTCCTTTGTTGATTGTCCACGCCCTCACTTCTTTTACACCAACAGTAAAATAGGTCTCTAGTTTTAATAAATGATATGCAGAACGAATCAAACGGTTCACACCTGGCTCGTCTAAACCTAATTCATCTAAGAACATTTGACGCTCTTCGTATGTTTCTAATTCTGTAATATCCGCCTCGATTTTAGCTCCTATAACTAAAACTTCTGCATTTTCATTTTTAACAGCTTCACGAACTTGGTCAACATATTTGTTGCCAGTTTTCACAGAAGACTCATCAACATTACAGATGTAAAGTACAGGTTTTGTTGTGATTAATTGAAATTTAGAAACAATTTCAGTTTCTTTTTCATCTAAATCTAATGTCCTGATTGATTTTCCTTGTTCTAAAGCAACTTTGATTCTTCCACAAAGTTCATTTTCTTTTAAAACTTCTTTATCTCCAGTTTTTAAAACTCTTGCTAATGAAGCAATTTTCTTTTCAACTGTTTCTAAGTCTTTTAGTTGTAGTTCAATATCAATAATTTCTTTATCGCTAACAGGATTTACCGTTCCATCAACGTGAATGATGTTGTCATCGTCAAAACAACGTAAAACATGGATAATTGCATCTGTTTCTCTAATGTTTGCTAAGAATTGATTTCCCAATCCTTCCCCTTTTGAAGCTCCTTTTACAAGACCTGCAATATCTACAATTTCCATTGTAGTTGGAACAACTCTTTCAGGATTCGCTAGACTTTCAAGTTTTTCTAAACGTGGATCTGGAACGGAAATAGTACCAACATTTGGTTCGATTGTACAAAAAGGAAAGTTTGCCGATTGAGCTTTTGCATTCGATAAACAATTAAACAATGTCGATTTTCCAACATTAGGAAGTCCAACAATACCACATTTTAAAGCCATTATTTCATTTTTTTACAAATATAGCTTTTTCAGTAAAAGACAGCAAGTTCTTAGCTAGACTTCGATTAATTATTTCAATTTAAGTTTTAAAATTTCCTTTTCTAGTTTTTTATTCAATTTTGAAATTTTACTCATGAGTGATTTATTTTCACTTACACGTTCTTTAAAGCGTCTATTAATAAAGCTTGATCGAATGGCATTCATTTGATATTCAATAAATTGCTCTTTCAAATATGAATTATTTTCAGTTCTTGTAGGTGTTAATTGATGTTTAGATGTTTTGAAGATTTGCTTAAATTTTTTCTTGTAAGATTTAAGAGAAGAGTTAAATTCTTTGATGTTTTTTTCAAATAAATCCACTGCATCTTTATGTTTTAATTCTAAATATGAATATTCTTTTATCGATTTTTTACACTTAGTAAATTCTGTTTCAAGTAAAGCGTTGTATTTGTAATAATTTGCAAAATCTACCTTTAAAGTATTGAATTGATTGTAGAAATTCGAAACAATACTAATTTTGTTACTGTCAATTAATAACGAATCATTTTTTAGTTTTTGAATCATTAAACTATCTTTTAATTTTCTAATTGGATAATCTAAATCATCTTGAAATTTTAACCTTAAATTACACAATTGTTTTGCAATCTTATCGTTTAACTCTGATTTCATCTTATACTCTTCCATTCTATTTGAAAATAAATCAAATTTTTGTTCTAATTGCTCTAATTTAAAATCGATTTGCTTTTTAGATAATTGAGCTGAATCAGAATATAAAACAATGCGATTAGTATAATTAGTCGAGTCTATTGAGTTTGTTCGCTTTCCAAATTCTGTGTTTTTGAATTTTTTACTTCTACCAATTTTGTATTTATATATTTTGTTTTTTTGTTGTGTTGTTTTTAGATTAATCTTTCCTGAAAGGCTTATTTTGAAACTACTTGACAAGATCTTTATTGTATTATCTGTTGATTTAATAAGTTGTTTATTTTCTTTTGTTATAATTTCTTTTTTCTTTAAATTTTTAGCAATTAACTCACTTTTTTGAAATTTCAAGAAATAAACATTTGTATCACAATAAATCTTTGCATTCGATAGGAAGTCACGTATTGATTCAGATTTTAGTGAGGCTTCTTCTTTGCTAACTGAGTTTACATTAAAAGAATCAAATTTTTCAGCAGCAAAAAGATAAGAAGCATTAGCTATTCGATAATTATTTCTTTGATTGGTTTTGTACGATTCAATTCCTTCAATTTTTTCTTTCTCTTCTTCTTTTAAAGAAATATAACGATCTCTTCGCACATCAAAGTCATCTTGAGATAAATTTACAGTAATAGTATCGAACTTGTTTAAATAGTTAGAACTGTCTTTTTCAAATTTTTCAAATGATGTGATAGGATTTGTAAGTTGCCAAATTGGATTGTTAGGAAAATGGTTCGTTTTGAAGTAAAAGCCATTTCCGTATAAATATTTAGTCGAAGGTTGAGAAGAGAAGTGGGGTTTATATACCAATCGATCACTTGTACCCAGAGATAGTGCGAAAATAAAATATCCAGCGAAAGTACGTTTGTAATATTCTACTTTTCCAGCATCCATACAAGCATCAATTAGATACCAATTTTGATTGATTTTTACTGCATTCCAAGTTTGTTCATCGACATAAAATTTATCTAATAAGTCAATATATTCATTTTTTGTATATCCTTGAATAGTAGTCGATTGTATGTTAGAGTATAGACAAAGTTCATTAAATAATCGACTGTAATCTGTTGATATTGCTTTTCGTTTGAATAAGATTCGATTCGAAGGTGTAGGTGAATAATTAAAACTTAACCATCGATTAATGTCGAATTCAATATTATGCGTAATCCAACTATGTATAGCAATCACTTTTTCAGAGTCTGTTTCCAGATTTTTTGTTAAATGATAGGCTAATTTATTAGTTTTCAAGGTCTGAAAAAAAGGAACAAAACGGTATGATTTATCTGTTTGAGAAAACGAGACAAATGAAAAAAACAAAAAGGAAATGATTGTTAAAACTTTCATTTGTTGGTTTACGAATATTTTCAGTTTGAGTTACTTATTTATTTCAAAAAAACGATTTCAATTCATGCACTCTATTTACTATTAAAAAAATGAAACAGCAAATAGAGTTCATTTTCTTAAATAAACATTATTTTAGAGCAATGTTTATTAAATATCTTATATGAAAGTAATTTTCTTTTTTGTTATTATCACTTCTGGATTGGCAGCACAGAATTCAGATTCTATTTTTATACGATCAATTTATAACCAAGCTTTAAGTAAAGGTAAATCATATGAAGATTTACGTTCCTTATGTAAAGATATAGGACCAAGATTATCCGGATCTTCCGAGGCGGCTATGTCAGTTCAATGGGGTAAGAAAAGACTAGAATTAAACGGATTTGAAAATGTTTACTTACAAGAAATAAAAGTACCGCATTGGGAAAGAGGGACGAAAGAATCAGGTTGGTTTAATTCAAAACAAGGACTAAGAAAAATAAATGTTCTAGCATTAGGAGGTTCAATAGGTACAAATGGACTTCTAGAAGCTGATCTTATTGAATTTAAATCATTAGTTGAATTACAAAAAGCAGCTAAATCAAAAGTTCAAGGGAAGATTGTATTTATAAATCAACCAATGGATGAACGTTTTATAAATACATTCAAAGCATATGGTGGATGTTATTCTATTAGAGGAGAAGGTGCAATTGAAGCTGCAAAACTAGGTGCTGTTGGAGTTATTATTCGTTCAATTGCATTACCAATTGATAGTCATCCACATACAGGGTATATGCATTATTTAGATAGTGTTCCTAAGATTCCATCAGCAGCGATTTCAACGTTTGATTCTGAGGAACTTTCAAAATTGTTAGAACAAGGGAAGGTGAAATTTTCAATGGAACTAGATTGTAGAGATTATCCAGATGAAACATCCTATAATGTTGTAGCAGAAATAAAAGGTTTAGAAAAACCGAATGATATAATAACTGTAGGTGGACATTTAGATTCTTGGGATGTTGGAGAGGGAGCCCATGATGATGGTGCCGGTATTGTTCATTCAATGGAAGCATTGCGAATTTTAAAAGAATTGAATTATAAGCCAAAACACACATTGAGAGTAGTCTTTTTTATGAACGAAGAAAATGGAAATAAGGGAGGTATTGCTTATGCGAAATGGTCTAAAGAGAGAGGAGAGAATCATATAGCTGCAATTGAAAGTGATCGTGGAGGATTTACTCCAAGAGGTTTTGATTGCGATGGCTCTGTAGAACAAATAGAATTCTTAAAGACTCTAGGAAAGAATTTATTTGAGTATGATTTAGCTCATTTTGAAAAAGGTTTTTCTGGAGTGGATATTGGACCTTTAAAAAAATCATATGATAAAATAATGTTAATTGGCTTTGTTCCAGATTCGCAACGTTACTTTGATTTTCATCATGCGGAAACAGATGTTTTTGAAAGTGTAAATAAAAGAGAGCTAGAATTAGGTTGTTCAGCAATTAGCTCATTGCTTTATCTGTTAGATAAAAAATTGTAATATATTGATTTTCATAAAGAAAGGTTGTTGATTAAATGGTTCATAAAATATCAAATTTTCAAAGGAAATATCGCTTTAATTCTCTAAATTTGTATTAAAATTAACACAAGAAGTAAAACATATTAAGACTTCTTTAATTAAATAAAAACAAAATAATATGGCTCAAGACATATTCGATAAAATCAGAAAAAATAGAGGTCCTATTGGTCAGTACTCTAAAGGTGTTCATGGTTATTTTACATTTCCAAAATTAGAAGGTGAAATTGGAAATAAAATGATTTTCAGAGGGAAAGAGTGTTTAATTTGGTCATTAAACAATTATCTTGGTTTAGCAAATCACCCTGAAGTTCGTGAAGCTGATAAAAATGCAGCAGCAGAATATGGTTTAGCATACCCAATGGGAGCTAGAATGATGACTGGTCAAACAAGTGAGCATGAAAAATTAGAAAATGAGTTAGCTGATTTTATGCAAAAAGAAGATTGTATCTTGATGAACTTTGGTTATCAAGGTATGGTTTCAGCAATTGATTGTCTTGTAGATAGAAATGATGTAATCGTTTACGATAGTGAAGCACATGCTTGTATCTTAGACGGTATGCGTTTACATAAAGGAAAAAGATTTGTTTTCAAGCACAACGATATGGAGAGCTTTGATAAACAAATGGGACACGCATCTCGTTTAGTAGAGCAAACAGGTGGAGGAATCTTAGTTATTACAGAAGGAGTTTTCGGTATGGCTGGAGATCAAGGTAAGTTAAAAGAAATCGTTAAATTCCGTAAATCTGGTAAATATAATTTCCGTTTATTTGTTGATGATGCTCACGGTTTTGGTACATTAGGAGAAACAGGACAAGGTTGTGGTGAAGCGCAAGGAGTTCAAGGAGAGATTGATGTTCTTTTTGGAACTTTCGCTAAATCAATGGCTTCTATTGGAGGTTTTATTTGTGCTGAAGAAAGCATTGTTGAATATTTCAGATACAACATGCGTTCTCAAATGTTTGCGAAAGCATTGCCAATTACAATCACAATTGGAGCTCGTAAACGTTTAGAATTATTGAGAACACAACCAGAGTTGAAAAACAATCTTTGGAAAATTGCAAACGCACTTCAATCTGGATTAGTTGATTCTGGATTTAGTATTGGTGAATCAAATTCTCCTGTTACTCCAGTTTTTATGAAAGGATCGTTAGCGGAAGCAACTAA
>CAMDMY010000083.1 GCA_945902775.1 Chryseobacterium gleum | reverse complement strand
TATAGCTAAAGAAGATAGCAATACGAAAATGATGCTCTATAGCTGTTTTATCCCATTGCTTATTAATTCATTCACCGAATTTGGTATTTTTGGAGAATCAAATTATGGGATTCTGTTTTATCAATTGATTATTTTCTACATTGTTTTTGAGAAAAATACCCGATTGACCAGACAGCAAAAGATTTTACTACAAAAAAGAAGACCTGATATTTTGATTGATTGATATTATAACTATGCAAGAAATATTAAAACATCTTAATTATCAATTATCTACAGCTTCAAATGCTAAAAAAGTAACGTTGATAGTAGTGAATAATTCGGATGGAAGTCCACGTTGGATTTGTAATTCAGCTACTTCAAAGCCCTTTTTTTTAAAGTTTTATGCAATAAGTAGTTTTCGTTCAAAAATTTTCGCTAAACTTTTTGAACTTGCCTTTAAGTTGAATTTAAAAGGTTTCTTGACTAAAAAGGTAGAAGTTTCGGTTGAAATTTTAGATGAAAACAAATCGTTAATTGTTGATTTAGAAAAGTCGAATTGGGCTTTGTTTACGGGTACAGTTGGACCAAACAATAAAATGTTGGTTTATTCAATTCAGAACGACAAGAGTAGTTTTTATAAAATTGGAACAACCCCTCAATCGACTAAAATCATTGAAAATGAAAAGAATACACTTTTGAAAATTCAAAACTTAAATCCTACTTCTTTTATAGTTCCAAAGATAATTAGAGAGGCTTCTAATTTTATTGAAATTGAAGACGTGTCAGTTGATGTTCCTAGAAGTGCTAATTTAAATCAAAAACACATCAATTTTTTAACTGAAATATATACTAATTCAAAGCAAAAAGTAACAATCTCTGAATTAGTTGAGTCGTTTCAATTAGAAACTGATTTAGCTGAACTTGAATCAAAAAAGGATTGTAGAATACCGAATGGAATAATCCGAAAATTAAGATGGTTGTTTAAATCAATTGATAATCAAGAAGTTGTATTGTCGATAGGTCACGGAGATTTTACGCCTTGGAATATGTATGAAAATGGAGAGAAACTTTCAGTTTATGATTGGGAACTTTCAAAAGATAACTTTCCTGTTGGATTTGATGCGTTTCATTTTATTTTTCAGAAGGGAATCTTGATTGATCGTAAAAATTGGGGTGAAATTCAAAAAGAAATTCAGACTTCAATTTCAGAAGATACTTTTTCAAAATGGTCAGAAGATACTTTAAATCAAGAGTTCTATTTAAAATTATATACTTTATTAAATTCAATTCATTATCTAAAAATATATTCAGAACAAAAAGAGTGGCATGCCCAAATTTACTGGTTAATAAATACTTGGAATGATGCATTAAGTGATTTAATTAAAGATGAAAAATGTCATAGAGAATTATTAATCATCGATTTATTTGATTTTTTAAATTCAAAAAAATATGCGGCTATTAAGTTTCATCACGAAGCACCTGAAGAATTAAGCGAACTATCAGACATCGATTTATGTATTGAAAAGAAAGATCTAAAGGAAATTCATTCATTTATCAGTCAACATCCATTGGTTTTAGCGAATAATTTCATACATAAATCATTCATGGATGCCCTTCAAATTATTCTGAAAAATGGCAAAGTTTTAAGTCTTGATTTAATTTGGAAATTCAAAAGGAAAGAAGTCGTTTTTATGGACGCTGAAAAAGTATTAGAAGCGAATTATCCAAATAATTATCAAGTTAAATTGATGTCTCCTAAAGATTTAGCGATTTATGTAGGATTGTTCTATGGATTAAATAAATCAGAAATACCAGAGAAATATTTATATTTAAAAGAAAATCTAAAGAATAAGGATTCAAAATTAGAGGAAATTCTAGTTCAAAATTATTTAGATAATATATTATTAAAGAATGAGTTAAATGCAATCATTAAAAGTTACAATGAAAATAAGTCCTTTAATTTTTTTAAAAATAAAATAGCATATATAGTTGATTCGATAAAACAGATGAAAAGTAAAAAGGGATTAATTATCACATTTAGTGGTGTTGATGGAGCAGGTAAGTCAACAATTATTGAAAATATTAAGCAAGAATTAGAGAAAAAGTTACGAAAAAGAGTAGTAGTTGTTCGTCATCGCCCCTCGTTATTACCCATTTTAAGTGCTTGGACAAAAGGTAAAAAACAAGCAGAAACAGATGCTGCGAATCGTTTACCTCGTCAAGGTGAAAATAAGAGTTCGGTTTCCTCATTGATTCGTTTTTTGTATTACTATTCCGATTATTTATTCGGACAGTTTTATATCAATTTCAAATATAAATACCGTGGTATAATCGTTTTATATGACCGTTACTATTTTGATTTTATAATTGATGGAAAAAGAAGTAATATTGGCTTGAACGAAAATTTAGTTAAAAATGGATATCGTTTGATTTTAAAACCAGATTGTAATTTCTTTTTATACGCAGATCCAGAAGTTATTTTAAAAAGAAAGCAAGAGTTGTCAGCTGAAACAATTTTAGAATTAACAGAAAAATATTCAACTTTATTCAAAGAATTAGAATCCTATTCTAATGATAAAACAACGCGTTACCATTTGATAAATAATATTGATTTGGAAAAAACGAAATCAGAAATTATGACTCAAATTCAGGCCAAATTAAGTTAAGAAATGAAGAAGATTATTGAAAAAATAATTCAATTTAGAAATCCAAATTTTAAGTTTGATGCAAGTTTAACAGATTTTGCGTTGTTTCAATTTATTTGGATGCAATGTTGGAGTTTAATCAGAGGATTTAGATTGCTACTTTTTTTAAAAAATCCAAAAGGAGCTTTAATAGGAAGAAATGTTCGATTTTTTAATCTACCTAAAATTACGTTTGGTAAATTTTTGAAATTAGGTTCTAATGTGTATATCAGTGCTTTGAGTAAAAGTGGAGTTACTTTTGGAAATAATGTAGGGATTGGTGATTTCAGTCGTGTCATTGTTTCCACATCATTAAATGATATTGGTAATTTCATCAAAATAGGAAATAATGTTGGAATCGGAGAGTTTGCTTATTTAGGTGGAGCAGGTGGATTGGAAATTGGAAATGATTGCATTGTGGGACAGTACTTAAGTTGTCATCCTGAAAATCATAATTACGAGGATGTGAATATTGAAATTCGTCATCAAGGAGTCAATCGAAAAGGAATAAAAATTGGTAATAACTGTTGGATTGGAAGTAAGGTTACTATTTTAGATGGTGTTGAAATCGGAGATGGTTGTATCATTGCGGCTGGTGCAGTTGTAAATAAATCCTTTCCTTCAAATAGTATTATGGGTGGAGTGCCTGCAAAATTATTAAAGAAAAGAGACGAATAAATGAAGACGATTTTAGCTACTACATATGCTGTAAATCCATTCAAAGGATCGGAAGATGGAATGGGATGGAACTTTGTTTGTCAAATTGCTAGAAACAACAAAGTTATTGCGATTACTAGAGAAAATAATCAGCCTCATATTGAAAAATATATGCTTGAAAACCCAAGTGAAATCTATCAAAATATTCAGTTTTTATATTTCGATTTACCGTATTGGATGCGTTTTTGGAAAAAAGGAGGTAGAGGAGCTATGTTGTATTATTGGATTTGGCAAAAAGGAATTGTTTCATTTATCAAAAAGCAAAATGTAAATTTTGATATTGTTCACAATGTAAATTTTCATAATGATTGGACACCTAGCTACTTGTGGAAATTAAATAAACCATTTATTTGGGGTCCAATCGGACATCATCCTGAAATTCCTAAACAATATTTAGCACCTTTTAAGAAAAGTTATTTTATAAAAGATAAGTTGACTTGGTTGGTTAAACACTATTTTTGGAATTTCTCATTTTCACTTAAAAAGACAGTTAAGAAAGCAGATTATGTCCTTTGTATGAATTCATCTGTCGCTGACATTTTAAAGCTGGAGAAAGAGAAATACGAAGTAATTCCTTCAGTAGCAACAGAAGATTTTGGATGTGATAAACAAATTGAGAATGATTCATTTACATTAATCTCAGCAGGTAGATTAGTGCCTTTGAAAGGATTTGATTTAAGTATTTTAGCATTTGGAAAGTTTGTTCAACGTTTACCTGAAAGTGAAAAATCAAAAACAAAATTGATAATTGTAGGAAGCGGTCCTGAAAAAGAATTATTAAAACAAATGTGTAGAGACAAGTCAATCGAAAATAACGTAGAATTTATAAAATGGATTGATAGAGTTGATTTATTAGAAATTTATAAAAAGTCGAATGCTTTCTTATTTCCTTCTCACGAAGGAGCAGGGATGGTTGTTGCAGAAGCATTGTCGTTTGGGTTACCAGTGATATGCTTAGATAACTGTGGACCAGGTGAATTTATTTCAGAAAAATCAGGGATAGCAGTAAAAATGGGAGATTATTCTTCAACTGTAAATGGTTTGTCAGAAGCAATTTTCAAAATTTATTCGAATAAAGAATTCGCTCAGAAAATGAGTGATGAAGCACGTATTCATTTTGAACAAAATTTCAAATGGGATAGGAGAGGAGATCAATTAAAGGATATTTACTCAAATTTTTAAGCAATGAGAGTTTTCGCTTTTCATCTATTGAATGATTATAGTGGTAGTCCAAAAGTTTTAAGTCAATTATTGAAAGGTTGGGTAAAAAATGATATTGAAGTAAACATGGTTACTTGTAAAGGTCGTGTAGGTTTTTTATCAGATATTGAAGGAGTAAATTACCACTATTACAATTATAAATTTGCTGAAAATAAATGGGTTAGATTATTTAATTTAACTTTAAGTCAGTTAATTGTATTTTTTAAATTTTGGAGCAAAATAAAGAAAAATGACATTATATATGTCAACACAGTTCTCCCTTTTGGAGCTGCATTTTTAGGGAAATTGAAAGGTTGTAGAGTGGTGTATCATGTTCATGAAACAACCATTAAACCACCCATTTTAAAAAAGTTTTTATTTGGAATTGCAAAATGGGCAGCAGACGATGTGATTTATGTTTCGAAATACTTAAACAAACAAGAACCTTTTTCAAAAGCAAAAACGCATGTAATTTATAATGCAATTGAGGATGATTTTCACGAAAAAGCAAAATTAAATCGTGTAATTTCTGAAATTCCTAAAAATGCATTATTAGTCTGTTCATTAAAAGATTACAAGGGTGTGAAGGAATTTGTACAATTAGCCAATTTAAATACAAAGTATAATTTTAGATTGGTTGTGAATGCTGATCAATTAGAAATAGATGAATACTTTAAAAATCTTGATTTACCAAAAAACCTAAAAATTTTCGAGATACAAACCGATTTACATCCTTTTTATAAATGGGCAGATGTGGTTTTAAATCTATCTAAACCAAGCGGTTGGATAGAGACTTTCGGATTAACAATTATTGAAGGTATGGCATATGGGTTGCCGGCAATTATACCACCCGTTGGAGGAATAACTGAGTTAGTTGTCGAAAATGAAAATGGTTTTATGATCGATAGTCAGGAAATTAATCAACTAAATCAAGTATTGGATTTAATATCAAATGATCTTATTAAATACAAAAACATGAGTGATAGTGCTTTGCTAAAAATAAATGAATTTTCAGAAGATTTATTTATTAAAAAAAATATTTCAGTGCTTAAATGCTCATAAAAAGCGTTTTTTAACAAAATTAACACTAAAATGTTAATTTTTAGATAGTAAAATAGTAACCAATTTATTTTTATTTCTTATTTTTATCTTTGATATAAATTTTGATTAATCTTCACAGATTTAATTAATTTAAAAATTTATTTAGTATTACATATGACAAGATTACTACTGCAAAATTCATTTTTCAAAAAAAGAGTTAATACTCTACTTATTTTAAGCTCGCTATTGTTCTCATTTTCAACATTTGGCGTATCTTCATTAACCCAGACAGTTTCAACATCTTTAACTAATAATTTAGTAGGTCCTGGTAAAGTGTTTACTGTTACTAGTAATATTAAGCTTAATGGAACTAAAGATTTAACCTCTTTCATGCCTTCTGTAAAAGTAAGTGGTGCTTTATCTGTTACCTCTTGTGTTTTTTATAATTTAAAAACAAATGTATCCTACAACGGTGTTGTGCTTTACGATGGTATTAATACCAATGTTACTTTTTCTGGAGTTTCAAGTTTGGTTGTTGGATCGACATATCGAATTATTACAAGTCTAAAATCGAGATTAACTGATGATATAGGTAATGTGTATGCAAATGGTTCAGCATGTGCTGTAGTAAGTACTTTAAAAGGATTGTTCTCAGGAAGTGCTTATCAATCTACAGCAACAAAAGCCTTAAGTTTTAATTTGGCAGATCAATCTAATTTAACTTTTAGTGAAAAATCAACTTCAGGGATTGAGTCAACCTTGATGGATTCTTGGAGTGTTAGTACAGTAGATTATGATAATGACAATGATGATGATTTGTTTTTTACTGATATGACTGCAAATCAACCAAATCGATTGTTTCAAAATAACGGGAAGGCAGTTTTTACAAAAGTAACAACAGGTGCTATTGTAAATGATTTAGCTCAGAGTATGAGTAGTTCTTGGGCTGATTTTGATAATGATGGGGATTTAGATGTTGTTGTTGCAAATACATCAGTTGTACCTTGTACTTTTTATGTAAATAATGGAAATGGCACATTTACAAAAAACATTACTGCTGGGTTTACAAAACAAAATGGTTATTATCATCATGTTTCATGGGTAGATGTTGATAATGATGGTATATTAGAGTTGTATTTAGGTAATTATTTACCAACTAGATTTAATGAATTATGGAAACGCGATGCTTCAGGAAATTGGGTGTTATGGGCTGATAATTTACTGTCTCAAGTTGTTGGTAGTTCAACTGGTTCAACTTGGGCTGATTATGATAAAGATGGATTTCAAGATTTATTAATACTGAATAATGAAGGTGGTAAAAATAAAATGTACCATAATTTAGGAAATGGAAATTTTGAATCTGTTAGTAATATCATTACTGCCAATGGTGGTAGATCTGTTGGAAGTACTTGGGGAGATATTGATAATGATGGAGATTTGGATTTATTTATTTCTAATTCTGGAGATGTAAATAATGATTTATTTATAAATAATGGTTCTGCATTATTTTCAAAAGTAATAACTGGAGAAATTGTAACTGATGGGGGGCATTCACATGGCGCTTCTTTTGCTGACATTGACAAGGATATGGATTTAGATTTGTATGTAGCAAATGATCAAGGAAATAAATTTTTATACTTGAATAATGGATCTGGTGTATTTACTAAAGTTATTCAAGATTTTACAGCTTCAAACTATGGTCTTTCATTTGGAGTTTCTTTTTCAGATTTAGACGCTGATGGAGACATGGATTTAATTACTTCTTCTCATACAAATCAAAAAGCACATGTGTTTTTAAAGAATAATAATACGAATAAGTATTATAAAATAAGACTGATTGGAACAGCAAGTAATAAATCCGCAGTTGGAACAAGAATTAGATTAAAAGCAAATGGAGTTTGGCAAACAAGAATAGTTAATTCTCAAAATGGTTTTGGTGGACAAAATTCTTACAGACAACATTTTGGTGTTGGAACTGCATCTAAAATTGATAGTGTGATTGTTTATTGGCCTAGTGGTAATATTCAGTTATTGAAAAATGTAAATGTCAATCAAAATACTGTAATGACGGAGTCTTCTAGTTCTTTAATTACGGCAAAAGCTTTTTATGACGCGAACAATAATTGTGTTTTGGATGCTGGAGAAAAATTACTTGAGGGTGTAAAATTTAAGTTTAATAATGGTGCATTTATAGCTTTGTCAGATGAAAGTGGAATTGTTAATATTAATTTAGCAAAAGGAAACTACACTGTTTCAATAGATGGGCTTCAATATACAAAAACTTGTTCTTCAACTACTACATTTAGTATAACAACAGTAGGTGGTACAAAAAACATAGGTTTATTTGCATTAAAACCAGTTTGTTCGGGTTCTGATGTTGATGTTAAAGCTTATACTGTTGTAATGAGAAGAGGTTTTCCTTCAAATTATCAAATTAATGTTGTAAATAAAGGAGTAGCTTCAAATGGTAATATACTATTGACAGCAAAAATACCCTCGTATATTACAATTGACAGTTCAGACTTGGCTTGGTCTTCAAATACTGTAATAGGAGGTAATACAGTTATTACATGGGATTTAGGAACTTTAAACTATAGTGATCTAAGTTTAATTCATCTTTACTACGTAGTACCAATTTCAGTTGAATTAGGAATTGGAGTGCAATCTATTTTTTCTATGAATGGAATAGGGGATGAATGTAATGTTTTGAATGATGTCTTTACTGATCTGCAGACTGTCGTTGGAAGTGTTGATCCAAATGATATTTTAGCTTATCCAACTGGAGATACTGAAAATCATTTTATTAACAGAAAACAAGATATTACGTATCGTATAAGATTTCAAAATGTAGGAAATTATGAAGCTGAATTTGTTAATGTAATTGATGAATTACCTTTAGGAATTGATGTTTCAAGTATTTCAAACATTACTTCTAGTCATCGATATGAATTAACAACGGAAGAAAATAAATTACATTTTTATTTTCCAAATATTGATTTACCTGACAGTACAACTAATCTGGAAGGTAGTAACGGATTTATTCAGTTTACCGTTTCTCAAAATTCAGATGTTGAAAACGGAGATATATTAGAAAATAAAGCTTCTATTCAGTTTGATTACAATGAGTTTATTATAACTAATACAGTTTTTCATACAATTATTGTTAATCAAAACGGAATCAATCAAGGTACTCTAATTTTGTTTCCAAATCCTGCAAATGAATATGCTTTTGCAAGAATAAATTTGGATGAAGATATAAACCCAGAAATTAAATTAATTACAGTTTATGATTTATTGGGGAATCAAGTTTATAACGAAGAGTGTAAAGCAAATATTATGAAGTTAGAAGTTGCGCATTTACCTGTAGGTTCTTACATGGTTTCAGCAACTGATATTTTAGGAAGAATTTATACTGGTAAATTGATAGTGTCAAGATATTAATAAATTATATATAAATAAGAAGCCCTGTTCCAACGGGGCTTTTTTTGTATCTTTATAATGATTAGAATTTAAATATATAACTATAACAGCGAAAAATAAGTTTCAATTGAAACTTTTAATTTTAGATGGAAACAAATAGAAAGACAAAACTTGCAATTATTGGTTCTGTAGGCGTTCCTGCAGCATATGGGGGATTTGAAACTTTGACAGAACATCTTGTTGATAATTTAAGTGGTGAAATCGATATAACGGTCTATTGTTCAAGTAAAAAATATAAAAAAGAACAACGTCATAAATTCTACAAAAATGCTAGGTTACGTTATATCCCTTTGGAAGCAAATGGTATAACTAGTGTTTTATATGATACAATTTCAATAATACATTCATTATTCTATTCAGACGTATTATTAATTTTAGGTGTTCCTGGAGCTTGGATTTTACCATTTGTCCGACTTTTCACAAAGAAAAAGATTATAATTTCTATAGATGGTATTGAATGGAAGCGAGATAAATGGAATTTAATTGCCAAATGGTATTTATTCTGGGTAGAAAGTATCGCAGTGAAATATTCTCACATTGATATTTCGGACAATGAATCAATTCAAGATTACACAGCATTAAGATATGGTACATTAAGTAGGGTTGTAGAATATGGTGCAGATCATACTATAAAAGTTTTACCAACATCAGAAGATAAATTAAAGTATCCGTTTCTTAATGGTAAATATGCTTTCAAAGTTTGTAGAATTGAACCAGAAAATAACGTACATGAAGTTTTAAAGGCATTTGCGGAAATTCCAGATTATAACATAGTGATAGTTGGAAACTGGAATAATAGTGATTATGGACAATCGTTTAAAAAACAATTTGAAAATTTCCCTAATATTTTCTTACTTGATCCTATTTATGATCAACATCAATTAGATGTTTTAAGAGGGAATGCTTCGATTTACGTGCATGGTCATTCTGCAGGCGGCACAAATCCCTCGTTAGTTGAGGCAATGTATTTAGGTTTACCTATTATCGCTTTTTCAGTCTCATATAATAAAGTGACTACCGAAAATAAAGCAATGTATTTTAAAAATAGAATTGAATTAGCTTATCTTGTTCAAAATTCATCTGACACTCAGTTTGAAGAACTTGGAAATAAAATGAAAGAAATTGCTTATAGAAGATATACTTGGAAATTAATTTCAGAAAAATATAAATCATTGGTAGAGGATTCTTTATTGGTTAATAAAAAAACGAAAGTTATTCCAAAATCGGCTAATTTAGATGAACATAAACTTTTAAAATTAAAGTTAGGTCACTTAAAAAATCAAAGATCATTTTTAAAGAAATAAATATCATATGAACTCAATTTATTCTTTTTATTTCTATCCTTTTATAGCCTTTTTTTTGGTTCTTTTTATTACTCCTTTTGTGAGAGGATTAGCAATTAAATTTGGTTTAGTAGATAAACCAAATTATCGAAAATCACATTATACTCCAATTCCAGTAATGGGAGGAATCTCAATTTTTTTGGCTTCAACTTTAACTCTTTTAATTGATGTAAATTACAATTCTGAATTAGAGCAGTTATATCCATTGTTTATAGGTTCACTTGTATTATTAGTTGTAGGTGTAATTGATGATAAAATCAATGTAAGCGCGATAATTAAATTAATTATTCAATTAGGTTTAGCTTATTTTGTTTATTCTTCAGGAATAAAAGTAGGATCTTTGTTTGGAATATTCGGTATCAATGAATTACCTGAAACGGTTAAATTTATTTTGACTATATTAGTTATAACAGGAACTGTAAATGCTTTTAATTTAACTGATGGAATAGACGGCCTAGCAGCAGGTTTAGCGATTATAGGATTTTCAGCTTATACTATTATTGCAATTATGTTGTATAAATTTTTATTAGCACTTCTTTTTTTAACAATAATGGGGGCATTAATAGGTTTCTTGAATTTTAATTTAAGTAAGAAAAATAAAATTTTTTTAGGAGATGCTGGTTCATTATTCTTGGGTTACATTCTTGTAGTTACAGGTTTAATTTTAATTAACACTTCTATAAATACTTCGGATTTACCAGTTGTATTATCTACCGTTATTGGAGTTTTGATTTTGCCAGTTATTGATTCAATGAGAGTTTATACTAGACGAATTAAGAAAGGATATAGTCCATTTAGAGCAGATAAAACACATCTTCATCATTTGTTAATAAACTTAAAAATAGCACATGGCAGTGCTTCAATTATTATTGTAATTGCAGCTATTTCATTGCTATTATTGTCTATTTTTACAGGAAGTTTTTTCTCTCATACCGTCACAATAATTTTACTCTTGATTTTATTTGTTGTTTTTTCAAATTTATTATCTCTTAATAATGAGATAAACGAATGGACAAAGAAGAACAAAGAATTGGAGAATAGTTGATACTAAAATCAAGAGGTGAAAAATCTAACAAGTCTAGTAGATTAAATATTTCCAATTATATTCAGTTCAATATAAAATTCTTTCATAAATAAAACAGTGTCAATTTCCAATGCTTGACATAATTTTGTTATCCAATATATAGATGGGCATCTTTCACCTCTTTCGTAACTAGAAATATTTTGAGAATTAATATTCATCAATGCCGAAAGTTCAGCTTGCGTCATATTTTTTCTTTCCCTATTTAATTTTATTTGAAGTCCGAAAATAATATTAAATTGTTTTTTGTCCATAGAGAACAAAATCAAAATATTCGATTAATTATATGTAACACAATTGTGTTATAAGTCTAAAATTGTATTAACTTTAACCAAATTAAACTAAAAAAACACTTTATGAAAAAAAGTAACCTTTCCATTTTGATATTGACCTTAGCAATAAATTTTATTTCTTTTAGTCAAGAAGTTAAATTTACTGAATTATCATCAATTACATCACGAGGAGAATGTAGTTCTTATGTTGGAAGCGATGGTGCTATTTATAAGGTTGGGGAAAAACTTATGTTTGAGTATTCAATTACTTCGTTTGATATTAAAAAATTAATAACATTCACATAAACTAAAGATTAGTTTATATTTGTAAAAATTAAAATTATGAAAACTAAACTGTCTACAATAGTAATTTTTATCATTTGTATTAATGCTTTTACTTTTGCGCAATGTAAGTTTGAAGTAAATGAATTGGATAAATTTACTAAATCAATAAATATTGTTACTAAAATGGAGATTCTTCACAAAGATTTCAATTCAGCAATTTCCTTTAATTTTTGTAAATCTGATAGTAGTTTATTTATTAAAGTTGGTCTTAATTTAACTGGAAAAGTATATTCTATAGACAAAGGAGATAAATTAATGATTATTTGTTCTGATTCTATTATTACGTTGAATTCATCCGAATATAAATTAGTATCAGGATTTACATACATTAATTACTTTATTTCTCAAAAGCAATTTGAAATTATTCAAACTATGAATATTACTGATATTAGAATATATTTAATTGATTCCTTCATTGATAAAAAAATTGAATTAAAAAGAGCAGAAAAGATTTTAGAATTAAGTAAGTGTATCTGATAAAAATTAAATATTTTAAAACGTCCTTCTTAATAGTTGGATGTTTTTTATGCTTTTAATAACTTGTCGGGAATATGCCGGGAAGAAAAAAAGCTATCCAATTATTAATCAATTGAATAGCTTTCTTGAAAGTGCCCACGACTGGATTCGAACCAGCACACCACTGAAGGCACCAGCCCCTCAAGCTGGCATGTCTACCGATTTCACCACGTGGGCTAGACTTTGTAAAGATAGAGATATGCTTTCTTAATCACAACTTCTTTCGAGGTATAGCGTTAAAATTATTTTGAGGTGCTAGCTCTATATGACTATTGCAATACTAAAGTGAAAAAAGTCTAAATCTCTTGATTTCCATTTAAAGTGGCAACAACCTTTAAATTCAAACTTTAAAATTTAATTAAACTAT
>CAMDMY010000082.1 GCA_945902775.1 Chryseobacterium gleum | reverse complement strand
AGTCATTGTGTCGTTCTAAAATGGCAAGTAACTAATTTATTATCCAATATTTTTCATTTTAAACTTATTCTCAACCTAAACCTAAAACTCAACTCAAAACCTCAATATCAACTTTAAATTAAATCGTCTCTGAGTCAAGTAGTTAGGGATTGAGTAATATCTTCCGTTCACATCTTGAATCCATTGTTTGGATAGTATGTTGTTGAATCCTAATAGATTAAAAACTTCAAAAGACAAGATAGCATCGCTGAAATGTTTACGAAGTGTTTTGTAATTGTCTTGTTTCTTTTTTAATAAGTCATATGACATACCTAAATCTACCCTGAAATACGGTTGTTTGTAGCGAAGGGTATCTTGATAATGCTTGAAATTGGGCGGTCCGTAGGGTAGAGGTGTTCCAAATTGAACGCCCATTTGAACACTAATACTTTCGTATCCAGGCATTTTGTCTTGAATTAATGCTCCGAAAGTTAATAGTTGGTCGGTTGGTCTTGGGATGTATTTAGGATCAACTCTCACACTATCAGTTGGGATTTGGTCTAAAGTTACCAAAGGTTGAATTAATTCGCCTTCTTTGTTATAGTATTTGTAATAAGTATCTGTAGCTAATTTTTCTTTAGTACTCATTAAGCCTACCTTGAAAAATGACTCGATTCCTTTGATAAATTGTCCATGAACATTTAAATCCAATCCGTAAGCATAAGCTGTAGCATTGTTATTTGCATAATACATCGTTCGAACATTATCGATTTCGTATAAATTCGCATCCCAAAGGTATTTGTAATAAGCCTCAGCAGTTAATTTAAAAGGAGATTCTCTTTCCCACATGTTGAAATAAATATCTGTTCCAGCAACAATGTGAGCAGATTTTTGAGACTTCACATCGGTATTTAATTTACCTTCAGCTGTTCTAAATTCTCTATAGATAGGAGGTTGATAATATAAACCCGTAGAAAAACGATAACGAACATCTCTACGAACAACTTTCCCTTTTTCAACCATATAGATTCTTGGGAAATACGTTAAACTTAATCTTGGGGTTAAATAAAAGTCGTTGTTTACTTGCGTGTAACCTGCTCTAAGTCCATAGTTTAATGCAATTCTAGTCGACGATTCTTTGATTGTATCAGAGTATAAAGTTATAATTTTCGTTTTGGTAGAATCTAGACTTTTCTTGCTAATCGTAACAATTTTATTTCGCTGAATTTTAGACCAAATCGAATTCATTTGAAGGAATCCCGTTGCTCTAAATGTTTGTAGGTTTAAATTGCTTTTAATTAACTGTTTAAGGTGAATTTCATCAGAATTAGATGATTGAGGAAGATTATAACCTGCAGAATCAATCATTTTCCATTCACTTAAAACGTCTTTGAATCCATCGTGTTGGAAGTTAAATCCCCACATCAATTTTTGATTCGAATAATTGTTTTTTAAAGAGTCTTTAAATCCTTTTTTGAGAATGTGCTCTCCGTTGTGATATACAGATGCAATTGTCGCATTTAATTCATTTCTAGCGTGATTCAAAAAAGTCCCAATTCCTAATACAGCTATAGAATCTCCGTATTTTTCTTTCGATGGATCTGTTTCTAACTGATTGATAAAGTATTGTCCTTGAATATCGTATTTTTCTCTTTCGTTACTGTTGAAGATAGAAGCATAAAAATCAAGCTTTGTCTTTTTTGAAACATCCCATTTAAGTGAAGTTCCTCCTGTAAATGTTTGAAAATAAGTGTTTTCTTGTCCGTCGAAGTAAATCTTGAATCGATACGCTTCGTTTGCTACTCCAAAATCAGTTTCGGACGATTGAGGAGAAAAACGATAACGGTTAGAAGAGAAATGTCCGATAATAGACCATTTTAATTTTTCATTTAATTGATAATTGGTCAAAAATTGGGCATCCATAAAAATCGGATTGTACGACCCTTTTGTAGGTAAAGCGTTTAGAAGATAACCATTATTTCTATAACGCGCCCCTACTAAATAATCAAAGCGACTTCCTATTTTATTTTCAATGTGGGATTCAATTCCAAGTAGCGAAGCCATTACAGAGCCTTTTAGACTATCAGGAGTTTTATAGGTAATATCTAAAACAGAAGATAATTTATCTCCATATTGTGAATCAAATCCACCACCAGAAAAACGAATATCTTTAACAAGAGCAGAATTAATAAAACTCATACCTTCTTGTTGTCCAGATCGAGTTAAAAAGGGACGATTAATTGTGAAACCATTCACATAAACGAGGTTTTCATCATAATTTCCTCCACGTACATTGTAGTTAGAGGTTAATTCGTTGTTTGAAGTAGCAGCAGTTGTATATACCAATGATCTTTCAACACTTCCCATCGGAATAGTTTGTAAATCAATTGGTGTTAGCTTTGGGATTTCAAACGGGTCTGATTTCTCTGCCGATACGATAACGGTTTTAAATTGAGAATAGTTAAATCTAACATTTTCAATTTTATAAACCAATTTATCTGAAGTTTTAATTAATCTAATTTCTTCAAATTCATTTATTTTAAATTTGATTTCAATTACGTTTTCTTGACGTGCAGTTATTTCGAATTCTCCTTTGTTATTAGAGTAAATAATCGTATCGTTAGCCTGCTTACATTTTATAATAACGAACTCAATGGGTGCATTTGTTTTATCAACACATCGTCCTGTTATTTTAACTTCTTGCCCAAAAGAGAAGGACAGTGTAGTAAGAGAAAATAACAGAAAGAATAACCGCATAATAAAAGTCAAAAATTAGAAACGTGAAGATAAATGAATTATTGTAAAAATTATCGTTTTTTGAAAGGATTTATTAGCGAAATTATGAAGAATAGTATATGATATTTTAATTAATATAATTTATTTAATTTCAATATTTTATAGTTTTTAATTCGCTAAATTCATTTAATTATAATTAAATCATTTCCGAATGGATCGATAGAATTATAAATTTCAGTAAGATGAGAATAAACATTTCCGTCTGCGCAAGTGGAGAAAAAATTCATTGATCTTTCTTGAAGTCCACCGTTTGGAAATAGTTTATTTTTCAATTGTTCAATCTGGTTAAGGCTATTTTCGTGCTTGTTTTTTTCTGTTTTGATTAATTTTTGCTTGATTGAAATTAATTGTTTTTCAAGTCTTGAAATTTCAGCTTCACTGTAACTTTTTAGATTTGTATCTACTTTAATTATTTGTTTAGATAGTGTAGTGCAAAATTCTGAAAATGATTTATCTATGTTTTCAAAATTTAACTCATCAGCAGAATTTTTAAGGACATATTTTTTCTTTAATTCCTCCGTTGAATTGAATATATCTTCTATGGTTAAATTGATTTTTTCTAATTTTTTTAAAGAGCCTGAATCGATTTGTAAAAATGAATTTCGCACTTGAATTAAAGGAAAAGGAATATTTGCAGAATCAAATACGCCTTTCAATTGAAGCCAGTAAGCGATTTCACCACCACCTCCTAGATAACAAAGATTAGGAAGAATAGTTTCTTGGTACAACGGTCTTAAAACGACATTAGGAGAGAAAGATTCAGGATGTTTTTCTAACAGATTTAAGATTTCCTCTTGCGTATAAGTTCCCTTTTCTTCGATGAAGTAATTGCCTTCAATTAATTGAATACGAGAACGTAAGTTGTTCTCTATGTAGAATAAATTGATTTCTCTTGGGGTAATTTGAAGTTTGATTCCATCTTCTTGAAGTGATTCACTAGTTTTAGTTACTTCATTAAATGAAAATTGGGTTTTAATTTCATTTTCAATAGTAGATTTAAATTGATTTTTAAATTGTGCTTCATCTCCGTCAATAATTATCAATCCGTAGTCTTTAAATAATTGATTTACAAATTTAAAAGTAGCTTCACCTAAACTTTTACCTTCAAATGATTTAAGCAAATTTTGTATTTCACTATCAGGGTGGTTTTCGAAAAATTCTGAAAATTCTTTTTTGATTGGTTCGAACGATTCTGTATTGAATCTTCCAACCGGACCTTTTTGTTCTGTTTCCCATTTTAAGGTTTTACCAAACAATTGAATTGATTGGATTTCTTCAAAATCATGATCTTCAGAAGCCATCCAAAAAACGGGGATAAAGTTTGATTCAGGATATTCTATTTTTAATTCCTCCGATAAACGAATGGCATGAAGAATTTTATAGATAAAATAAATTGGACCAGTAAACAGTGATAATTGATGTCCAGTTGTAATTGTGAAGGTGTTTTCTTGTCTTAAAAGCGAGAGATTTGAGTTAACTTTCTCACTTTCTGAGGTTAAATTGTATTTTTCTTTCAGTGAATTATAGAGAATTTCACGTTGATTAGAGTTGAATGATTTTCCTTTTAAATCAATCTGTTTTTTGAAGTTCTCTTTTGAGAATGGAAATTGGATATAACTAGATAAACCTATCTGATTATAAGATAGTTGGATGCTGATGTTTGTAAACAATCCTGACTTTTCTCTATTAAAATGTAATGTTTCCATTGAGCAAAAGTAGGTAGAATAATCATCTAAATAGTTGAAATGTTAACTGTTTTTAGCGATTGATTATGGTTAATTAATAAAATAGTAATACTTATTTTTTTTAAATCCTCTTTTTATCTGTATCTTTGCACCCAATTTTTAACATTAAATGATGACATTTAAGGAACTAGGGTTGAAGAGTGAGGTACTGAAGTCGTTAACAGAAATGGGGTTTGAAGTACCTACTCCGATCCAACTTGAAGCTATTCCACACCTATTAGGTAGTGATAGTGATCTTGTTGGTTTGGCCCAAACAGGAACAGGTAAAACCGCAGCGTTCGGTTTACCATTAGTGAATAAAGTAGGTGAAAGAACAAGATTCCCTCAGGGATTAGTTGTTTGTCCTACTCGTGAGTTGTGTTTACAAATCACAAAAGATTTAGAAACATATTCAAAATACCTCGATGTAAACGTGGTTGCTGTATATGGTGGAGCGGATATCCGTAGACAAATTACTCAAATTAATAAAGGAGTATCGATTGTTGTTGCCACACCAGGTCGTTTGGTGGATTTGATAAAACGTAAATCACTTTCTTTAGAAGAAGTGAAGTATGTTGTGCTTGATGAAGCAGACGAAATGTTGAACATGGGGTTCAAAGAAGATATCGATTTGATACTTGAATCTACTCCAAAACAACGAAATGTTTGGTTGTTCTCTGCAACAATGCCAAAAGAAGTAGCGCGTATTGCTAATACGTATATGGTATCGCCTTTGGAAGTGTCTATAGGACATAAAAACCAAAGTAACGAAAACATTGAGCACATCTATTATTCTGTAAAAGAAAGAGATCGTTATGCAGCTCTAAAAAGAGTAATTGATTTTAATCCAGAAATTTACGGGTTAATTTTCTGCCGTACTCGTATGGAAACTGCAGCTGTTGCTGATAAATTAGGAAAAGAAGGGTATAGTGCAGAACCATTACACGGTGACTTGTCTCAAGTTCAACGTGATAGAGTAATGGATCGTTTCCGTAAAAAGGACATTCAAATCTTGGTAGCAACAGATGTTGCAGCTCGTGGATTAGATATCGATAATATTACACATGTATTAAACTATAATTTACCAGATGATATTGAGAATTATACGCACCGTTCAGGTCGTACAGCTCGTGCAGGTAAAAAAGGTCAATCGATTGTATTGATCAATACACGTGAAAACTACAAAATCAAAACAATTGAAAAACAAATTCGTGTAACTTTTGAAGCAGGAGTTCTTCCAAAACCGGAAGATATTTGTGCTATTCAATTAACGAAATTGATTCATGGTGTAATTGAAACTGAAGTTAAAGAGAAAGAAATTGAAAAGTTCATGCCTCAAATTATGGCTGAATTTGAAGAACTTTCTAAAGAAGAAGTTGTAAAAAAATTCGTTTCTGCAGAGTTCAATCGTTTCATTAATTACTACAGTAATGCTGGTGATTTGAATGCGAAAGAAGATAGAGATCGTGATAGAGGAAGAGACCGTGATGGAGCGGATAATTTCGATAGACCTCGTCGTAGAGATAGAAATGAAAGTGGAGCTGAATCTGGAAAACAACGTTTCTTTGTAAGTGTTGGGAATCGTGACGGTTTAAATCCAGGTGGTTTATTACGTTTGATTTGTGACAACACAGGTTTACAATCAGGAAGTATTGGTAGAATTGATATTATGCCTGCATTTTCTTTCTTCGAAGCGGATCAAGCTGAAACAGATAATATTTTACGTAAAGTAAATGGTTCTGAATACGAAGGAACAACTGTAAACATCGAAATCACGAAAGAGAAATCTGGTGGTGATAGAGGTGGTAGAGGTCAAGGTTCTGGAGGCGGTCAACGTCGTGAAGGAGGTTTTGGTGGACAACGCAGAGAAGGCGGTTTTGGCGGAGGTCAACGTCGTGAAGGTGGTTTCGGTGGCGGTCAACGCAGAGATGATGGACCAAGAAGTCGTGATAGTCACGGAAGTTCAAGTTTCGGTGGTGGAAGAGGAAGAGACGGTGGAAACACTGGTTCAACTCGCGACGGAGGTTTCAGATCTGAAAGACCAGAAAGAAGCAGCAGCGAAAGAAGCTCTAGTTTCGGTGGCGGAAGCGACAGAAGTGAAAGAGGAGGAAACAGAGGTGGTTTTGGAAAACCATTTAGTAAAGGAAAAGGAAGTAGTTTTTAAGATTTAGATTAAGGTAAAGATGAAGGTTAAGATTGAGAATAAGCTCAGTCTCAACCTAAATCTCAGTCTTAATCTCAACCTAAAATAAATATAAAGATGGAAATTAGGAACATTGCAATTATTGCCCATGTCGATCACGGAAAAACAACATTAGTTGATAGAATGATCGAGTCAGGAACTGACGCAAAAAAACATGAAAAACCGAAAGGAGAATTATTCATGGATAACAACGATTTAGAGCGTGAAAGAGGAATCACAATCGTATCTAAAAACGTTTCAGTTTTGTATAAAGGAACAAAAATCAATATTATTGATACTCCGGGTCACGCCGATTTCGGTGGTGAGGTTGAACGTGTATTAAATATGGCTGATGGTGTTTGTTTGTTAGTGGATGCTTTTGAAGGACCAATGCCACAAACTCGTTTCGTATTAGGAAAAGCGTTAGCTTTAGGTTTAAAACCATTATTGGTTATTAATAAAGTTGATAAAGAAAACTGTACTCCTGAAGAAGTTCATGAAAAAGTTTTTGACTTAATGTTCGAATTAGACGCGAATGATACTCAATTAGATTTCGCAACTATTTATGGTTCAGCTAAAAATGGTTGGATGTCTGAAGATTGGAAACAACCAACAACTACTATCGCACCTTTGTTAGATCGTATTTTAGAGTATTTCCCACCAAAAACTATTGAAGAAGGAAATACTCAAATGTTGATTACTTCATTAGATTTCTCTACATTCGTTGGTAGAATTGCTATCGGACGTTTACATAGAGGTACTTTGAAAGAAGGTCAAAATATTATTTTAGGTAAAAGAGATGGTTCTCAAGAAAAACACAAGATCAAAGAGATGTTTGTTTTCGAAGGAATTGAAAAAATAAAAGCAACAGAAATTCAAGCAGGAGATATTTGTGCGATCACAGGTATTGAAGGATTTGAAATTGGTGATGTAATTTGTGATGCAGAAAATCCTGAACCATTAGATTCTATTACTATTGATGAGCCAACAATGAACATGTTGTTTTCAATCAATGATTCACCATTCTTTGGTAAAGAAGGTAAAAAAGTAACTTCTCGTCACATTCAAGATCGTTTAACGAAAGAGTTAGAGAAAAACTTGGCAATGAGAGTTACTTCTACAGATAAAGCGGATAAATGGTTAGTAGCTGGACGTGGAGTATTGCATTTGTCAGTTTTGATTGAAACAATGCGTCGTGAAGGTTATGAATTACAAGTTGGTCAACCACAAGTTATCTTGAGAGAAATCGATGGTAAGAAATGTGAACCAATTGAAGAATTGACAATCGATTTACCTGAAGAATTCAGTGGAACAGCAATTGAAGCAGTTTCTATGAGAAAAGGTGAGATGACGAATATGGAGCCAAAAGGAACTCGTATGACGATTCAATTCCAAATTCCTTCAAGAGGTATTATTGGATTAAGAAATTATTTATTAACACAGACTGCAGGTGAAGCAATTATGAGTCACCGTTACCTTGAGTACCAACCGTACAAAGGAGAGATTGCAGGACGTCAAAATGGTTCTTTAATTTCAATGGAGCAAGGTACTTCAATTCCTTTCTCTATTAACAACTTACAAGAAAGAGGTCGTTTCTTTGTTTCTCCAAATGAGAGCATCTATGAAGGTCAAGTAATTGGAGAAAATTCAAGAGCTGGAGACATGGTTGTAAACGTTACGAAAACGAAAAAAATGTCTAACATGCGTTCTTCAGGAGCTGATGATAAAGTGAAGTTAATTCCACCTATCAAATTCAGTTTAGAAGAGTGTTTAGAGTATATTCAAGGTGATGAGTATGTTGAGGTTACACCTGAAAACTTACGTATCCGTAAAATATACTTGAAAGAGTCTGATAGAAAAAGATCAGGGAAATAATACCTGATTTCAAATAAATTTTAACCCAAGTTATTTGTTTTGTAATTCAAAATGAATAACTTGGGTTTTTTGTTGAAAGACTGTTGACAAACATTAACATATACATAACAATATTCATTTATTTTTTTCGTAATTTTAAATTAGTTAAACGAGGGTTATAGAATAGCTTAATACGAAAGGTTATGTTTGATGACGAAGAAGAAGATGAAGGGTATTTTGAAGGGAATTTAAATGAAGATATCGAGCGTTTTGAAGCATATTTGAAAGGGGAGACTTTAGGTTTTTTAGATAGTGATAGATTAGAAGGTTTAGTAGATCATTATTTGATTACAAGTCAATACAATAAAGCTAAACTATGTGCTGAACATGCCTTATCTCAATTTTCATTTAATATTATATTTTCATTACGATTAGCTCAAGCTATGTCGGCTATGGGACATTTGAAAGAAGCATTGAGTGTAATTTCTCAAATTGAAAAAACAGAACAACCAAGTTGTGAGATTATTTTAACAAAAGCGTCTATATTTAGTCAATTAAGAGATTCAAAAAGCGCAATAAAATATTTTAAAGAATCATTAAATTTATCAGAACCAGAGGATAAGGATGAGATATATCTCGATTTAGCTATGGAATATGAGAATATTAATGATTACAAAAATGCCTTAGTTGTTTTAATCGAGGCAATTAAATACAATCCAAAAAACGAAGGCGCAATTTATGAATTGGCTTTCTGTTATGATCAAATTGGAAATTATGAGAAAGCAATTAAATGTTACTCAGATTTTATAGATGAAAACCCTTATTCTTTCACTGCTTGGTACAACTTAGGAAATGCCTATTCTAAATCAGAAGATTTTGAAAAAGCAATTTGGGCGTATGATTATTGTATTTTAATCAATGAAGATTTTGGACCAGTATACTTTAACCTAGGAAATGCCTATTTATCAATGGATAAATATCAGATGTCTATTGATGCATTCAATAAATGTATGGAGTTAGATGGGGAAGACCCTGTAGCTCTTTGTTACATTGGAGAGGCTCATGAACAATTGGGAGAATTATCTCTGGCAAAAGAATTTTACAAACAAAGTTTAGAATTAGCTCCTCTTTTACCAGATGCTTGGTTAGGTTTAGGAATAGTAGAAGATTTAGAAGGACGTACTAGAGAAGGAATAGTATTGATAAACAAAGCAGTAGAATTGGATCCGGAAAATGCAGGAATATATTCAGTTTTAGCTGGAGCTTATGAAAAGTTGGAAGAATTTGATTTAGCTCGAGAGTATTATTTGTATTCGCTTGGATTAGATAATTCTGATCAAGAATGTTTAACAAGTTATGTGAATTTATTAAATAAGCTTTCTTATCAGGAGTCTTTGACTTACATTTCTGATTTTATCCAAGAAAATTTAGAAAATTTAGTAGCACCATTGTTGAAAGTGAATATTTTATTTAAGTTAGGAAGAAAAGAAGAATCTTTGCATTTATTCTCAGAATGTGCCTTTACTGATAAAGAAAATGCAAAAGAAATCTTTGAACTATACCCAGAGTTTAAGGAGAATAGTCAATTTTTAGAATTAACAGAAGAGTAAACGGAAGAATTATTGTTTACTGTTCCTCTAAAATTATTAACTTTGGGTTTAGATATTAAAAAAATGAATTTCGAATTACCGTTTATACCAGAAAGAACAGTCCCGCCACGCCAAAAAGGATTAACGATGATGATGGACAAAGGTCTTAGTTTTCGTGAATCTGAAGATTTTATTTCTGCATCAGGACATATAACTGATATTGTGAAATTTGGTTTTGGTACAGCTTTCGTAACGAATGATTTACAAAAGAAAATAGATTTATATAAAGAGGCAGGCATTAAACCTTATTTCGGAGGAACATTATTTGAATCATTTTACGCTAGAGGAATGGTTGAAGATTATCTTCGAGTTTTAGATAAATTTAATTTAGAATTAGCAGAAATTTCAGATGGTTCAATTATTATGAATCATAATGAAAAATGTGAATTGATTCATCGTTTTTCAAAAGAAAGAACAATCATGTCTGAGGTCGGTTCAAAAGATTCTGGAATAATTGTTTCGCCTAGTAAATGGGTGAAAATGATGAGTACTGAGTTGCAAGCTGGTTCTTGGAAAGTAATTGCAGAAGGAAGAGAAGCAGGTAATGTTGGAGTATTTAGACCTAACGGAACAGCACATACCTATTTGATTAATAAAATTATATCAAAAGTAGATCCAGGAGATATTCTTTGGGAGGCACCTCAAAAAAATCAACAAGTTTGGTTTATTAAATTGTTTGGGGCGAACGTAAACCTTGGAAATATCGGACCAAATGAAATGATTCCATTAGAATGTTTACGTTTAGGTTTGAGAGGAGATACTTTTTTTGACTTTTTACCTACAGATTATGCAGATCGTTTACGTCAAGTAAATGATGAAAATGTAGAGGAGGAGGAAGAAGTTTAAAATTCGTGTATAAAAAAATACTTGAAATTTCTGGTCATGCTGGTGCTGTTTATACAGGAGTAGTTGATCCCAATTTTTTATATTCAGGAAGCGCTGATCACTATGTGACGAGATGGAATATTGAGAAGGGTGAACAAGATAAGTTCGCTATTAAAATGGACCAATCTGTTTATGCACTTGAATTTATTTCTAAAAATATTCTTGCAGTTGGATTGTCAAATGGATCTCTTTATCTTTTTGATGTAGATGCTAAAATAGAATTAAAACATTTTGTTCAACATATCAAAGCAATTTTTTCAATTACTTCTAATGCCTTAAAAAATCAATTTTATGTGGGTGATGCAGATGGAAATTTATCTGTATGGAATTCAAAAACATTAGAATTACTTATCTATATACCTTTGGATTGTGGTAAAATTAGAGATATTCATGTTGATGAAAGCGGTGATTTAATAAGTGTTAGTTGTCAAGATGGTACCACAAGAATTTTTGAAACTGTAGGTTTAAATGAAGTTATTACATTAAATTCTCATAGCGGTGGGGCAACTGTTTCATGTTTCGATTATTCTAACTCAACAATAATACTTACAGGAGGTAAGGATGCCCATTTGAATTTATGGAATAGGGAAACCTCTGCTTTGATAAAAAGTATTCCTGCTCATAATTATGTAATATACGATATTTGTTTTCTCAATTCTCAATTTTTCGCAACTGCTAGTCGAGATAAAACGATAAAAATTTGGGATGTAAATAAGTATGAGGTGATTCAGCGTTTGGATACGAAATCTGGAGGACATAGGCATTCAGTCAATAAATTGATAAAAATTAATGATGAAACATTTGTATCATTAAGCGATGATAAGAGAATTATAGTTTGGTCAAATAAATAATTTAATCTATAATGCTTCTAATTAGATTCTTTGGTGTTTTCAAAATTTTTTTTTTTAGTCTTCTAATAGGAATAGAATTTCTAGTTGCTTTCGTTGTCTTTTATTTAACAGTTTCTCTTGTTTTTATGAGTATTTCTGTTGGAAATGATTCCGTTAAAAAGGAGGTGACAATTTATATGAAGTCAGATGGTATTCATACCGATTTCGTTTTACCAGTTAAAAATGAATTGAAAAATTGGGATAAGACATTTCATTTTGATAATGCTAAAAATGTAGACTCAACCTTTAAGTATATTTCAATTGGTTGGGGAGATCAAGGTTTTTTCTTAAATACGCCACAATGGTCTGATCTTAAATTTTCAACCGCTTTTAATGCATGCTTTTATCTAGGTAAATCTGCAATTCATACCAATTATTTAAAAGAATTGGATTTTCATTACAAACATGTAGAATTCAAAATTTCAAAAAGAGAATATAAAATACTTTGTCGATATATTGAAAATAGTTTAAAAGTTTCAAAAAACAAATGTCCAATTTGCATTAAAGGGAGAGGGTACTGGGATTCAGATGCTTTTTATGAATCAAACGGAAGTTATGGTTTATTTAATACGTGTAACTCTTGGATTAATACAGGTTTAAAAACAGCTGGTTTAAAAGCTTGTTTATGGTCGCCGCTAAATTCCGGGATATTTCATAAGTATCAATAAATCAATTGTTTGAATTGAATACTGACTAAAATTGTTAATAACTTTATATTTTTGTTGATAAAAATGTAACCAAACAAAAGTACTTCCGTAAACCGAAATGTATAAAATGTTTAAGTTATGAATGTTAGTCCAATTGAAATGATAAATAATTCGATAAAAATAGCGGAATATAAATTGAATTTACACAAAATTCAAGGAGTTAAAAGTACATTAGATGTATTTCAAGTAGCCCAATTAATGGATACTATTAAATATGGTGATTCTGTAAAGAGACCTCAAAATAGTTCTATATTTTATAATATCAGTGCTAATTAAGGTTTTTGTAAAATAGTTAAAGTTTAAATAAGGGATTGATCTTCAATTCCTTATTTAAACACTTAAATCATCAACAGGATTTCCTGCTAATAAATCTTTAAAATTCATTCGTCTTTTTCCTTCTGGCTGTAATTCAATTACTTTTAGGTAAAAGTCACCACAAGGAATTAAGATTCCTTCTTTTGTAGCTTTCAATTTATTAGAAGAGTCTACTCTTATATCTGTTTTT
>CAMDMY010000081.1 GCA_945902775.1 Chryseobacterium gleum | reverse complement strand
AATAAATTTCGAAGTTTCTACTTTATAAATTAGTTTAATTGAAAGAAAATAAAGCTAATTATTGTTTTGGAATTATTTATTAAATTAAAATATTCAACATCTCAAAATAAAATATTCCCGTTATCTTTGCGCTATGCAAAATAAATGGTACGGAAAATCCTTTCATTTAGGAATGATAGGTGGTGGGCAATTAGGAAGAATGTTCATTCAAGAATCTACGAATTTTGATGTACAAGTTCACGTGCTTGATCCTGATGACAATGCTCCTTGTAAAACATTGGCTTCTAGCTTTACTAAAGGTAGTTTAACAGATTACGACGCAGTTCTAAAATTTGGCGCTGATAAAGATGTAATTACTGTAGAAATTGAAAATATAAATATCGAAGCATTGGAAGTGCTTGAAAAACAAGGTAAAAAGGTTTTTCCGCAACCAAATGTTTTGCGAATTATTCAAGATAAAGGTCTTCAAAAAGAGTTTTACAAACAGCACAAAATTCCTACTGCCGATTTCTTTTTAATTCAGAACGAAACTGAAATTCAAGACTATATTTCATCTTTCCCATTAATGCAGAAAATGAGAAAGGGTGGCTATGATGGAAAGGGCGTTCAACCATTAAGAGAAGTGTCAGATTTATCAAAAGCATTTTCAGTTCCATCAATTTTGGAAAAGATGATTCCGTTTGAGAAAGAATTATCTGTAATTGTAGCTAGAAACGAAAAAGGAGAAACGGCTGTTTATCCAACAGTGGAATGTGAATTTAATCTTGTAGCAAATTTGGTTGAGTTTTTATTTTCACCAGCTTCCGTTTCAGAGAAAGTAGAAGAAGAAGCTAGGAAAATAGCCATAGACGTTATCGAAAAATTGGGAATGGTTGGATTGCTTGCTGTTGAATTTTTCTTACTAAAAGATGGTTCGTTACTTGTCAATGAAATAGCTCCTAGACCACACAATAGTGGACATCATACAATTGAGTGTAATGTAACTTCTCAATTTGAACAACACATGCGTTCAATTCTGAATTTACCTTTAGGTTCTACACGAATACTTCAAAATGGCGTGATGATTAATTTATTAGGCGAAGAAGGATATGAAGGATCTGCTTTTTATCAAGGTTTAGAAGAAGTTATTGCTATAGAAGGTGTAAAGGTTCATTTATATGGAAAAGAATTCACCAAATCTTTTCGAAAAATGGGGCATATTACAGTGGGAAATCCTTCCTTGGATGAAGCTAAATTGATTGCAAGAAAAGTTCAGAATATGATTAAAATTATCGCATAGTTTTACTTTTTTATCTTTAAAATTGGAAAATTGAGGAAAATTTTCGTTATTAGTGGGTAATAATAGACAGAAGATTTGATAAAATTTATAATTGTATTTGTTTTCCTTATATGCAATTTGCCTCTTTTAGTGGCTCAATTGTATACGTTTAAGAATTTCAATCACAAAGATGGACTCAATTTTTCTTCCCTAACTTCAGGGATTCAAACTTCTGACGGCCAACTATGGCTTGGGACCTCAAATTCTGGAATTGTCCGCTACGATGGAATAGATTTCAAAGAATTAGAATTTACAAAGGATAACAACAATCATTCGATTTCAAGTTTATGTAAAAATCCTAAAGATGATATTTATTTCACCTCTTTATACAAAGGTGTTTACAAATTGACATCTGATGGTTACGAATTAATTTATAAAAACTATAGAAAGCAGGTAAATTATTTAAATGTATTTTCTTCATTTAATAATTTATATGTTGTTACTAAGAATGAATTATTGGTATTCCAAAATAGGAAACTAATTCTTAAAAAGGAATTTTCTAAAAGCATAACGAATTCAAATTCAATTCATTTTATTGAAACGAATACAGGTGTTATTTTAATTACAGAAGTTGAAGATTTTTTTATTTCAAAAGATGTATCGTTTTCTTCACCTTTGCATAGTTATTTAGGACTTAGTAAATTTAGATCAGATAAAATTCAATTTGGCTTTTTTTTAAATCATAAGTTAAGCTTATTCAGTGAAGATTTATCTGAATTAGTAGAAGTTATTTTTTCTTCTACTAAAGGAACGGTTTGGTCACGTATTTATCAAAAAATAAAAATCAGGTTAGAAACTGGTGAAAAAGTGACAACATTCACTTTTGATAAAAACAATAATAAGTCTTTTTTCATCACAAATTTGGGAACACTTTTTGAGTTTCAATTTGGAAAATATAAGAAAGTTATACCAAATTCATTTGAAAAACCAATTGGTTGTAATTTTGGATTAACTGATTTAAATGGAAATACTTGGTTTTGTTCCAATTTAAAAGGGTTGTATAAAATTTCAAATGAACCTTTTGTAAAAATTGAATTAGACCCAATTTTTGAAAACTCGTTAATTACAATGTGTTTTAAATCAGTCAAGGGAGATTTTATTCTTTCGAATGAGGGTGGACAAACGAATATTGGATCACATTTTAAGTCAGTATTTAAATCATATAATTTCACTTCTTATAGTGCATGTGAAAATGGAAATACTATTTATATCGGTACTTCAGATGGATTAAAACTTTACAATTTAGTTTCCAAAAACATTACCGATATCACCATTCCAGAACTGAATCATAAAAAAATTCTACTTGTATTTTATGATAATGAAAGAACAATTTGGCTTGGAGTAGAAGGGGAGGGATTGATTCGATATAATCCTTATTTAAATTCATGTGTAATAAGTGAAAATCTTTATTCAGGATTTCCTTTTAATTTTTACACTGCTCAAAAAAGTTTTGATAATAAATATATACTATTCGGTGGAGACAATGGATTACATCAATTCGATATAAAAACAAGAACCTTTTTTAGAGTGAATGATATTCCATCTGAATTAGGCGATTTTTGTGGAGTATCAGTAATTGATAAGTTTCAGACAAGATGGTTCGCATTAGAAAAAGGACTAATAGGGATAACCAAAAACAATAATAAAAGAGTTATTCAGAACAAGGATAATTTTGTTTCGTTCAATTTTAGAACATTGAATTCAGATCGTTATGGAAATTTAATTATTGGAACCAATAAAGGAGTAACGATATTGACACTCAATAAAAGTGGCAAAGTATTGAAGTCTAAATCATACAATGGAAAGTCAGGATTCTCAGGGTATGAAACAAGATTGCGATCACAATTTCAAAACAATAAATCCATTTATTTAGGTACAGCAGAAGGGTTGTTTTTGATTAACTCAAGTTTGTTAAACTATTTATCAATCGAATCAAAACCAACATTGAAAATGAATAGTTTAGGTTCGATTAAATCAAATGAACCTGTTACTTATACCTTTAATTACAAAGTAAATAATCCGAGAATTGAAAATGTATTTTATACATACAGATTAGTTGGAAGTGAAAATGAATGGGCAAGTTTATCATCTGACACTAGTGTTATTTTACATGATTTATCAGATAAGATTTATGAGTTTCAAGTGAAAGCTACATTAGATGGTATTCATTTTAGTGAAATAGCTACTAGACAATTAGTTGTAAAGAAACCTTTTTGGACTTCGAATATTTTTGTTCTATCGATAATAATTTTGTTTTTAGGAATAAACATTTACTTTTTTAATAAAATTAAATCGTTTGATGCAAAAACAATTTTTAGTAATAAAGACAATACAATTACAACAAAATTAATACCTAGGATAATTTTAGTATCTAATTTAATAAATATTTCGACTCATATTTTCGGTCATGAATTGGATCATTCAATTCCACTTTATTTCTCGTTTTTTGTATTTAGTTCGCTTATCGTTTTTATTCTTTATTTATTTTCTTTGAAGTCAGCTCGAGTTAATAATAAAAGCGGCACCAAAATAATCTTAATTATTGCCTTATCTATTTTATTGAGTGAAAACTTTATTGACCTTTATTTGTCAAATCTTCATTTTTATTTCATCATTATTATATCAATATTAAGTATTTTAATTCCATTTGTTTTTGAACGTCTTCGTTCTAGTATAACATATTCGATTGGGGTTTTATTAGTAAGTTGTTTGTGTTTTGTTCTACTAGACGAAGTGACTTTTAATAAATACTTGTTTATTATTCTTTTGATTTTAATTGTTTGTACATCCATTTTCACAACTTATTTACGTCATGATTCCATCTCAAAATTGTTATTTATATCAGGTGTAGTTAATAAAGGTGATGTTTTAGCAATCGCAATAAACGCTTCAAATAAAATTATATATGTAAGTGAAAATATTTCATCCTTTATTCAATCGACACATGATGAGTTGATTAATTGCGAAATAACTATTTTAAGTTCATTTTTACCAAAAGATAGTAGTAAAGCGTCTGTTTTTTCCAATGAAAAATTTAAAGACGGGAAGAAATATTTAGCACCAATGATTTCTCTAGATAATTCAGTTATTTGGATAGAATGGTCTTGTAAAATTTATTCGAAAGATGTAAAAGTAATTCTAGGTCAGAATGTGACAAAGAAAATGGAATTAGAAACTACATTTGAATTATTAGTACAAAATGCAGAGGATTTTATTTATCAATGCGATACAAGCGGGAAATTTGTTTTCTTAAATAAACAAGCAATTTTAAAAATAGGTTATCATAAAAAAGAATTAATTGGGGCTAATTTCACAAAAATAATAGAGGAAAAATACAAAGAAGTTGTTGCTAACCATTATTTAAATCATTTTAAACAGAAACAAGTTTCAACTTATTTCGAATTCCCTATCGTTACTAAAGGCGGAGAAATAATATGGTTAGGTCAGCATGTGACGACATTGTATGAACCAGGTTCTCGCTCTAGAATAAAAGGGTTTTTATCAGTAGCAAGAGATATTACAGACAAAAGAAGACAAGAAAAAATTATTCAGGATCAGCAGAATGATATCACTTCGAGTATTCATTATGCTAAACGAATTCAACTAAATTTATTACCAGCTAGTAATTTGTTTGGGGATGTTTTTAATGAATCGTTCGTGTTTTTTAAACCAAAAGACATCGTTAGCGGTGATTTTTACTGGATGGAAAGGGTTAATAATCTAACTATTTTAGCTTTAGGAGATTGTACAGGACATGGAGTGCCAGGTTCATTTATGACCTTATTAGGAATCAATCTATTGAATAGTATTGTTTTAGAAAGTCATGTAACAGATCCTAGTAAAATTTTAGATTTATTAGACGAGAAGTTAATTTATGTTTTGCCTAGGGGACAAGGAGATAGTAAAGTGGATGATGGAATGGAAATAACGGTTTGTGTTTTTAATCATACAACTTCTGAATTAACTTATGCTTGTGCAGGATCTAGGTTTGTTTTAGTAAAAGAGGGGAATATTGAAATATGTAAATTAGATTCAAAACACATTGGAGATTATACGGAAGCAAAAGATTTTAAGTATTCAGAAGTTACGGTACATCTTGAAATGACGGATTCTATCTATCTTTTTAGTGACGGCTATCAAGATCAATTTGGAGGTGTAAGAAACAAAAAGTTCAATTTTAAAAAGTTACGAGAGATGATTCTTGATCAACAAATAAATTCTCTTGAACATCAGAAGAAAATCTTTGAAGATACATTGTTAAAATGGATAGGTAATTTTGAGCAAACAGATGACGTAACGATTATAGGGGTTAAGGGATTAAAAGGAATAGAGTAAATAGGTGTTTTTATTTTTAATTTATTGATTATGTACATTTTAAATGTTTTTTATTTGTGTGATATGAATAGATTTCACTTTAAATAACAACAGTATTTTACATTTAACATCTTTTTCATCTATTTTAAAAGTATCGTTTTAATTATTAATTTTTTATCTTTACAAAATAGCGAATTGAATTATGAAATTTTTTAGAATTACTTTTTTATTTTTAGTTGGAATAACGTTATTAATTTCCTGTAAAAAGACTGGTTGTACAGATCCAGATGCATTGAATTATCAAGAAAGTGCAAGCAAAGATGATCATTCTTGTTATTATTATTGGATTGGTCAGCATCATGAAGGTGGAGATATTTTTTATATAGACAAAACTAGAAAACACGGATTAATAACAGCAACTTTTAATCTTCAAAAAGGACATCCGGTTTCTGGAGGTTATTTACCAACTAGTACAGATGTTTATAGCGGAGTAGACAATACTGAATTGATAGCAAAAACATTCGGACCTGGAACAGCAGCTTATGATTGTTATATGTTAGACACACTTGGTTATAACGATTGGTTTTTACCTTCAAGAGAAGAAGTTGTAGGAATGGCTAAATCATTAGGGAAGTTAGGACAGGCAAATACTTTTGGAATGGCTTATATCTTAACTTCTTCTTATTCTGATTCATCTAACATATGGACTGTTTACATGCCCTCTTTAACAGCAATTTCTATGGACGGTGCTACTAAAGGATTTGTTAGACCCATGAGAGCATTTTAAGATTTCTCAATAGTTAAACTTTCAATTTTAAAATCTGTATTTATTTTCTTGAATTGAATTGTAAATCTGAAAGATTCAGTTTTGCTTGTATATGTACCTATAGCAAAAGAACCTTCAGAAGTTTCTTTACCTTTGAAGATAAACTTAAAATTATTACCAGGTTTTTTTGAAAAAAAGTCTTTAATAACTAATGCAGCTTGAGAATGACTATAAACACCTTCATTCCCTAAAATATTTAGTAATATTTTATCTCTCCCAAAAGCTACAAATTCTATTGAATTATTTGTAGAAATAGCATCTTCAATTGCAGTATAAGGAATTTCATTTGTGGTAGTATTAAGAAATACTAAAAATGAAGTTAATATTGAGTAGATGTACCCCATGTATTTGCTGAATTAAAACAATAAAAATAACAAAAATTATGCCACTATGATTGTTGTTGACTTCGAGTGCCTCAGTCAACAATTCAAAACATTCAGTCAACATGAATAGACCTCAGTCATTAAAGCTGTTGACTGAGGTTCTCGATAAAATTGTTGACTGCGTCGATGTTGACTGAGGGACTCGAAGTCAACCTTTTTCATTATTTTTGTTGACTTATTTAATACTATTCGATTTTGAAAGTAAAGTTTATTTGCATTGGTAAAACGGGAAAGGATTTTTTGATTTCTGGAGAACAAGAATATTTGAAAAGATTGAATCATTATATTTCAATCGATAGAATTGAGATTCCTGATTTAAAAAATGCTAAAAAGTTATCTGTTGACCAAATAAAGGAATTAGAAGGGAAAGAAATTTTAAGTAAGGTTGTAAATGGGGAGCAGATTGTTTTATTAGACGAGAATGGGAAACAATTTTCTTCTGTTGAATTTTCTAATTTTATCCAACAAAAATTTAATCAAGGAGGAAAAGGGCTTGTTTTTGTTGTAGGTGGAGCATATGGTTTTTCGAAAGAAGTGTATGAGGCGGCTAGTTCAAAAATTTCGTTATCCAAAATGACTTTTTCTCATCAAATGATTCGAATGATATTTTTTGAGCAATTGTATAGGGCCATGACGATTTTAAAGGGAGAACCTTATCACCATAATTGATGTTAAGGCTGAGGTAAAGTTAAAGGTTAAGGATAATTTTAGGTTATCAATTACTCAATCTTAACCTCAACCTCATTTTTTAAATTCAAATAAGTGTTTTGGATTCCTTCTGATATTGGAGTGAAATTTAATTCTTTGAAGGCTTTTTTGATTTTAGTATTATCTAATAAAATTTTAGGATTATCGCTACCTCTGGTTTCTTTGTAGTTAATCTTGAAATTTTCTTTTGTAATTATTCTGATGTTATCAATTATTTCATTAATGCTGAAAGAATCATCTGAAGAAAGATTATAGATAGTCGATTCATTTATATTCAAATAACAAGAATAAGAAAGGGCTTTCGCAACATCTTTAACATAAATATAATTTCGAATAATTTCACCATTTCCAAAAACAGTGATTTCTTTTTCGGAAATTATTTTTTCTAAAAAGGTATTGATGATTCCTAATCCTTTTGAAGTGTTTTGACCTTCTCCATAAATATTTGAAATCCTGAAGACATCATGTTTTAAGCCAAATTTAACTTCAAAGTAATTTAGGTAATATTCCATTGTAACCTTGTTTATTCCATGAGGAGAAAAAGGTTTTTTATTTGAATCTTCATTTAATTCTTCAGTTGAACTTCCGTAAATGGTACCAGCACTTGAAGTGAAAATTATTTTTTTTACTTTTAACTGAACAAGGCATTCTAGAAAATTGATAAATGGAATTAAATTGTTCTCTATTTCTGACTTTGGGTTTTCCCAACTTGATGCTGGAATTGAAGCGGAAGCAAGGTAAAAAACTAAATCAATATTTTTAAAAGTTTCTAGTAACTCTTTAGAATTATTTAAATTGATTTTTGAATAATTATAGTTTTCTGAAAATTGTGATGTTTCACTTGTTCCAAATAAAAATAATTTATTTCCTTCATTTTCAGAAAGTTCATTGACAAGATGTTTTCCAATAAAACCATTTGCTCCTATAATTGCAATATTCATCGATTTATACGTTAATGGTTTCAGCAATTACAGTAAATGGTCTATTTCTAACTTCATCATAGATACGAACGATATATTCACCTATTATTCCTAAACAAATAAGAATTAATGAACTAAAAAATGAAATTAATATGACAAGTGATGTAAATCCTTTTACTTCAATGTCGTTTATTAAGTTTTGATAAAGTGTTATAGAAGAATATATTACAGCAAAAAACAATCCAATTGAACCTAAAATGGTTATTAATCGAATTGGTACATTTGAAAATGAAAATATGCCATCTAAAGCAATTTTAAACAGTTTTTTTAATGTGTAACCTGATTCACCTTGAAATCTTGCGTGACGCTCATATTCTACTCCAACTTGTTTGAATCCAACCCAAGCACGAATTCCTCGTAAAAAAGGGTTTTTTTCCTGTAGTTTTAACATGTTGTCCACTACAATTTTTTTCATTACACAAAAATCACCACTATCAAGCTGAATTTTTGTATCACTTAAACTTTTTAATATTCTGTAAAAAGTAGAATAACTTAATTTTTTGATAATTGATTCTTTTCTCTTTTTCCTAACACCATAAGCAACGTCATTTCCATTGTCAAGAAATGAGAAAAAATAAGGTAATAAAGAAGGTGGATCTTGTAAATCATCATCGATTACAGCAATATAGTCGCCAGTACAATAACTTAACCCGGTTTTTACAGCGATTTGATGTCCAAAATTACGTGCTAATCGAAAACCTTTAATGTAAGTATATCGAGCACTTAATTCAATGATTTTTTCAAAGCTTTTGTCTCTACTTCCATCATCAATCAATAACAGTTCTAAATCCCAATTATTGTTAATTCTTTCAATATCAATTGCTTCCAATAGATTGTGAAGAAATTCGGATGAATTATAAACGGGAACTATTATTGAAATTTTCTTTTCGCTCATTTGTATTCTTATACTATATAGTTGTATAAAAGTAATATTTATAACTGAAACACTTAATCAGAAGTGTGTTTTTTTAAATTACACTAGCTTTTTTTATAATCTCTGACATCTTTATCTGACTTGATTACTTATTTTTTAGACTAATCGAACTTCGATTTAAAGTTCAATAGGAATGACAGAATTAAATTATATGATAATGTAAAACATTATTGAATCAAAACTTTTCTAAAATTTTGAAAAGAAAAATAGCATCCATTTCCGAAGCTATTTTTAGAATTGGTCTTTCCACAGGATTAGCTGTAAAATTTCCGTAATCGCGTTTCGCTTTTTCGCGAAAGTAAGCGTGAAGGAAAGTATTTACGTGCATTTTCACTTCAAAAAAATAAGATTAAAGGTTCAAAGAACTAAAGTTTTCCCTAAATTGAAGTGAAAAATCCCTTGGAAAGATCCTTGATTTTTGCTTACTTTTCATCAAGGAAAAGTCAGAAAATAATAGCCATATTAAGGTTGATAAGATTAATTATAACTGTTAATTGATGTAGAATTTTTTATTAGTCTCCAAAAAGTGGATGTGAACCAATTCTAATTTCATTAATTAACTTTTTATGTCTATAAATCAATACTTCTCCGTAAAATGTAGATTGAATTTTTTTACAAATTTCAAATTTAGGGTTGTTATGTAAATAATTTTTCAATTTAATATTTAAACTTCTAGCTATTGGAAATAGATTTATTTTAGGATTATTTGCATTTACCATAATATAATCAACGGAAGTCAAAACAGGTAAATAATGCTCAAAACATTCATTTGCATTATCACATTTCATACTATTTATATAAAAAATATCGTGATTATAAAAGGATTGAGGGATCGTTAATAATTTATTAGTTTTGGTATATACCCCAACATTAATTGGAATTTCAGCCATTCCCTCAAAAACACAAAGGTAGGTTGGAAGTTTTTGAGGATTTTCATTTACTTTCTGCGTTAGAAAAGTGATAATATTTCTTTGAACTTTGTATAAATGAGAATCTTTTTTTTCGTCTAGGCTATTAATAAAAGAAAAATTTAAGCATCCAATTAGAATCGATAAATAAATTACAACTTTTTTATCCGAGAATAGTTTTGGAAATTTGGTTTTAAAAATAGGAAAAGAAACAAATGAAACTAAACTAAAAAAAACGGCCATTGCAGCATTAATATGTGGAATGTTTTCTGATTTTAAATACAAAATAATAAAACTGAAAAAGATCAAGAAAGGGTAAGCAATTAGTGAATTGTTTACTAGTGGTTTTTCAATCTTATCATTGCTAAATAATATAAGCAGTATAGCAAGAAAACCTACCCAATTAAAGTAATCATTCATATTATTAGCCATTGTAGAAAAAGCCAATGAAAAATAAGAATAATTATAAGCTGTTTCCGTATAATATTTATAAAATGGAGCAAAAAAATAGAGGATATAAGCTCCTGTTAATAAGATACAAATGGGAATAAAAACAAGAATTCTTTTCCTTAATATGGAATCAAAATTTTTCCAGTTTTTAATAAAAAGTAGAAACGGAGGAAGGGAGAATAAAAAGCAATATGCGAAAAAGTTAAATCGAAATGTGATAGGCAACAACATTACAACAACTCCTATAAAACAATATCTAAATTTGAAGTTTGAAAAAAAATGAAGTAAAAAAATAAATCCTGAAACTAAAATTAAAGAAGCTGTTAATTCTGGGATATAGGAACCTAACCCAACTTGGTGATGATAGAATACTGGAAATTGAAGAAAGGTAGTTAAAATAATTATTAGTTTAAATGGTTTTATTTTATCCTTAAAAAAAACATAAATAGAAAGACTGAATATAAAAATTGAAAACAATGATCGAATAAAAATATCAGTATCATTTTTCAAAAAAGAAGGAAATAAAAAAGTGATGAAACCGCTATAAGCCGCAGAAACATAATTTCCTTGAAATTCATAAACTGCTTGACTGTATCGATTGATCCAACTAAAATCACCAATAAAAAGCTCATATCTTCTTATTTGTTGAATCTGGTAGATGACGCCATCATAAATCGGAATGTTCGAATTAGTGAACGAATCATAAGAAATCTTTGCTTTGATTGTCGTTAAGATTGATAAGATCAGTAAAATTAAAATGTGTAAATACGTTTTCCTTTCTATTCCTAAAAATTTATTCTGCATCTTATTTTTGATGAATGATTATCTGTAAAGATAAAAATATTTTATTTACTAAAACTCTACCGAATTTTTTATCATCAGGATGAGTTTTTGAAATTTCACTTTCTTAATCGTGATGGTAAATTCAATTTGTTATGTTTTAGAACTTTTTATTTACTTTTTTCTCAACCTCAACCTCAACCTCAACCTCAATCTCAATCTCAACCTAAATCTCAACCTCAACCTCAATCTCAATCTCAATCTCAACCTCAACCTAAATCTCAACCTTACTCTCAACCTTACTCTCAACCTTACTCTCAACCTAAACAAAAAAATACCTACTTTTGAAAAAAATGCATAAATGAAAGATTTAATCGAAATTGACTATTTTTATATACTAGATATAGCCTGGTCCTTCTTGTTTATGCTTCTTTTGATGATGTATGTAAATACCAAAAAAAAGGAGTACGAACATTTAGATTATTTTAAATATTACAAAACAAATATTTATGTAAAAATTGTATTAAGTCTTGTGTATGCCTTTTACTATACTTCAATTGTAGAAGGAGGTGATACACTTGCTTATTGGGATGGTGCAATCAAATTGAATCATCTTTTTTGGAAAGATACATCGATGTATTTTGCTGAAATATTCAAAACACCTGATTTAAATACTATGTATTTTCAACATTATGATACGGGGACAGGTTTTCCTCCATTATGGATTTACAAAGAGCCTGAAAGTTGGTTTATATCTAAAATTTTATCCTTTTTTACTTTTTTTACTTTTAATAGTTATTTGGTTACAACCTTAGTCTTGGCCTACATTTCATCTAAAGCTTCATGGAAGTTGTTTGAATTGGTCCATAGTTTTCAGTTAAATACGAATAAGTATATTGCGTATGCTGTTGTTTTAATACCTTCCGTAAGTTTTTGGTGTAGTGGTATTAATAAAGATATGATTGTATTGTATTGCTCTATTATGTTAATTTACAATGCTTTTCAAATTTTATCATTGGATAAAGAAACGAAATTTAAAAATTTTTTATGGGTAGGTTTTTATGTCTTTTTGTTGTATCACATTCGAGATTTCATGATTTCAACAATTGCTGTTGCGCTTATTTTCACGTATAGTGCACGGTTAGCAAATAAATACAGAGAACAACGGTTTACATTTTATAGTATTCGTATTCTTTCTATAGTGGTAGGTCTTCTCTTTTTTGCATACCAAGGAGATGGAATTACCAATTCTGATAAGCTAGAAGAGGCAGCTGTCATTCAAAAAGATTTTGCCACGAATGAAACGTATGAAGGGTCTAGATATGATCTCGGTGTGACTGACTACTCGGCAACTGGAATGTTACAAGCGTTTCCTGTAGCAGTAATAGCAGGGTTTTATAGACCTTTTATTTGGGAATCGCTGAAATTTACGTTGATTTTTAATGGTTTGGAAGGAGCATTCTTTTTATACTTGACGTATATATTTTTTCGAAGAGGGGCATTTGCGAAAATGAACCTAATTCGAAAACATGAGTTTTTTATTTTCGCTTTTTTCTTTGGGGTTTTAATGGCGTATATGG
>CAMDMY010000080.1 GCA_945902775.1 Chryseobacterium gleum | reverse complement strand
ACAAAGTTTATCAGTATTTGATCGCAGTAGACTAATAAAGTATATGAGTTACGATAGCTATCGCCAAGGTCTCCAAGTCTAATTAGCTTTTTCTGTTATATTTATTTACCGTTTGTTTTCAAAAAATAATTTCATTAAATCGCTGCATTCTTTTTCCATTATACCATTTGTAATTAGGGTTTTTGGATGGTATAATTCATTTTTGAACCTTCCTGCTCCACGTTTTTCATCTCGAGCAGCAAAAACTATTTTATCTATTTGTGACCAATACAATGCTCCCGCACACATTACACAAGGTTCTAAAGTGATATACATCGTGCAACCAGTTAGGTATTTCCCACCTAAAAATTCGGCTGCTGCAGTAATTGCTTGAATTTCTGCATGTGCGGTAACATCGTGAAGCTTTTCAGTAAAATTATGAGATCGAGCTATAATTTGATTGTTGGCTACTACAATAGCTCCTACAGGAATTTCTCCCATCGAGAAGGCTTTTTCAGCCTCCACATACGCTTGACGCATATAATATTCATCATTGAATGGTGTAATCATACGTTAAAAATAGAAGAATCTTATTAAAAATAGATAGTTGAGGACACATTCATTCATAATTTCATAAATTTGAGCCTATGAATACAACAATTCCTCCATTACAAAAAGGTGATTTAATTTACATCACAGCTCCTGCAAAATCAATTGATGTTGAATGCGTTAATTATGCTAAATCTTTTTTTGAAGAGAATGGATTTCGAGTTCAAATAAGTCAGAATTGTTTAGGTGAACACCATTATTTTTCTGGAACTGATTTCCAAAGGACAGCCGATTTTCAAGAGGGGATTGATCATCCAGAAGTGAAAGCAATTGTTTGTGCTAGAGGAGGTTATGGTTGTGTCCGCATTGTAGATAATTTGCAATGGGCGAGTATTGTTAGAGAGCCTAAATGGATTGTTGGATTTAGTGATGTTACTGTTTTTCATCAACGTATGCAGAATTTTGAACTGAAAAGTATTCATGGTACGATGCCCTTGAATTTTTCTTCTAATTCGGAAGAGTCATTGGTTACTTTATTGAAAGCAATGCAAAATGAGTCGTATTCTATCCATTCTCCTTCTTCAAATTGGAATAAAATAGGAGAAGCAAAAGGGAGATTAGTAGGAGGTAATTTATCTATTTTATATAGTTTGTTAGGAACAGACGACGAAGTAGATTATACAGATTCAATTTTGTTTATTGAAGATTTAGCTGAGCAGTTATATCACTTAGATAGAATGTTTTACGCTTTCAAAAAAGCGGGAATTCTGGAACGTATTTCGGGTTTAATTGTCGGAGGAATGACAGATATGAAGGACACAGCTGTTCCATTTGGTAAGACATACGAAGAAATCATTTTAGAACATTTCGAATTTAGAAAAATACCGATTGCATTTAAATTTCCAGCCGGACATCAAGATGATAATCGAGCATTGATTCTTGGAAGTGAGGTAAGTTTTAAAGTTACTGAAACGGGCGGAGAATTGGTTTTTTAATATCCTTCAAAACTTTTGCTATTCGAATATAAATGAATCTTTAAGAATTTTTCACAATAGGTTTTAATCATATTTCGCGTTTCTCGAAGTTCATTTAGTAATTCTTCTTCAGTTGAATTTGTTCTAGTCAAAGCAGGAAAATTGTAATGAAATTTTAGAGGATTAGATGTGAAAGTAGGACAGCTTTTATCTGCTTCATTACTAACAGTTAGAATTAAATCAATATCAATAGCTTGATATTCATTAATTTGATTTGAAGTTTGATTAGAAATGTCTAAACCATCTTCTTCTAAAATGTCCTTTATTTTTGGATGAATTTCTCCTTTTAAAATACCAGCGCTGAAAATATTAGCTCTATGACGTGCATAATGACGTAAATAAGCTTCCGCTATTTGACTTCGGTAACTATTATCAGAACTTACAACTAAAATATCTTTTACAGCTTTGAACATATTTTTAAGATTGAGGTTGAGAATATGATTAAGTATTCCTCAATCTTAACTTTCACCTAAATTTATATTCAAAGGTATTAAAAAAGTTGAGGTTAAGATTGATTTTAAACTAGGTCTTTTACTATTAATTTAAATCTGATTGCAATATTTTAACACAGAATCTAAGGTTAATATATTTCTGAAACTTAATTTAGAATTATGCGTACTTTGAAATATAGTTTTTATTAATGAAAAATTATTATTTCTTATTAGCATATCTTATTACCTTCTCCTCCTTTTCTCAGAATAGGGTAATGGATTCACTTTATGATAATTTAGAGAAATATCATGGTGACACGAACTTAGTAAATACATATAATAAATTATCCTACAACCTTAATAATTCTAAATTAGAAATGTCCTTGTTTTTTGCTCAAAAAGCGAAAGATTTGTCTAAAAAAATAAATTTTAGAAGCGGACTTGTAAGTGGATACTCCAATTGCGGAATTGCTTATTATTATAAAGGTGACTACACAGCAGCACTTAAAAATCATACAAAAGCAGCAGAATTATTAGATAAATCAGTCGAAAGTTATCGTTTAAGTGCTATTTACACCAACATTGCTTTAGTTTATATTGATCTTAGAAAGTATTCCTCAGCAGAATTATATCTTTTTAAATCATTAAAAATTGACAAAAAAAGAAACGAACCAAAATTAATTGCAGACACCTATAATAATATTGGGACAATTTACAAGGACAAAGAAGAATATTTAAAAGCTTCAGGTTACTTTGAGCAATCGTTACATTATCGTAAAATGGCGAATGATACATTGGGCATGCCAAGCACATTGACGAATTTGGGTTCAGTTAATATACAAACAGGACATTATGAATTAGCTCAAAATCAATTATATAGCGCTCTTTTATTGTATAATAAAAACAAAGATATTTTTGGCAATACATTAGTATTCAATTGTTTAGGTGATCTTAAAATTGCTGAGAAAAAATACAAGGAAGCGATTGATTTGTACTCTAAAAGTTTAGTAGTTGCTAGTAAGAACAATATGCAAAGTTACATCAGCTATAGTTTTGAATGGATGGCTTTTGCATATGAAAAATTGGGGAATTATAAAAAAGCTTATGAATACCATTTGAAACATTCAAGAATAAGTGATAAAATTTACAATTCCGAAAATGCGGCATTACTTGCTGAAATTCAGACTAAATATGAAACTGAAAAGCAGAAGAAGCAAATTATTGAATCTAAAGCTGAGTTAACTAGGCAAAGTACAATCACCAATGTTTTTGTATTTGGTTTTATATTTATGAGTGTGTTTCTAATCTTCATTTTGAAAAGTTATAAGATGAAAATTAGAAACAACAAAATCATTTTAGAGCAAAAATTAGCTGTTGAAGAGCAGAACAAAATTATCGAGGAGAAAAATCAGTTGGTCGAGACACAACACAAGGATATAAAGGATAGTATTAAATATGCGAAAAGAATTCAAGGTGCAATTCTACCGCCTAAAAGAATCTGGTACAATATATTGCCTAATTCTTTTGTTTTATATCAACCAAAAGATATACTAAGTGGAGATTTTTATTGGATTGCCGAAACAGAAGAGTATAAGTTTATTGCGGCTGCTGATTGTACTGGTCATGGTGTTCCTGGAGCTTTGATTTCAATTGTAAATTATAATTTGTTGAACAAAGCTGTACTAGAAAAACACATTACTAATCCAGGTGAAATTTTAGATGCAGTAAATATTTGGTTAACAGAAAGTCTTCATCAAACTCTTGAAAATAGTAAAATAAAAGATGGAATGGATATCAGTTTAATTTCAATCAATAAGATAACAAATGAAATTAAATTTAGTGGAGCTAATAATCCATTGTTTGTTTATTCTGAAACAGGAGTTAAGGAATACAAAGGCGATAAATTCCCGGTAGGATCTTTTATTGAAGAACAAGTAGTAAGCTTTAAAACGATTTCTGTTGAAGTAAACAAAGGTGATATGCTTTATTTGTTTTCAGATGGTTACGCTGACCAATTTGGAGGTGAAAAAGGTAAAAAGTTTAAGATTAAAAACTTACGAGAAGAATTTAAAGAAGCTCAAAAAATACCCGTAAAAGATCAGAAAAAATACCTACATAAACGTTTCACCGAATGGAAAGGCGATTTAGAACAGGTAGATGATATGATGATTATCGGAATTGAGTTGTAAGGATTATTGAAATCTTTCATTTAAACTTATAGGTGTATTTTTTGATTTTGACACCAAATTATTTCAAACACTTAAAGTAATCATAAGGTTCTAAACAATCGTTGCATTGATAATGCGCCTTGCAAGCCGTACTTCCAAACTGACTAATCATTTTCGTGTTTCTGGATTTACAAAGCGGACAAGGAACAACAGTTGGTTCAGCAAATAAAACACTTTTATCTACTTCGTTTTCAGGTGGTGCAATTCCGTATTCTAGTAACTTCTTCCGCCCATTTTCAGAAATCCAATCAGTCGACCAAGCTGGAAATAGGGTTAAATCCACTTTTACATTTGCAATGCCTTTCGAATTTAATAACTTGATAATGTCTTCCTCAATTACCTTCATCGCTGGACAGCCACTATAGGTAGGAGTGATGACAATTGAGCATAGTTCTTCATTTAAAGAAACCGTTCGAATTACCCCTAAATCAACTACTGTTAAAACAGGAATTTCAGGATCGCTTACTTCTTCCAAATACGCCCAAATGTCTTTTTCTGCTACCATTTCATATTTGGAAATGTACGTTGCATATATTGCATTTCAGCTAATAAAAAACCTAAATGCTCTGTATGTTTTCCGATTCTTCCACCTTCTTGTTTCCAGTTATTTGTCGGAATGGTTAAAGTAGCTTGTTCTAAAACGTTATTTACAGTAGTTTTCCATTCCTCTTCAATCCCTTCCATTGAAGGAATAATACCCGCAGCGATTAAATTCGCATCTACTTCGTTGGTAAAAAACAATTCACTCGTATATTTCCAAAGGGCATCTAACGATTCTTGAATGCGGTTATGAGATTCTTCCGTACCATCTCCTAAACGAATAACCCATTCAGAAGAATGTTTCAAATGGTACTTTGTTTCTTTTAACGATTTATCAGCAATAGCAGATATCTGTTCATCTTCACTTTTTAATAATCTTTCAAATAAAAGACGACGGTATGCATCAAAGAAAAATTGGCGCATAATCGTTTTACCAAAATCACCATTTGTTTGTTCAACCAATAGTAAATTTTTGTATTCTCTATCATAACGTAAAAATGCCAAAGCATCTTCATCTCTTCCTTTTCCTTCTAATTTACCAGCATATTCCAATAAATTAGTAGCCTGACCGATTAAATCTAAAGATATATTGGTTAGAGCAATATCTTCTTCTAAAATTGGGCCGTGACCACACCATTCAGAAATTCTATGCCCAAGAATCAAACTATCATCCCCCATTCGGAGAACGTATTCAAATAAATCTGTATTTTTTTCCATTTTTTTAATTGTACGGACAGATCGCGACCTGCCCCTGTTAAGCGACCTATCCCTATTATACGACCTTACATATGTGAAATCCCATCCGGAACATCATAAAACATAGGGTGACGATACACTTTCGAATTAGCAGGTTCGAATAAAGCATCCGCATCTGTCGCTTCAGAAGCAAAAACATTGTTTGATTCTACAACCCAAATGCTAATACCTTCAGATCGACGTGTATATACATCTCTAGCATTATCTACTGCCATTTGAGCATCTGATGCCCTTAAACTTCCAACATGTTTGTGGTTTAATCCTTGTTTACTTCTTATAAACACTTCCCACAATGGCCATTCTTTGTTTGACATATTCTTTTTTTATATTGTTATGATGCAATGCATCTATACTGTGGAGATAATCTATAACTGTGGAGAGCGATTATCTATACTGTGGAGACGCGATTAATCTATACCGTGGAGACGCGATGCATCTATAACTGTGGAGACGCGATTAATCGCGTCTTTACGATGCTGCAGAGACAAGTTGTGACCGGTCTTTTCGCTTTTTGGCATGAGCCAAAGCAGCCTCTCTTACCCAAGCACCATCTTCTTTTGCTTTTCTTCGATCATCAACTCGTTCTTTGTTGCATGGGCCATTTCCTTTTACTACTTCCCAGAACTCATCCCAATTGATTGGCCCTGACTCGTAGTGGCCAGTTTCTTTGTTGAATTTCAAATCTTTATCAGGAATAGTTAATCCAATCATTTCAGCCTGTGGGACGGTAACGTCAATGAACAATTGACGTAATTCATCATTTGTGTTACGTTTGATTTTCCATTTCATAGATTGAGCAGTGTGTTTAGAATCTGCATCGTTTGGTCCAAACATCATCAAAGATGGCCACCAAAAACGATTTAAAGAATCTTGCGCCATTGCTTTTTGCTCAGGAGTTCCTTGTGCTAAAAGAGAAATGATTTCGAATCCTTGTCGTTGGTGAAAAGATTCTTCTTTACACACTCTAACCATCGCCCTTGCATATGGTCCGTAAGAACATCTACAAATTGGTACTTGATTCATAATTGCAGCACCATCTACTAACCATCCAATTGTACCCATATCCGCCCAAGAAGTGGTTGGATAATTGAAGATAGATGAATATTTTGCTTTTCCAGTATGTAAATCGTCAATCGTTTCTTCTCTATCTGCTCCTAACGTTTCTACAGCACTGTATAAATACAATCCATGTCCTGCTTCATCTTGCACTTTTGCTAACAAAACTGCTTTTCTTCGCAAGTTAGGAGCACGCGTAATCCAATTTCCTTCAGGTAACATTCCTACAATTTCAGAATGTGCATGTTGCGAAATTTGACGAATTAAAGTTTGACGATACTCTTCTGGCATCCAATCTTTTGGTTCGATTTTAATATCGTTGTCAATTTTTTCTTGAAAACGTCTTTCTAGCTCTGCAATATTTACTTCTCTCATATGTATTTTATTTTTTAAATGTCATATGGAATCGCCATTTTGAAATTCATCGGTATTGGTGACATTTTTCGCTTATGGCTTATTTCATAGAATATAAGTTGTAGTATTACAAAAATAACGAATTATGTTGATTTCTACAAAGGAATATAGATCGAATACTGATGATGATCATTTCTTCGATTTGTAACGATAAATTAAAATGATTAATTTTACAAGTTATAATAGGAACAAAGGATGAATCCAAAATTTCACACACTTACGATTGCTGATATTCGCAAAGAAACAGAAGATACTGTTTCAATTGCATTTGAAGTCCCAACGGATTTAAAAAAAGAGTTTACTTTTCAATCAGGTCAATATTTAACATTGAGAGCTACAGTCGATGGGGAAGATATTAGAAGATCGTATTCATTGTCTTCTTCTCCTTTCGAAAATGAATGGAGAGTAGCGATTAAAAAAATTGAGGGTGGAAAATTCTCAACGTTTGCGAATGAAAAATTAACTGTTGGACAAACGTTAGAAGTAATGAACCCAACTGGTAATTTTCATTTGAATAGCTCTCATGATCATAAAAAATCGTACGTTTTATTTGCCGCAGGAAGTGGAATTACACCTATTATTTCAATCACTAAATCAGTTTTAAATGAAGAACCAAATAGTGATGTAACGCTTTTCTACGGAAACAAAGGATTCGCATCCATTATTTTCAGAGAAGAAATCGAAGGATTAAAAAATAAATTTATGGATCGCTTGAGAGTGGTGCATATTTTATCTCGTGAAAGTTTAGGGAATGCTATTCAAAAAGGTAGAATTGACAATGAAAAAATTGAAAAATTACACAAAGCATTTCTTGACAACACAACAATCGATGAGGTGTTTGTCTGTGGACCAGAAGAAATGATTCACAGTGTAAAAGATAATTTTGCGGCACACGTAGGAGATCCTAAAAAGATTCATTTTGAATTATTTACTTCAAGTAATACAAAAAAAGAAAAAGTAACAAAAGAATCGTCAGCACCCTCTATCGCTTCAAATGTAAAAGTGATTATTGATGGTGATATATTGGAATTAGCAATGGAATCAACGGGTGATACGATTTTAGATGCGGCTTTCAAGGCAGGTGGAGATTTACCTTTCGCTTGTAAAGGAGGAGTTTGTTGTACGTGTAAAGCGAAAATTTTAGAAGGAACGGCAACAATGGATATTAACTATGCATTGGAACCAGACGAGGTTGAAGCGGGATATATATTAACATGTCAAGCACACCCAACGAGTAAAATATTAACAGTATCATTTGACGAATAAATAGTATGGCATTTTTCAAGAAATTATTTAAAAAAGATTCAGCGGCTAAAGCGCACAAAGGTTTTCATTTTTTGGCAATCCAAAAGATTGAGAAGTTAACTTCTGACAGTGTAAAGGTGACATTAGATGTACCTTCTGATTTAAAATCAACTTTCCAATTTATTGCAGGACAATACATTAACTTTGTTATTGAAGTAGACGGGAAAGAAGAAAGAAGATCTTATTCTATCTGTAGCGGACCAAAAGAACCGTTAGCAGTTGCTGTAAAAGCAATCGAAAATGGAAAAGTTTCAGTTTGGTTTAATAAAACAGCTGAAGAAGGCCAAGAAATTCAAGTTTCGAAACCAGAAGGAAGTTTTCAATTAAAACCGAATGATAAAAATGTAGTTGCATTTGCCGCAGGAAGTGGAATTACACCTATTCTTTCGATTGCTAAATCTCTTCAAGATTCAAACGGGAAATTGAAATTGTTTTTCGGTAACCGTACAAAAAGCTCTATTCTATTTCATTCTGAATTAGCTGCTTTAAGTCACGTTGAGAATCACTTTTATTTAAGCGGTGAAACAGCTGAAGGATTTTCAATCGGACGTATAGATCAACCTGCGATTTCTGAAATTATCAAACAAGATTTAGCTATTTTAAAATCGGATGGATTCTTTTTATGTGGTCCAGAAGAAATGATTAAAGCAGGAGTTGATACCTTGAAATTGTTTGGAGTTCCAGCAGAAAAGATTCATTATGAATTATTTACGACTCCAACTATTATGGCTCCTAATACAGTTGCTGAAGTTTCTAATTTTTCAGGAGAAAGTAACGTAAAAGTAATTTTAGACGGAGAGGAAATAGAGTTTAAATTAAAATCAAACGGAAAACCAATTTTAGATATTCTTGATAAAGAAGGATTCGATGCTCCTTATTCATGTAGAGGTGGCGTTTGTTGTTCTTGTAAAGCGAAGATTTTAGAAGGAAAAGCTTCAATGACAATGAATTATGCTTTAACAGATGAAGAAGTAAAAGAGGGTTATGTATTAGCTTGTCAGGCTCATCCTGCAAGTGAGAAATTAGTTTTGAGTTTTGATGAAAAATAAAAAAAACATTGTTGTAGTTGGCGCTAGTCGTGGAATTGGGAAAGCGATTGTAGAACGTTTCGCTTCAAATCCAGATAACACAGTGTATGCTCTTTCAAGAAACACAAAAGGACTGGAATCATTTTCCTCTTTTCCGAATGTGCATTCTTTTGCATTTGATTTAGATACTGCAACTGTTCGTGAACAAGCAGAGAAAATTTTTGCATCTGTTTCAACGATTGATATTTTAATCAATAACGCAGGGAAATTGGTGAATAAACCATTCCTAGAATTAACGCAAGCTGAAATCGCTTCTTGTTATCAAGTAAACGTAATCGGCGTGATGCAAACTGTTCAAGCATTGCTTCCTAAAATGTTAGAAAATGGAGGGCATATTGTAAACATCAGTTCAATGGGAGGTTTCCAAGGAACTGTAAAATTTGCAGGTCTTGCAGCTTATTCAACATCGAAAGCAGCTGTTTGCAGTTTCACCGAATTATTCTACGAAGAGCACAAAGATTCAAAAGTAAAAATGAATTGCCTTTGTTTGGGAGCTGCTCAAACAGAAATGTTAGAAGAAGCGTTTCCAGGATATATTGCCCCCGTTTCAGCAGAAAAAATGGGTGAATTTATTACCGATTTTGCATTGAATAGTCACCAATGGATCAATGGGAAAATTATTCCTGTTTCCTTGAGTACACCGTGATTTTTTTATTTTTTTGTAGGTATAGGGCATGCCCTATACCTACAAAAAAATAAAATACAACAATATTATGAACCTCTTCTCAAACGAAAAAACAAACCTTTTACCAAAAGATGGTACTCTAAATTATTACGGTTCAGTTTTTTCGTCGTTGGATTCTACTAATTATTTTGACGCTTTATTGAATACAATAGAGTGGAAAAACGATGAAATAATACTTTTTGGAAAGAAAATAGTCACCAAACGAAAAGTAGCTTGGTATGGAGATAGTGGAATTGAATACACCTATTCAAATGCAACAAAAAAAGCACTTAGTTGGACAAAAGAATTACTAGAAATTAAATCTTTGATTGAAGAACAAACAGGTTCAATATTCAATTCTTGCTTATTGAATTTATACCATACTGGAGAAGAAGGAATGGGATGGCATTCAGATGATGAAAAAGAACTAGAAAAAAATGGTACGATAGCATCTTTAAGTTTTGGTGCAGAACGCAAATTTTCATTCAAACATAAAAAAGATCAAACTACATTTTCAATTTTATTAGAAAATGGAAGTTTATTGGTAATGAAAGATGAAATACAATTGTTTTGGCAACATAAATTGGCTCCAACTAAAATGGTGAAATCGGCTCGAATTAATCTGACTTTTAGGAGTATAGTCACTAATCAATAGTCGAATATTAGTTAGTTTTTAAAATTTAACTATTTTTGCGCCGAAATTAAACTATTCCGCAATAAAGTATAACTAACACTAATTTAAATCTTTAAAAAACAAAACAATGAAAAAAACAACATCAATTTTAGTAATTGCATTCGCTTTTATTTGCAATGCAATATTTTCTCAAGCTACATTAAAACCTTACAGAGCTGGGCATGAGTTCAACATCAGTATTCCAGATTATATGATGAGAACTGTTGGCTTAAACGACGTAGCGATCTTTCAATATAAAAATGATGTAAAAGATGTGTATGGTTTTGTAATAGAAGACAATAAAGAAGAGTTAAAAATTGCTGAGTTATCCTATTCTTCTATTTCAGAATTTTATGATGAATTTATCAAGGATTTCGTTATTGATGAACCTAAAAGAAAAGTTTCAAAAACGATCCTTACAACGAAAGGAGAAATTAATTTTTTAGAGGTTGATGTCCAGTATTATGATAAAGATGCCGAAACTACTATCTGTTATTTAATCGGAATTGTAGAAACAAAAGATGCGTATTACAAAGTGCTTTCTTGGTCTACTGAAGCAAATAAAGCAAAATTTAAAGCTGATTTTCAGAAAATCGTTTACAGTATTAATGATTGACATTTGATTTTTAATTTCATAATTGTAGGTATAGGGCATGTCCTATACCTACAATTATGAAATTATACAATATGAATATTTAAAAAATTCACCAAACCGTGTTACTTTTCAAACGAATAGTATTACACCTAAAAACACAAATTGTTTAAAAAGAAAAATAGAGCCCAATTGTCTGATGCTGAACTAGTAATACTAGCGAAAGTAAATCATGTGCATTTTGGAGTTTTATATGAACGCTATTTTGAAACAATTTTCCGATTCATTTTTAAGCGTTTAGGAGGAGATGAAGCAAATTCGGGTGATCTGACTCAACAAACGTTCTTAAAAGCAATGTCGAGTATAGAAAAATACGAAGACCGAGGATTTCCTTTTACTAGCTGGTTGTATCGAATAGCTCAAAACGAGGTAAATCTTTTCTTTAGGGACTTGAACAAAGAGGTTTCTATACAAGTAGAGGAGAGACAGTTAAATAGTTTATTAGAGGAGGCTAATTTAGGAAATTACATGTCCGAATCGGATCAAGAAAAATTAATGCTTCAATTGAATGGTTTGCCCCAAGAAAGTATTGATTTGATTGAATTGCGCTTTTTTCAAGAACTAAGTTTCAAGGAAATTGCCGATATTTATAGTATCACAGAAGCAAATGCTAAAATGCGTATCTATCGTATTTTAGAGAAAATGAATAAAAACTGGAACGTATAACGATGAGAAAGTTTATTTTAAATAAAGAGGCCAAAAAGAAAGAACCTACGAGAGAGCAAATCAATCGTTACAAGGATTTTTCACGTCTTTCTCATGACTATGAACGAATTGTAAAACGTCCTAAAAAACCTTTATACAAAGATCCTAAATTGTTTTTATACCTTTTTCTTTTGGGATTGATTTTGTATTTGATGTATTTCGAATCGAAATAAATAATTTCACTTATCACTCTTTAGCCATCTTGGTAAAATAAAGGCTCCGATGAACAAATAAGGGAAATAAGAAATTAGTCGCCATAAAATCGCTAAACCAACAATCAGTATAGCTGAAGTAGAAAAAGAGGCTAATAATTCACCAAATGCATATTCTGCTACGCCGCTTCCTCCAGGTGTTGGGCTGACCATCATCAATAACCAAAGCACTAACTGTTTTCCTAGAATTTGAATGTTATTTAGAAAATTTAGATTTAAAAATGCGTTTAAGATGCAATTGATAACCAAATAACGACAAGTCCAACTGGCAAAGGTTGCAAAGAAAGCTTTTACCCAAAAGAACATTGGTTCTGTTTTTAATTCTTTGGACGATATTTCAATTTCTTCACTTGTTTTAACTGCTTTAGGATGCCATTTTTTAAGAAAAGGAAGTTTGAATAAGCCAGATAAAAAGCGAGAAGTTAATTTAGGAATTAAAAAAATACTCGAAAATAAGAACAAACAAAGGACAACTTTAATAGAAAATCCCATCCAAAAAACCCATTGAACGCCAGCTGAACTTTGAGCGTGTTTCGGAAATAAATACGCTTGATCAATGAATAAAAAGACAAAAGGAATCAATAAAACATAAAATAGATTATCCATCAATGCAGTAATGATTATGATTGCAGTTGAACGTCCCATCGGAATTTTTTCTTTGTTTAAAATAAACATTGCAACGGTTGCACCACTCATTACACCTGGAGCCAAAGCCGAAGCAAATTCCCAAAGCATAATCACATTGAAACTCTTTTTCCAGGTCAATTGATTTTTAGTTAAAATACGGATGCGCAGCATATAGAAAAAATCCCTTCCAACCATACAAACAATCGCAGCTAGAAGCCATAACCAAGATTTAGATGTCCAATGAATTCCTTTTAGAATATCAGTGATTGGTTTATTCGCTAGACTTCGATACATCATAAAAGAGGCAATGGAGAGACCTAAAAAAATGGCCAACCAAATTTTCCACCAACTGAAAGCCTTTTTGATTACAGCATTTTCGTTATTTGGAAAATCGTTCATTTATTTTTGTTCGTCAATTTTAAATCAATTTCCCAATTCGCTCTTACTTTGGTAATTTCAGAAAATGTATAAATGTTTTCTGGTAAAATCCCTTTTTCATAATCGCCTGAATCCCATTTGCCGTTTTTGTTTGCATCGATGATTACTCGAAAAGTATACTCATTTGGCAAAAGATGTTCAATCAGACTATTTTTCGTTTCATACATTGTAAATCTTCGAATCATTTTTCCTGCAGATAACATTTCTACAACAATCGGCTCCGAATATTCAGAAGCATCTAATTTAATTGCTCCATATTCTTTGTCGTCTTTTAATTCCAACTTTACTTTAATCGAATCTTTTGTACTTGAATTAACTGTTTTAACAGCTAAGGGAAGAATCGTTAACTCAGCCGTTTTGACTTTCTTTTTATCAAATAAAATGGTCAGTTTATTTTTATTGAAATCAATTTTATTAATCGTGATTTTAGTAGAATCTAATGTGTTAATTAATTGAAAATCAAACGAATTAATTTCTTTAATGACATCAGTAAAAGTAAATGAAAGTGTATCTAAAGGATGTAAAATATTCTCTTTCAAATTAGTTACAAAGTTAAGTTTTCCTTCTTTTTCCTTTGTTGTTAATCGCAAGGATGCTGTATCGATGAAAGTAGGGGAGGATGAAATAAATTCAATCGTT
>CAMDMY010000079.1 GCA_945902775.1 Chryseobacterium gleum | reverse complement strand
TCTGAGAGAATAGGGGGGAACTTATTAATTTTTGCTACCATTTTATCTTTGCTTTTGACGAATGTTTTCATAGGAGAAAATTTCTCAAAGATTTGGCACATTTCATTTGGTCATTTTTCGATAGCTCATATTGTAAATGATGGTTTAATGACTATTTTCTTTCTTCTAGTCGGATTAGAACTGGAAAGAGAAATTTATATAGGTGAACTTTCTAATATTAAAAAAGCACTTTTACCAATTATTGCAGCAATAGGAGGGATGTTTGCACCCGCTTTGATTCATTTTTGCTTTAATTTTGATACAAATACAGTTGCTGGAGCCGGAATTCCAACAGCTACCGATATTGCCTTTTCTTTAGCGATATTATCACTCTTTAGTAAAAAAGTTCCCAATTCATTAAAAATATTTTTAACAGCACTCGCGATCGCAGATGATTTAGGAGCAATTTTCGTTATTGCTATATTTTATACCAAAACGATTTCTTGGTTTTATTTATTAGGTTCATTATTGGTTTTTTGTATATTATTGATAATGAATCGATTAAAAGTTAAGGTAGTTGAGGTATATTTGTTGGTAGGTGCAATTATGTGGGTGTTGATGCTTAATTCAGGCATTCATGCAACGATTACAGGGGTAATGTTAGCTTTTGCCATTCCTTTTACAAAAGAACAGAATATCTCAATTTCATTACAAGAAAAGTTACATAAACCAGTGGCGATGTTTATTCTGCCAATTTTTGCTTTAGTAAATACGAGTATTTATTTAGGTGAAGATCTTTTTTCTCATTTGCTTTCTAATAATAATTATGGAATTTTCTTCGGTTTGGTTTTTGGAAAACCAATTGGGATTTTACTATTTACTTCGATTGCAGTTTTATTGAATATTTCAAAATTACCTAATGATTTAAAATGGTCACATATTATTGGTGCAAGTTTTTTTGCAGGAATTGGATTTACAATGTCAATTTTCGTATCAGGTTTGGCATTTGATGACACGATTCTGATTCAGTTTTCACAGATAACTGTTTTGATTTCATCACTTGTTGCTGTGATTTTAGGTTCTGTTTGGTTTCGTTATTTTGTGAACTGATTTTATTTTGAAGTTAATTCAGTTAATTCTCTATTTACTGAATCGATAATTTGCGATTGTATTTCCACCATTAACTTTTGTTTTGAAACATAATATGTCATAGAAGAATTAAATCGGGCTGTATCAATATTGTATTTTTCAAAAATTAGCTTACTTGATTTATTGACTGTTTTATGCGATTGCTGAATTGTAGGATATTTCAGTTGTATGTGTGATTCAAGAACGGTTAAATCCTTTAAAAGCATTACAAAGGTATCTTTTGGAATTACATTTTTAGGCTCACTAACTGATTGTAATTCAGTAGAGCAACTAAATGTAAATAATACAGCAAAAAAGTATACTTTTTTCATCTACGAGTGAACAAAAGTCTCGATCCAGAACCGTTTTCAATAATTTGTCCATTTGAATAAACTAACTTACCATTAACAAACGTTTTTTCTATTGAGTTGTTAAAATGATTTCCTTCAAATGGTGACCACCCACATTTGCTTAAAATATTTTCTTTTGAAACTGTAAAACCTTCAGATGGATTTACAATCACTAAATCAGCATGATATCCTTCACGAATATAACCTCTTTCTTCAATTTTAAAAAGTATAGCTGGTGAATGTGCCATTTTTTCTACCACTTTTTCTATTGAAATCTTACCTTCTTTTACTTTTTCTAGCATCGCTAACAATGCGTGTTGAACTAATGGTCCCCCAGATGGCGCTTTAAAATAAGATTGATTTTTTTCTTCTAATGTATGTGGTGCATGATCTGTTGCAATAACATCAATTCTATCTTCTAATAATGCTTTCCAAATTGCTTCTCTGTCAGTGGCAGATTTAACTGCAGGATTCCACTTGATAAAATTCCCTTTTGTTTTATAATCTTCATCAGAAAACCATAAATGGTGGACGCAAGCTTCAGCAGTGATTAATTTTTGTTCTAGCGGAATTGAATTGTCAAATAAAGCGATTTCTTTTTCAGTTGAGATATGTAGAATATGTAAACGAGTATCATATTTTTTAGCTAAATCAACTGCCATTGATGAAGATCTATAACATGCTTCAGTATTTCTAATCAAAGGGTGACATTCAATAGGAACGTTTTCCCCGTATTTTTCTTTAAATATTTTAATGTTTGCTTGAATCGTAGCTTCATCTTCACAATGAGTTGCTATTAAGATAGGAGGTACTTTTGAAAATAAATTTGTTAGTGTTTTTTCATTATCTACTAGCATATTACCAGTAGAAGAACCCATAAATATTTTTACTCCACAGACATTTCTTTCATTTGTTTTTAGAACCTCTTCAATGTTGTCATTTGAAGCTCCCATGAAAAATGAATAGTGTGCACTTGAATTTTGAGATGCAATTTTATATTTATCTTCTAACAAGTCCTGCGTTAATGTATTCGGAACTGTATTAGGCATTTCCATAAATGAAGTAATTCCTCCAGCTACAGCTGCTCGCGATTCAGTTTTAATTTCAGCTTTATGAGTTAATCCTGGTTCACGAAAATGAACTTGATCATCAATACATCCAGGAAGAATGTATTTTCCTTCAAGGTTTAATTCTTCAATTTTATAGTCAACAGAAATAGAAGGTGCGATTTTTTCTATTCTTCCGTTTTTAATTAAAATGTCGGCAACAATTTGTTTCCCTTCATTTATAATAGTTCCCGATTTTAATAATATTGAATTACTCATAATTTCATATTACGCATTTTCCAAACGCCGAAAAATGCTTCTTTAAAGATTCCTGAATTCATTTTTGAAACTCCATACAAACGATCTACAAACGTAATTGGAACTTCAGTTATTTTGTAACCGTGTTTCAAAGCAGCATATTTCATACATATTTGAAAAGCATATCCTTTGAAAGTTACTGCATCTAAATTAATTTTCTCTAAAACTTCTCTTTTGTAGCACTTGAATCCAGCTGTAGTGTCTTTAATTCCTATAAGTAATATTAAACGAACATATACACTCGCAAAATAGGACATTAAGATTCTTTTTAATGGCCAATTTCGAACCTTTCCCCCCTTACAATAGCGAGAACCAATACTAACATCTGCCCCATCTTTTGAGCAAGCATCGTATAATCGAATTAAATCTTCAGGGTTGTGAGAGAAATCACAATCCATCTCAAAAATATAGTCGTATTTATGATTTATTGCCCATTTAAATCCATGAATATATGCAGTTCCTAAACCTAGTTTTCCTTTTCTAGTTTCTAAATGAATTTTTTCTGGGAATTCAGATTGTAGTTTTTTAATAATTTCACCCGTTTTATCAGGAGAAGAATCATCAACAAATAAAATGTGATATTCTTTTTCAAAAGACATTACCTTTCGAATCATATTTTCAACGTTTTCTTCTTCGTTGTATGTTGGTATAATAACAATTGAATCTGACATTCTTTATGAATTGTTTTGCTAAATTAAATATTATTAATCAATCTAAAAATCAATCGTTTGAATAATTGAACACAAATTCAAATAATAATGGTTTTTTTACAAATTCTATTTAGTAAACACTTCATTTACAGCATCTGAAGTCAAATCTGATTCATAGCCTTTTGATTGTAAAAAACGGAATGTTTTTGCTTTTTTATCCCAAAAATCTCCTTTTTTTAATTCGAGTTCGTTTTTCTTTTTATTCGCCAAGTAAAGTAATGTTTCCCAGTATTGGTCTAAATCAATTTCTTTTAACCCTTTTTGGATGGAATAATTCGAAATGTGTTTTTGTTTAAGGTGACTTGTGATTTTTATTCGTCCCCACTTTTTAATTCTAAATTTACCTGAGACAAATGCTTCAGCAAAACGTTGTTCATCGATAAATTTATTTGAAATTAAGTGGGCAATTAATTGATTTCTTTGGTCTTCAGGGAATTTCCAAGTAATTAGTTTTTGATCGATTTCAAACTGACATCTTTCTTGATAAGCGCACAATGACTCAAGTTTGGCTTTTGCTTCTAAGAAAGTAAGTGTTGATTCTTGCATTTTTTAGATAGATTTCTAATCTAAAAGGATTTAAAATGAAGATGTTGGATAAATAGATTATCCAACATCCAACATTTAAATTTATTAAAGAGTTATTTCTTCGTTGTTTTTGTTTACAAATTTGTATTCAAGTAAGTTGTTATCTGTTATACCTCTCACTGGAATCCATTTTTTGTATTTCCATAACCATTTCATTTGCCTAGAGAAAGTTCCATTTTTAAAATAAGCTTCTAAGTAAGGATGAACTAGAAGACTTACATTTTTTTCTTGGCGTTCTTTAACTAAATAATTAAGATTACTTTCAATTTCTTCAGCATACAAAATAGATGCCTGAACTTCACCTGTTCCATTACAAGTTGGGCAAACTTCAGAAGTATTTATATCTGTCTCAGGACGAACTCTTTGTCTTGTTATCTCTACAACACCGAATTTAGAAGGGGGTAAAACATTGTGTTTTGCCCTATCAGTTATCATATGCTCCTTTATTTTTTCATAAAGTTGCTTGTTGTTTTCACGATCGTGCATATCAATAAAGTCAATACAGATAATGCCACCCATATCGCGTAATTGTAATACACGAGCAATTTCTTCAGCTGCTTCTAAGTTTGTAGAAAGCGCATTACTTTCCTGACCTTCAGCACCTTTTCTATTTCCACTATTCACATCAATTACGTGCATAGCTTCGGTGTGTTCAATAATCAAATACCCTCCACTTGCTAGAGGAACTTTTTTACCAAACAATGTTTTAATTTGTTTTGTAATTCCAAATTTTTCAAAAATATTGATTTTACGGTCATGTAATTTCAATATTTTCTCTCTTCCAGGAGCTATATCTGTGATATATTCACTCATTTCTGTCATTAAAATAACATCATTGATATGAATATTAGAAAAATCAGCATTCAATAAATCTCTTAATATTGAAGATGTTTTATCTAACTCACCTAAAACTCGCTTAGGAGGAGTTGCTGTTTTTAAATTAGCATACATAAACTTCCATTTTTCAAGCAAGTTTTTTAAATCTTGATCAAGAAGTTCTACTTTTTTATTTTCAGCTACTGTTCGAATAATAACACCAAAATTCTTTGGCTTAATATTATTCATTAATGTTTTTAAACGATTCCTCTCTTCAGGATCTTTTATTTTTTGAGAGATCGATATTTTATCTGAAAATGGCACCAAAACGAGGTAACGTCCAGCAAGTGTAATTTCAGCACTTAAACGTGGACCTTTACTTGAAATCGGTTCCTTAGCAACTTGCACCAATATTGGTGAAGAGGAAGAAACAATCTCATTTATTTTACCGTCTTTTGGAATATCTTTTTCAGCTTTAAAATAAAGAAGATCTGCTACGTTTTGCCTGCCATGCAAAGTGTCACGAGTAAACTTATTTAATGAGTTGAATTGTGGACCAAGATCTAAATAATGCAAAAAAGCATCTTTTTCAAAACCTACATCAACAAACGCAGCATTAAGACTAGGTACAACTTTTCTTACTTTACCAAGGTAAATATCACCTACAGCAAACTCAGTATTGCCTTTTTCTTCTTGCAACTCAATAAGCTTTCCGTCACGTAACAAGGCAAGCCAAATACCATTAGGTCTGGCATCGACAACTAGTTCTAAACTCACGAAATACTGTATTTAATTAAAATGTTAGAAAACAGAAAAAACTTAGCAAGCAATTGCTCACTAAGTTTTAAACTTTGAGTAACCTACTGATTACTTTTTCTTTTTGTGACGATTTTTTCTTAGACGTTTTTTACGTTTGTGAGTCGCCATTTTGTGACCTTTTCTTTTTTTACCGCTTGGCATAATTGTATATTTTTAATTGATTAAACTCTAATTGACTTCTTGAATGTTAGGAGTGGAATTGTATCCTACAGAATTTCAAGAGTGCGAAAGTAGTAAATTTAATCGGATAAATTGCAATGGCTTATTAAAAACCAGTTATTATTTTACTTTTACACTAGTTTTAACCTCGTCAACAAACGTTTTAGCCGGTTTGAATGATGGGATGTTATGTGCAGGAATAATAATTGTTGTGTTTTTTGAAATGTTTCTTCCTGTTTTTTCAGCTCTTTCTTTAACGATAAAACTTCCAAATCCTCTTAAGTAAACATTTTCTCCTTTTGATAAAGAAGATTTAATAGAGTTCATGAATGCTTCAACAGCTTTTAAAGCTTCTACTCTTTCTAATCCTGTTTCTACTGCGATATCAGCAACGATGTCAGCTTTTGTCATTTTTGTGTGTATTTATTATTTATATCAACTTTTTGATTTTCAGGTTGCAAAAGTATAGCTCTAAAAGTTATATTTTTGCATTTTATTAAAATAATTTTTAAAAAAATGCCTTAATGATTGATTTTCAACGATTAATAGTGGATTGGTATAGATTAAACAAACGAGATTTACCATGGAGGAATACCAAAAATCCATATTTTATATGGTTATCTGAGATAATTTTACAACAAACTCGAGTTGCTCAAGGTTTAAGTTATTATTTAAAATTTATTGAACATTATCCAACTGTGAATGATCTTGCAAATGCTTCAGAGCAAGATGTACTGAATGATTGGCAGGGTTTAGGTTATTACAGTAGAGCAAGAAATTTGCATGCAACAGCTAAAATTATTTCAACTGAATTTGGTGGTGTTTTTCCTAATAATTATGATCAAATTATTAATTTAAAAGGGGTTGGAGAATATACAGCTGCAGCTATTGCTTCTTTTGGTTTTGATTTGCATTTTTCAGTAGTGGATGGAAATGTATATAGGGTTTTGAGTCGGGTATTTGATATTGATTTACCTATTGATTCGTTAGTTGGTAAAAAGTATTTTGCCAAACTAGCTCAGGAACTTTTATCAATTGAGGATCCTGCAATTCATAATCAAGCGATTATGGAATTAGGAGCTATTCAATGTGTACCATCTAATCCTGACTGTGAAAAATGTCCTATAAATGTGAATTGTTTGGCTTTAGCGAAAGGTACCATTTATGAACGTCCAATCAAATCAAAGAAAACCAAAGTCAGGAATAGATATTTTCATTATTTAATTTTTAATGAAGGTGATAAAACAATCCTAGAGAAAAGAAAAGAAAAAGATATTTGGCAGCATTTATATCAGTTTCCGTTAATTGAGACGGATTCAGAAAAAAGTTTTCATGAAATGAAGTTGATTATTAAAGAAAAGATGGGGTGTGAACCTTTTGATTTAAGTCAGCAAGAAGTTCATATTTTATCTCATCAGAAAATTTATGCTCACTTTTATATTTTTAATTCTTTCCCAGAAGTGTTTTCTGATGAATTTATTGAAATCAATCAATCTGAAATTCAAGATTTTCCTCTTCCTCGTTTAATTGATCGTTATTTAGAGACTTTTGTTTTTTAGTGTTGAGTACTCAAAATCTTTTTATTTAATTATATTTGTATTAAATCAAATTAGTATGGCAGGAAGTGTAAATAAAGTAATTCTTATTGGAAATTTAGGCAAAGATCCTGAAGTCAGAAGATTAGAAAACGGTTCAATGGTAGCCACTTTTTCCATTGCAACTTCAGAAGTTTATACAGATAAAGTTTCAGGTGAAAAAAAAGAGATAACTGATTGGCATGATGTTGTAGTTTGGCGAAGATTAGCTGAAATTACTGAGAAATATGTTAAAAAAGGGTATAAAGTTTATGTTGAAGGGAGATTAAAAAAAAGATCTTGGCAGGATAAAGAAGGAATTACGCGTTATACTACTGAAGTTGTTGCGGATACTATGAATATTTTATCTCGACCTGAAGGAAGTGAAAGACCAATTACCTCTAATGCTCCTTATTCTCAAGAAGGTATTCCGGCTGCTCCATCAAAAATTGATGAGTTATTAAGCCCAGATAAAGATGATTTACCTTTTTAACTTTAACATCTATATAATTAAAATATGAATACGTCAGATTTCTCAAGTATAAGCCACTCAGTTCAAATAATTCAAGCTGGGTTTAATTTTTCAAGCGTATTAATTTCATTTATTATTTTATTTGTTTTACTAGTTTGTTCTGCTTTAATATCAGGAGCCGAAGCAGCTTTTTTTTCACTTAGTCCATTCGAGAAAGATGAATTAAAAAATGACACTTCAAAAGCTGGAATATTAGTTAGTAGATTATTAGATATCCCAAAACAATTATTAGCAACAATTTTAATTACAAATAATTTTTTGAATGTTGCTATTGTAATTGTCTCAAGTTCAATTTTGGCTGAATTTTTTAATTCAAGTGGGGATGTAAGTGAAGCAATGCGCTTCGTTATAGAAGTTTTTGTTATAACCCTTGTTTTACTTATTATTTGCGAGGTAATACCTAAGATTTATGCGACGAAAAATGCTTTATCGTTCTCTAAATTAATGGCTTTGCCTTTAAACTTTTTTAACGGGATGCCTCCTTTTTCTTGGTTGAAAACAGGATTAGTAAATGGATCAAACATTATTCATAAATATGCGAAGAAAAAAGGAGTTAAAATATCGACAGACGAATTAGAGCATGCTTTAGCACTTACAAAAGAAGAAAATGTTTCAGAAGGGGAGCATAAAATTTTGGAGGGTATAGTTAAATTTGGAAATACAGACGTTCGACAAATTATGAAATTTAGAATGGATGTTGACGCTTTATCAGATGATTTAAATTTCTCAAAAGTAATTGAACTTATTTTAGAATATGGATATTCTAGAATTCCTGTTTTTTCAGGAACATTTGACAATGTAATTGGTATTTTATTTATTAAAGATTTATTACCGCATTTAGAAAACGATGAAAGTTTTGATTGGAAATCGTTATTGAGAAAACCATTTTTTGTACCTGAAAATAAAAAGATTGATGATTTATTAAAAGAGTTTCAGTCCAAAAAAGTTCACATGGCTATCGTTGTTGATGAATACGGAGGAGCAAGTGGAGTTGTTACTTTAGAGGATGTTTTAGAAGAAATTGTAGGTGATATTACAGATGAATTTGATGAAGATGAAGTTTCATTTACGAAAGTAGATGATTCAACTTATTTATTTGAAGGTAGAACTGCTTTGATTGATTTTTATAAAATATTAGAAATCGAAGGGAAAGATTTTGAAAGTATTAAAGGTGAGTCGGATACTTTAGGAGGATTTATTGTTGAAAATGCAGGTAGAATCTTAAAAAATAATGAGTTCTTTATTTGTGGAGACTTTAAATTAATAGTAGCTTCCTCAGATAAAAAAAGAATTAAAATGGTGAAAGTAGTATTAATCCCATCAAGTGATGAAGTTGATAATTGATTTAATATGAAGTGTATAGCGATATTGTTTATAGGTTTTTTGGTTTTTTCTTGTGGAGGAGATGAAGTGTTGATTCCAAAACCTCCTACGTATTTAAGATTAAATCTACCAAAGCATTCATATCATTTATTTAATGATATATGCCCATACACATTTGAAATTTCTAAAGCCTATTCGGTTGATAAAGTTTTAGAGCAAAATAATGAAACATGCCACAAAGAAATTAAACTAGGGAAATTGAATGGTGTAATCCATTTTTCATATATAGATATGATTGAACCATTAGCTAGATATGTGAATTATTCAAATGACAAAGTTGACGAGCATAAAATAAAAGCAAGTTCAATAGAAGATACTAAAATAATTCGTTCAAAAGATAGGGTGTATGGTACATTTTTTGAGTTAAAAGGAGATGTTGCAACCCCTTTTCAATTTTATTTAACGGATTCCACAACACGCTTTGTGAGTGGTGTAGTCTATTTTAATAGTGTTCCTAATTACGATTCTCTTAAACCAAGTTTAGATTATTTAAAAGTAGACTTAATGAAGTTGGTTCATACTTTTAAATGGAAATAATATGCAGAGAGTTGCTTATCTTAGTATAGGAAGTAACGAAGGTGATCGACTTGATTATATTTCGAAAACAATTAAACTAATAAATAAGAAGATAGGACAAATTATTACTGTTTCGTCAATTTATGAGAATCCACCATTAGGATTTGATGCTGAAATAAACTTTTATAATTTATGTTTATCAATTCATACAATACTAAATCCTCTAGACCTCTTAAATCAATTAAAGGGTATTGAAAATGAAATTGGCAGAAGAACGAAATCGAAAGATGGAGTTTATTCATCAAGATGTATTGATATAGATATTTTGTTTTATGAAGATGAAATAATAGATACAATAGATCTTTCAATACCTCATAAACAAATCCAAAATAGAAGATTTGTGTTGGAGCCAATGAGTGAAATTTCAAGTGAATTTATTGATCCTAAAACAGGTTGTTCAATTTCAATTTTATTGAAGCGTTGTGAAGATAAAAGTCAATTAACTAAACTTACTATTTATCCTGATTTTAAATGAAAGGATATATTTATTTATTTTTATTGTGTTTTATAATTAAAATGTTTAATATTGCGACAAAATTATGTTAGATATTACAACTAGTTCAAATATGAAAAAACAAACTATCAAAGGATTAGCATTTATTGTTGCTGCTGGTACAATGGCAACAAGCTGTGATTTAATCAAAGATTTATCTTATGAAGTAACACCTAAAGTTTTAGAAATGCATGGTGATTCTGTAAGAGTAAGTGTTGATGTTCAGTTTCCTGCAAAAGGGATTAGAAAAAAAGTTTCTGCTGAAATTACTCCATTGATAGGAAGTACAGCTTTAAAATCAGTTATAGTTCAAGGTGAAAAAGTGACAGGAAATGGTAATGTTATTTTATTCAAACCAGGAGGTAAAGTAACTTATTCTGATGTAATTGCTTACAAACCTGAATTCGAAGAAACTCAATTGAAAGTAACAGGTTCTTTTTCTAAAGGTGGAAAAGTGAAAGGTGCTATACCTGAAAAATCTATTGCTCAAGGAACAATTGTAACTCCTTTCTTAGTAAATAAAGATTTTAAAGTAATTTTAGAGAAAGATGCTTTCACTAGAGTATCTGAAAAAGGGTTTTCTGCTCAAATTAATTTTGATAAAGGAAAATCTATTGTTAAGCCAACTGAGTTAAAAGAAAAAGATATCGCTGATTTGAAAGTTTGGTTAGAAGCAGCTAATTCGAACCCTAAAATTACTGTAAAATCTTTTAGTGTTGTTGGTTATGCTTCACCAGAAGGGGAAGTTGGATCAAATGATTCATTATCTAATGAAAGAGCTACTGCGGCAAAAGCTGCTGTTTTAGGAGTTGCATTAGGTGCTAAAAATGATAAAGTAAAAACTGAAATGTTCTCTTTAGCTGGTAGAGGTGAAGATTTTGATGGATTTAAAAAAGAATTAGTTGCGTCATCTATGAATAATGATGAGAAACAATTAATCATCAGAGTTCTTGAAATGCAAAAAGATCCAGTTACTCGTGAAACTGAAATGCGTAACATGGGTAAGACATTTACTTATTTAGAGCAAAACATTTTCACAAAACTTCGTCGTTCTGAAATTCAAGTTACTTACGATAAATTAGGTCATTCAGACGAAGAGTTAAAAGCACTATCTGTATCTCACCCTGATTCTTTAACTATTGAAGAATTATTATTTACAGCGACTTTGACAAATGATTTAAATGAAAAATTAAATATCTATAAAGTAGCTTCTAAAAATTTCCCAACTGACTATAGAGGAATAAATAATTTAGGCGCAGTTTATTTCATGCAAAATAAATTAGATGAAGCGAAAGCTGAATTTGAAAAAGCAAATGGAGTTAAAGATAATTCAATTTCTAAAAATAACTTAGCTGCAATTGCTGGTGTTAATGGAGATAGAGAAGGTGCTAAAAAATTGTTAGATCAAGCAAAAGGAGCAGGTTCAGAAGTGAATTATAACTTAGGTATTTTAAATATTCAAGATGGTTTATACAATGATGCAGTTTCTAACTTTGGAGCTGAGAACACTTTTAATAAAGCATTAGCTCAATTGTTAAGTGCTACAGCTGCAGGTGCTGATATTAAAACTTTAGATGGTTCTGCTGATAAAGAAAGTGCACAAGGATTTTATTTAAAAGCAATTATCTCTGCTCGTCAAGATAATCTAGACGCAACTATCAGTAATTTGAAAAATTCTTTTGCAAAAGATGGATCATTCAAAGCGAAAGCATTAAAAGATAGAGAGTTTTTAAAATATGCTGAAAATCCAAATTTCTCTGGAGCAGTAAAATAATACTCAACATAATTTTCTTAAAGTCCCAACTTTTAGTTGGGACTTTTTTTGTTTTAAATGATTTTAATGCCATTCATAACAATTGAAAGTTATAATGCATAAATTATATTAATTTTGAATAAATTAATTAAAATATGACAGATAAAAAAATAGGATTTGGAAAAATATTTTGGCCAAGTTTAATAGCAGCACTTATCGTTTCAATTTTAGGATCGATTATCTTTTTATTAGTTACTGCAGGATTGATAAGTGGATTTTCAGATTTGAAACCTGAGCCGTTCTCAGTAAAAGAAAATACAGTCTTACACATAACATTGGATGGTGAAATATCAGAAGTTAGTGATACGAAGTTTAATAAGTCTCAATTGAGTTTTGAAAATAAAATTGGACTAAGTGATTTATTGTTTGGGTTTAAAAATGCGGCCTTAGATGAAAACATCAAAGGAGTATTTATTGATATTAAAGATGTTAATTGTGGATATTCCACAGCAAAAGAAATCCGTCAAGCGATTAATGAATTTGAAAAAAGCGGAAAATTTGCAATTGCTTATAATTCAGGGGAATATGTTTCTCAGAAAGAATATTATATTGCTTCAGCTGCAAATTTAAATTATGGATTTCCAACTACTGCAATGGAGTTTGTTGGTTTGGGAGCAGAATTAATGTTTTTCAAAAAGACATTAGAAAAGTTAGATGTTGAAATGCAAGTTATTAGAGGTAAGAACAATGATTTTAAAAGCGCTGTAGAACCATTTTTTAGAGAAAACATGAGTGATTCAAGTCGTGTTCAAATTGAAAAATATATTTCAAGTATGTGGGCTGACATAAAAAGCGATATTGCTCATGATAGAAAAACGACAATAAAACAATTGAATAATATTGCAGAAAATGCAACAATACATCGAGTAGAGGATGGTGTTAAATATAAATTAATTGATGCGGTTAAATATAGAGATGAGGTTATTGATATATTAAAACAGAAATCAGGTTTAGATTTATCAGAAGATTTAAATTTACAATCATTTGAGAAATATTCTAAAAAGTTATTTTACGAAGATCAAACTATTGCAAAGTTAGATGAACCTAACATTGCAGTTATTTTAGCGGAAGGTGAGATTTCAACAGATGGTAACGGACTTACTTCTAAAGATATTTGTAAATTATTTCAAGATGTTAGAAATAATAAAACAATTAAAACTGTTGTATTTAGAATTAATAGTCCTGGAGGAAGCGCTCTTGCGAGCGATGAAATTTGGAGAGAAGTTAAATTGACAAATAAAAAACAAAAGGTAATTGTTTCTATGGGAGACGTTGCTGCATCAGGCGGTTATTATATAGCTGCACCCGCTTTCAAAATATTTGCAGAACCAACAACTATTACTGGATCTATTGGAGTGTTTGGAGTAATTCCTTTTACAGGTAATTTATTAACGAATAAATTAGGGTTAACTTTTGACAGAGCGGCAACCAATAAATACTCTGTTATGTCATTAAATCGTAGATTGACTCAAGAAGAATTAGGATTAATTCAAGTAGAGGTGGATCAAATTTATACGCAATTCATGAAGAATGTTTCAGATGGTAGAAAATTGACTATTCCGCAAGTAAACGCAATTGCGAGAGGAAGAGTTTGGACAGGTAGAGATGCACTTAAAATTGGTTTAGTTGATGAATTAGGAGGCTTGACTGATGCAATTAACTATGCTGCTAAAAATGAAGGAATATCAAATAAAAAAGTACTTTATTATCCATTAAAAGAAGCTGATCCGATTTCTGAATTAATTGAAAAAATAGAAGAAGAAACAACATCTAAAAACTCTAAAGCATCTAAAATTGAATTGCCAGTTGAAATAATGAACTATTACAATCAATTAAAGAATCTTGAGTCATATTCGGGGATTCAAATGAGGATGCCTTATCAAATAGATATTCGATGAGCCTATTCGTATAAAATATATTTTAAATGATGATTATATTAGATAAATTATTGTCTTTTATTGATGGGTTAAGCATTTTTAAATTACAGCATATATAC